>NZ_JBXAFK010000070.1:0-31966 GCF_058793055.1 Pseudomonas sp. MPR-R2A5
GCATGCGGGCTTGCCCTAATGCCGTTTCAGTTAAGCGTACATCGCCTTCTGTAGGAGCAAGCTTGCTCGCGAAAAACGTCAACGATAACGCGTGTTTCCTGAATGAACGCGGTGCCTGTGAGTTCTTCGCGAGCAAGCTCGCTCCTACAAAAAAGCCTTAACTGAACGGTGTTAGGGCAAGCCCGCTTGTTCAGGGGCGCGCCAACGTTGTGTAGATACCTCGCAAAACTCAGCGGGGGCTGAGGGCCGCTGGTTTTTTCAGCACATGGGCCATGCCCACCGTGCTGAGATACACCACGCTGCCTGGGTTTGGCGCTTGCAGGCCCGAGCTGCGCACCAGGATGGCCTGGCCAGGCGCGTCCTCGCCCGGTTGCAACGCCACGGTCAGGGTGCAGGTATTGCCGCCGAATTCGCGCTCGGTGACCACGCCACGGCAGCCGGATTCGTCGGTGGTACTCAGGTGCAGTTGCTCGGGGCGCAGCATGATCTGTGCCGCACCGTGATTGGCCTGGCTGTCGACCGGCACGCGACCCAACGCACAGTGAGCCCTGCCCGCCTCAATCCGCGCGGGCATGACCACGGCTTCGCCGAGAAATAACGCGGTTTGTTCGTCCACGGGGTACTGATAAAGGTTCATCGGATGACCCGATTGCACCAGGCGCCCCTGGCGCATCACCGCCAACTGGTCGGCGAACGACAGCGCCTCACTCTGATCATGGGTGACCAGGATCGTGGTGATGTTCGCATCACTCAGCAACCGCGCCACCATCTTGCGCATGGCCGAGCGCAGGCCGGTGTCCAGCGCGGAAAACGGTTCATCCAGCAGCATCAGCCGGGGCTGTTGCGCCAAGGCCCGCGCCAGCGCCACGCGCTGCTGTTGGCCGCCGGACAGCTCGTGGGGCCAGCGCCGGGCCATGTTGGCGTCGAGGGCCACGCTGTCCATCAGTTCGGCGATGCGTTCGTGCCGTGCAGCGTGCTTGGCCGCGAGGCCGAAGCCAATGTTGTCGGCGACAGTCATGTGCGGGAACAACGCACCATCCTGCGGCACATAACCGATCTGGCGCTGGTGGGCCGGCACGGCGTGGATGTCGTCGACCAGCACCTGGCCGTTCAGGGTCAGGCTGCCGCTGTCGGGGAATTCAAAGCCGGCAATCATCCGCAGCAAGGTGGTCTTGCCGGAGCCGGAAGGCCCGACGATCACCGTGCGGCTGCCGTTGGGCACCGCCAGGCTGACGTCGGCCAAGGCTGCTTGGGTGCCGAAGGTTTTGCAAAGAGCAGTGAGTTCGAGGGCGTTCATCGGCCGGCCGTGCGTTTGGATTGGTGGTAGAGGAGGCCGGTCAACGGCAGTGAGAGCAGGATCATGATCAACGCGTAAGGCGCGGCGGCGGCGTAGTCGATCTCGCTGGTCATCGCCCAGAAACCGGTGGCCAGGGTGCGCGTGCCGTTGGGCGCGAGCAACAGGGTGGCGGTCAGCTCGTTGGTGATCGCCAGGAACACCAGCGCCGCTCCTGCAGCGGCGGCCGGGGCCGCCAGGCGCATCGTAATCAGCCACAGGGCGCGGCCCGGCGAGCGGCCAAGGCTGCGCGCCATGTTTTCCAGTTCCACCGGCGCCTGGGCGATGCCCGCACGCAGGCTCACCAGCGCCCGTGGCAGGAACATCAGCAGGTAGGCGAGCAGCACGGTGATCGTCGTCTGGTAGATTGGCCGGGCGAAGTGGATGGTCACCGTGACCAGCGCCAGTGCCACGACAATGCCCGGCAACGAACTGGTGATGTAGTTGCAGCTTTCCAGGATGCGTTGCAGGCGCCCCGGCGCACGAATCGACAGCCAGGCAATCGGTACCGCCGCGCAGGTGGTCAACACCGCACCGGCAATGCCCAGTAGCACGGTTTGCTCCAGCGCCGGCAGCAGCTCGCTGAACTGCCAGACCTCACGCCCACCGGCGACCAGCCATTTGCCCAGGGTGACCAGCGGCACGCCGAGGGCCAATGCACAGGTTGCGGCTTGCAAGCCGAGGGAGAGCATGCGGGTGACGGCGCTCAGCCGCACGATGCGTTGCTCACGGGCACTGCCGGAACCGACCCGGGCATAACGTGCATGGCCGCGCGAGGCGGATTCGACGGTGAGCATCGCCAGGCAACACAGGGCCAGCACCGCCGCGAGCATATTGGCCGCCGGGCCGTTGAAGGTGGACTTGAACTGATCGAAAATCGCCGTGGTGAAGGTGTCGAAGCGGATCATCGCGTACAGGCCATATTCTGCCAACAGATGCAGGCCGACCAACAGCGCACCGCCGCAGATCGCCAGGCGCAACTGCGGCAACACCACCCGCCGGAACACCGCCCAGGGCTTGAGGCCCAGGGATTCGGCCACGTCTTCAATCGCAGGGTCCAGCCGGCGCAGGGTCGCCGCCACCGGCAGGTACAGAAACGGGAAATAGGCGATCACCGACACCAGCACACCGGCCGGCAGTCCATGGATCGACGGCACCAGGCTGACCCACGCGTAACTGTGCACAAACGCCGGCACTGCCAGCGGCGCGACCGCCAGCAACGACCAGGCACGGCGGCCGGGCAGGTCGGTGCGCTCGGTCAACCACGCGAGCCCGACGCCCAATACGATGCACAACGGCAAGGTGAACAGCACCAGCAGCACTGTGTTCGTCAGCAACTCGCCGACGCGAGGGCGCCATACCAGCGCTTCGATTTGCGCCCAGCCGATTTGCCACGACACGCCGATCACAAACGCAATCGGCAGCAGCGCCAACAACGAAACCAGTACCGACAAACTGGTGACCCACGTGCCCCCACGGCTTTTGAACAGTCCGTGGGGGCGTTTGCGTAGCTGCGCGTGGGCGATGCCGGGTATCGACGATTCAGGCAACAATCAGAGCAGTCCGGCCTGGGTCATCAGCTCGACAGCCTTTTTGCTGTTGAGTTTCGACGCGTCGACCTTAGGTGCATCCAGTTGCGCCAGTGGCATCAGTTTGGGGTTGGATTGGGCGTTCTGGCCGACCGCGTATTCGAACGAATTGCCGTCCTTGAGGATCGCCTGGCCGTCTTTGCCGGTGATCCACTTCAAGAAGGCCTGGGCCTGTTCCTGATGCTTGCTGGAGGCCAGGACACCGGCACCGGAGATGCTCACAAACGCGCCCGGGTCCTGGTGCTTGAAGTAGTGCAGCTGGGTGTTCTTGCTGTTTTCACCGGTCTTGGATTGGTCGACGAAGCTGTAATAGTGATAGATCACACCGCTGTCGACCTGGCCGGCGTTGACGGCCTTGAGCACGGCGCTGTTGCCTCGGTAGATGCTCGCGTTGGCCTTCATTGCCTTGAGCCAGTCGAGGGTCGCGGCTTCGCCCTTGAGTTCAAGCACGGCGGCGACGATGGCCTGGAAGTCGGCACCGGCCGGTGAAGCGGCCCAGCGGCCTTTCCAGCTTGGCGAAGCCAGGTCCAGCAGGGATTTAGGCAGGTCGCCCTCTTTCAGTTTGCTCGGGTTGTACACGAACACGGTGGAGCGCGCAGCGATGCCCACCCATTTGCCATGAGCCGGGCGGTAGGCGGCGTCCACCTGTTGCAGGGTGGTCGGCGCGACCGGCGCGAACAGGCCTGCGTTGTCCACCAGCACCATGGCCGGGGAGTTTTCGGTGAGGAACACATCCGCCGGAGAGGCCGCGCCTTCCTGCACGAGCTGGTTACCCATCTCGGTGTCGTCGCCATTGCGGATCGTCACCGGAATCCCGGTTTCCTGGGTGAACCCTTCGACCCAGGCCTTGGTGAGGCTTTCATGCTGGGCGTTGTAGACCACGATGCCGACCGGCTCGCTGGCGGCATACACATGCCCGGCGCTGACCAGGGCGGTGGCCAGCAGGGCTTTTTTGACGAACGAAGGAAGGCGGGTGGTCATGCGGTGAGCGCTCCGGGTTTGTATGGCGACACGGGAAATCCGCTAGAGGTCGATTGAGACGAAACCAATAGGAATCATTTGCATGTTTAGGCGCGGCGAATGTAGAGCCGGGAATGAGAAAAAAACGTCAAAAAAATGTGATAAACGGGTCGCGAGCGCACGGGGTTGAAGGTGGTCGAAGCATTTTGGGTGGCCAATCATCAGCTATTGACGTGGGGAGCGATTGCCTACCTCTTTTATCTTGGTGTTACCCCATTCAAGAAAGCTGCTGGCACTGTAGACGTCGACTGACCGACCGCCATCGGGGGCAAGCCCCCTCCCACAGTTTGAGGCGGTCAATGTGGGAGGGGGCTTGCCCCCGATGACGGAGGGTCAGTTGATACCTGTATGACTGACACACGGCTATCGGGGGCAAGCCTCCTCCCACATTTATCCTGCATTCCTACCGCCGACCTGTGCGGGTACTCACATCCACCCACACCGCCAGCACCAGGATGCTGCCCTTCACAATCATCTGCCAATAACTGTCCACATCCAGCATCGACATGCCGTTATCCAGGCTGGTGATCACCAGCGCCCCGAGCAGCGCGCCATACACCGTGCCCGAGCCGCCGCGCATGGATGTACCGCCGATGAAGCACGCAGCGATGGCGTCGAGTTCGCCCATATTGCCCGCCGACGGTGAGCCCGCCGCGAGGCGCGCGGTGTTGACCAGGCCGGCGAGGGCGCACATCACGCCCATGATCCCGAAGATCCACAGTTTCACCGCCTGCACATTGATACCTGACAGGCGCGTGGCTTCCATGTTGCTGCCCACCGCATACACGCGGCGGCCGAACACGGTCTGGCTGGTGACGTAGCTGAACACGCCAAGCAGCACCAGCAACAGCAGCACCGGCACGGGAATGCCGTCGTAGCTGTTGAGGGTGGTGACGAACCCAGCCAGCACCGCGCCGATCACCACCACGCGCAGTACGTCCCGCACCAGCGAGTGCGCGGCCAACCCGTGCAGTGCGCGGTTGCGCCGTTGTTTCCAGGTCAAGAACAGGGTCAGGGCAAACAGCAGGACCCCAAGGCCAAGCCCCACCGAATGCGGCAAATACCCCTGGCCCACATACACCAGCGATGGCGACACCGGCGCAATGGTGGTGCCGCCGGTAATCCCCAGCAGAATCCCGCGAAACGTCAACATGCCACCCAGGCCAACGATAAACGACGGGATGCGCAGGTAGGCGGTCATGTAGCCGTTGGCCAAACCGATCATCAAGCCACACAGCGCCACCAGGCTGAGGTTGGCCAGCAACGGCATGTGATAGACCACATCCAGGATCGCCGCGAGCCCGCCGAGCAAGCCGAGCAATGAGCCCACCGACAAATCGATCTCCCCGCTGATGATCACCAGCACCATGCCGCAGGCCAGGATCCCGGTGATCGACATCTGCCGCAGCAGGTTGGACAGGTTGCGCGGAGTGAGGAAACCGCCCTCGGTCTGCCAGCTGAAAAACAGCCAGATAAACGCCACGGCGATCACCAGGGCGAGCATTTTGTAGCGGGTAAACAGCTGTTTGACCTGATTCATCTACGCGGTTTTCCGATCGTTATTATTGTTTTGGCTGAGCGCGGCGGCGAGCACCTGTTCCTGGGTGAGCCCCTCGTTGATGAAGTCGCCCCGCAACTGGCCGTCGCCGATCACCAGCACGCGGTTGGACACGCCGAGCACTTCGGCCAGCTCCGACGAGACCATGATGATCGATACACCTTCGGCCGCCAGCGCGCCCATCAGTTTGTAGATCTCATACTTGGCCCCCACATCCACCCCGCGTGTGGGCTCGTCGAGGATCAGCACCTTGGGCTTGGCCATCAGCATTTTCGCCAGCACGGCTTTTTGCTGGTTGCCGCCGGACAGGCTGGTGATCGGCAAGAACGGGCTGGCCGTCTTGAGGTGCATGCGCGCGATCTGTTGGTCGATGCTGCCCAGTTCGGCCTCGGCGTCGATACGGGTCAGGTGCGCATAGGTGTCGAGTACCGCCAGGGTGATGTTCTGGCCCACGCCCAGGTCGGGAATGATGCCTTGGCGCTTGCGGTCCTCGGGCACCATGCACAGCCCGGCGCGGATCGATTTAAGCGGTGTGCGCGTGTCGATCAGTTGGCCGTCCAGCCACACCTCGGCGCTGTAGCGGCCGGGGTAGGCGCCGAACAGCGCCGACACCAGCTCCGTGCGCCCGGCGCCCACCAAGCCGGCGATGCCGAGGATTTCGCCGCGCTTGAGCACGAAGGAAATATCGTCGACGCGTTTGCGCTTGGGGTTGTCGACGTCGTAGCAAGTCACGTGGCGCGCCTCGAAGATCACCTCGCCCACGGCATGGGGCTCGGTGGGGTAGAGGTTGCTCATCTCGCGTCCGACCATCTGCGTGATGATGCGCGGGATATCCATATCGGCCATGGCGGTGGTCGCGATGTGTTTGCCGTCGCGAATCACTGAGATGGTGTCGCACACCGCCGCCACTTCATCGAGTTTGTGGGAGATGTACACGCAGGCCACGCCCTTGGCCTTGAGGTCGCGGATGATGTCGAGCAGCACCTCGATCTCAGAGCGGGTCAGGGCCGAAGAGGGCTCGTCGAGGATCAACAAGCGCGCCTTTTTGTTCAGGGCCTTGGCGATTTCCACCAGTTGCTGGTAGCCGCCGCCGTACTGCGACACCGGCAGCGCGACGTTCATGTCCGGCACCTTGAGTTCGCGCATCAACGCTTCGGCGCGGTGCAGCATCGCCGGGTAGTTCATGCGCCCGCCGGGCAAGGTCAGCTCGTGGCCCATGAAGATGTTCTCGGCCACCGACAGGTCGGGCACCAGGGTCAGTTCCTGGTGGATGATGACGATACCGGCGGCCTCGGTTTCGCTGATGGACTGGGCCTTGAGCGGTTGCCCGTCCCAGAGGATTTCACCCTCCCAGGTGCCGTGCGGATAGACGGCCGACAGCACCTTCATCAAGGTCGACTTGCCGGCACCGTTCTCACCGCACAGGCCGACACATTCCCCCGGCCGCACCTTGATATCGATGCCGTTCAGCGCGTGGACACCGCCAAAGGTTTTGACGATGCCGTTCATTTGCAGCAGGTAGTCGGACATGACCATGGCTCACACAAAAGGCCGAAGAAACGCGGGTTCCCGTAGGAGCGAGCTTGCTCGCGAAGAACCCGAGGACACCGCGTTCATCCTCAATGCCCGCGTTATCGTTGACGTTTTTCGCGGGCAAGCCCGCTCCTACTGGCCAATCTGCTCTTTGGTATAGAACCCGTCCTTTTCCAACAGGTCGATATTCGCCTTGGTCAGCGGGGTCGGGGTGAGCAGGATGGTGTCGACTTTCTTGCTGCCATTGTCGTACTGCGAGCTGTACGTCGGTTTCTCGTTACGCGCCAACTGCACCGAGAGCTTGGCGGCTTCGGTGGCGATCAGCTTGAGCGGCTTGTACACGGTCATGGTCTGGGTGCCGTCGATCACGCGCTTGACCGCCGCGAGGTCGGCGTCCTGGCCCGAGATCGGCACCTTGCCCGCCAGCTTCTGCGCGGCCAGGGCCTGGATCGCACCGCCGGCGGTAGCGTCGTTGGAGGCGACGATGGCGTCGATCTTGTTGTTGTTCCGGGTCAGGGCGTTTTCGACGATGCTCAGGGCTTCGGTAGGGTTCCATTCCTTGACCCACTGCTGGCCGACAATCTTGATGTCGCCCTTGTCGATGGCCGGTTGCAGCACTTTCATCTGGCCTTCGCGCAGCACCTTGGCGTTGTTGTCGGTGGGCGCGCCGCCGAGCAGGAAGTAATTGCCCTTGGGCGCCGCTTGCAGCACGCCGCTGGCCTGCATCTCGCCGACTTTTTCGTTATCGAAGGAGATATACGCGTCGATGTCGGCGTTGAGGATCAGGCGGTCATAGGACACCACCTTGATCCCGGCTTTCTTGGCCTCGGCCACGGCGTTGGTCAACACGGTGGCGTTGAACGGCACGATCACGATCACGTCGACGCCACGGGAGATCAGGTTTTCGATCTGGGAAATCTGCTTCTGCTCATTGGCATCGGCAGACTGCACGAAGACCTTGGCATCGAGTTTTTCCGCCGCGGCAACGAAGTAGTCACGGTCACGGGACCAGCGCTCCAGGCGCAGGTCGTCGATGGAAAAACCGATTTTCGGGTGGGCAGAGTCAGCCATCACCGGCAGGGCGAGCAGGGCCAGGGCGGTGGCGAGCAGGGTACGTTTGAATGACTTCATGGTGGTGCGTCCTTTTATTGTTGTTGGAAAGACACAGCGTGATGCGGGTAGAACTGTAGAGCGTCCTTCGACGCTCCGTGCACAGATTTGTCGCGCAAATGTCACCGATAAATAAACCGGTTGACCACTCCCTCCAGCATCTCTTGCCGACCACTCACGGCCTGTGGGTTCAGTTCATGGGCAAACGCATGTTCGGCCAGCGATTCCAGGCTGAACTCACCGGCCAGCACGGCTTGGCCCAGCGGCTGCTGCCAACCGGCATAACGCTGGTCCTTGAATTGCTGCAACTGGTCGTTCTGCACCATGGCCGCCGCACGTTCCAGCGCCAGGGCGAGTACATCCATGGCGGCGACATGCCCGTGGAACAAGTCCACCTCGTCCAGGCTCTGGCGGCGCACCTTGGAGTCAAAGTTATAGCCGCCATTCTTGAACCCGCCAGCCTTGAGGATTTCATACGTGGCCAGGGTCATTTCCTCGACGCTATTGGGGAACTGGTCAGTGTCCCAACCGTTCTGCGGGTCGCCGCGGTTGGCGTCGATGCTGCCGAAGATCCCCAGGGACACGGCGGTGGCGATCTCATGATGAAAACTGTGCCCGGCCAGGGTCGCGTGGTTGGCCTCGATATTCACCTTGATCTCATGTTCCAGCCCGTACTCATGCAAAAAGCCGAACACCGTGGCGCTGTCGTAATCGTACTGGTGCTTGGTCGGCTCCTGGGGCTTGGGCTCGATCAGCAGGTCGCCCTTGAAGCCGATCTTGTGCTTGTGCTCCACCACCATGCGCATAAAGCGCCCGAGCTGTTCGCGCTCGCGCTTGAGGTCGGTGTTGAGCAGGGTTTCATACCCTTCACGGCCGCCCCAGAGTACGTAGTTGGCACCCTTGAGCCGCAGGGTAGCGTTCATCGCGCTGAACACCTGGGCGGCAGCGTAGGCAAACACTTCAGGGTCGGGGTTGCTCGCTGCGCCAGCGGCAAAGCGCGGGTTGCTGAAGCAATTGGCGGTGCCCCACAGCAGCTTGATACCGGTTTGTTCCTGATGGCGCTCCAGGTGGTCGACCATCTGCGCGAAGTGGTTGCGGTACTCCTTGAGCGAGCTGCCTTCCGGCGCCACATCGGTGTCGTGGAAGCTGTAGTAGTCGATGCCCAGCTTGGAGAAAAACTCAAAGGCCGCGTCAGCCTTGCCGATGGCCACTTCCATCGGCTCACCGCTGCGTTGCCACGGGCGCTTGAAGGTGCCCATGCCAAACATATCCGCCCCCGGCCACACAAAGGTGTGCCAGTAACAGGCGGCCATGCGCAGGTGCTCGCGCATCGGTTTGCCGAGGATCAGCTTGTTCGCGTCGTAATGGCGGAAGGCGAGGGGAGAGTCGCTGGCAGGGCCTTCGAAGCGCACCTGATCGACACCGGGGAAGTACGGCATGGGCGTGTTCCTTATTGTTCTTGGCGATGTCTGGATACTAGCAACGGCACCTGGGCTGCTGATTATGAAAATCACCAAGGTGTAGTGCGATTTTGAGTGGCGAGGGCTAGTCTGTTACCACTGGCCCCCGGATAAAAACAATGAAAACCCTACCGCCCGTCCACCGCATCGCCCTGTTGTTCAACGGCAGCAAAATCTACGACCGTGGCATCATCGCCGGCATCGGCAACTACCTGAGCAGCACGCGCGCGTCCTGGGATTTGTTCCTGGAAGAGGATTTCCTCTGTCGCCTGCGCGGCATCGAGCGCTGGCAGGGTGACGGCATCATTGCCGATTTCGATGACCCGCTGATCGGCGAGGCATTGGCCGATTGCAAACTGCCGGTGGTGGCCGTGGGCGGCTCTTATGAAGATGCGCGCGCCTACCCCAAGGGCATTCCCTACGTCGCCACCGATAACCATGCCTTGATGAAGCTGGCCTATGAGCATTTGATCGAGGCCGGGTTGACCCGCTTTGCCTGTTTCAGCCTGCCCGAAGCCCAGGCCAATCGCTGGGCCCAGGAGCGCGAAAAAGCCTTTCGCCGCCTGCTGCAACGCGATGGCCTGCACGTCGAGGTCTATCGTGGCCTGGGGACCAGTGCGCCGTTGTGGGACAGCGCGGTGGAGCAGCAGATCGCCTGGCTGCACAGCCTGCCCAAACCGATTGGCATCATCGCCGTCACCGACGCCCGCGCGCGGCAGTTGCTGCAGGCCTGCCTCACGGCCGGGATCGCGGTGCCGGAGGAGGTGGCGCTGATCGGCATCGACAACGATCCGCTGACCCGCACCCTGACGCGGGTGCCGCTCAGTTCGGTGATCCAGGGCACCGAGACCATGGGGCGTACCGCCGCCGCGCTGCTGCATCAGATGCTGCACGGCAAACCCTGCGTGGGCACGCAGATTCTGGTACCGCCGGAGGCGATCAATGTGCAGGCTTCCAGCGTGCATCAACCCTTGGGTAATCCGTATGTGATGCAGGCGCTGCTGTTTATCCGGCAGTACGCCTGCCAAGGCATCAAGACCGCGCAGGTGGCGGCCTATGTCGGTGTGTCGCGCTCATCCCTGGAAGCGCATTTTCGCAAGGCGCGTGGTTGCAGCGTGCATGACGAGATCCTGCGCTTCAAACTCGCGGCCGCTGCCAAGGGCCTGGAAAGCCACGAACTGGCGATTGCCGATATTGCCGCCAAGTGTGGCTTCAAGTCGGCGCAGTACCTGCACACGGTGTTTCGCCGCGAGTTCGGCTGTACGCCGCGCGAGTACCAGCAGGGCTAAAAAAGTAACCCCAGCAAGGAGGCTTTGACGGCTGCTTCTGCTTTGTTGCTGGCCTGGAGTTTGCGCATGGCGTTGACCAGATGAAACTTCACGGTCCGTGTGTCGATGTTGAGGATCATGCTGATCTCGACATAGGTTTTGCCCAGGGCCGTCCACCTCAAGGTCTCTTTTTCCCGTGCGGTCAGGGCCCGGTGGATGTCTGGCAAGCACTTTTCGGAAAAGAAGCGCGTCATCGATTCGTGTGCCAACTGCGTCAGCCAGATCAACTTGTTCTCGATGTGCTCGAGTTCCGTGGTCGAGATGTATTCACTGGAGCGCGACACCGAGAGCAATCCAATCGCGTTAGGGCCGCGTTGCGACGACAAGCACCAACCATGATTAAGCTGGTAATGGCGCGCTTCCTCCCAGAAGGCCAGGTGTTGCTGCTGTTGGGCGGCGGACCAGTGCAGCGGGATGGAGCGGGTCAGGCCATGGGCGACTGTGGGGTCTTGGGAGAAGTAGTTTTCGCTGACGTACTTCTGTTCCCACGAGCGGGGGTAGTTGGAAATCAGTACATATTGCGAAGCGCTCGACGGCAATGGAACTTTTAATCCATAAGAGCAGAATTCGAAGCCTAAGTTGGACGTTATCGTGTGCAGTTTATTGAAGAGTTCATGTTCGGTCGCGCAGTCGGACACGGCCTCTATTAATGTTTCGCGCCATTCTTTCACCAATAATACCTTCCGTGGTCAACGCCCCTGATGCTGGGAGGCGGGAGCGGATTATACAGGCTCTGCGGGTGATGAAGGGCGTGCGGTTGCGGGGTATCGAGTTGCCTGAAAAAGTCGGCAACACCGCATTCGACGTGGGACGCAGGTGAAATGAAGTCAGTAGTCGGCGCATTAAGCTTGATTATTTATTAGTACGGCAGTACTAGAAAGTCGGTTTTTGACCCGTAAGTTCTGCCTGGGCGACGAGGGCTTCGATCGACCTGCCCATTTGGGCAGCTACTCACACAGTGATGGGTTTGTTGTACTTGCTTAATCATATTGGCTGGCTGGGTAGTTGGCATGCTTACGGCAATAACAGGGACGGTTGGCGAACTTTTGCCAGGGATGGCACGCGCGTTGGCTAACTATCGGTACGAAGTATTCGTTAAAACATTGGGTTGGCCGTTACATTGCGAGGAGGGTATTGAACTGGATGCGTTTGATCGTCCAGATACTGTCTATGTAGTGGCCTGTGATCGTGATCGCGAAATATTTGGTTGTGCCCGACTGCTTCCCACTAATGGGCCGTATTTGTTGGGGGAAGTTTTTCCGCATTTGATGGGTGCAAGTTCCCTGCCTTTTTCGCCGGGTATCTGGGAGCTTTCCCGGTTTGCCATCAGCCAGCCCAAGGGCCAGGTATTAACTGCCGCGCAAGCTTGGAAAAACACCGTGACGCTGGTCCGGGAAGTCATTGATGTTGCGCGCTCCAAGGGCGCTTTTCGATTGATCGCGTTCAGTGCGGTAGGCAATGAGCGTTTGCTCAAGCGGATGGGCGTCAATACCCGCCGGATTTCACCGCCACACCTGATCGATAACCAGAGCGTTGTGCCTTTCTGGATCGAGATCGACGACCAAACCACCCGTGCCTTATGCCTGGCCGCCTGAACACCCATGCCACGCAGGTGGGACGAGAATATCGATGAGCAGAGTCATAGGTTTGGCCGCGTGCGACTGGTATGCCTTGCAGCATCTGGACCAGCAGGTGTCGGTGGTGGGGCGCACGCAGCAACAGATTGAACAGCGCGTGATAGCAGCCTGCGAGCATTCGGCCACCGAACATAACATCCCGGTGGCGTGGCAAGACGAACACGGTAACCTCGTTGCCTTTTGCATTGTGCATTTCGATCGGCGCGCCACGATCAATGGGGTGGGCACTGCCTATTTTTCAACCCTGATCGCGTTACCCCAGGCAAGCGCCTTGCAGGCGCTGATGCACAGTTCAATCGACTATATAAACAGCTCGCGGTTGTTGCCCCGGCAGGTGACTGAGTTGGTCGGCCCCATCCACAGTTCATTCCTGATTGAGCGCGGGCTGCGTACGTTCGAGTCCGACTTTAATGTGTTTTCATTGCCCGCCAATACGCTGGCACTCGCGGATGCAATGACCGAGGCGGGTTTCCACAAAGAAAAAGACCTGATCGAGATTGTCTTTGAACCGCCTGCCCAGGGTTATCAATACCAGGCCTTGGAAGACAAACTCACGCAACGATTGGCCGATATCCAGTTTGTTCATTGTGGCCAGGATGAGCTGGTCGCCAAGAGTCAGCAATTGGCCGACTGTTATAACCGCGCCTGGGAACGCAACTGGGGTTATAGCCCGGCGTCGAAAGGGCAGTTTGAAGTGGCGGCGCGCAATATCAATAATATTTCTGCGTTGATCGCCGAGCGGCACGGTGAAGTGGTCGGTTTCACTATGTTTGCACCCGCCTTGAATCAACAGGGGTTATATGGCCGGGCGTTTTTCACCGGTGTCGCGCCGGCTTATCAACGCAAGGGATTGTCGGTTGCGCTCACGCTGAAGTTATCCGCGATTGCATTAAGTGTGGTTGGACGCGGACGCATCAGTGTGTCCTGGATGCTCGAAGATAACATCATGGTACTGCGCACCATGCGCCACCTGACTCAAGAGGGTGTTTGCCATGAACGCGCTTATCGAATTTATAGATATGCCACGCCGGCTGAATGAGAGTGTTATGCGCATAGATGACGTCGCCTTCAAATCGAAAGAGTTGGGTTATTACACCTACTTCCCTAAAGTGCGTTCGGCCTGTGGTCGCGACATGACCCTCGCCGACGGGCGCACGCTGTTGAACTTTGCGTCGTGTGATTACTTGGGGTTGTCCAATAACGAACGTATGAAAGAGTCGGCCATCGCGGCCATTCGCGAGTACGGTTCGAACATCGGCGGGCCGATGATTTTCAGTGGTTTTACTGAGTACCACGAGCGCTTGCAAAACCGTTACCGTGATTTGTTCGGTGGTCGCACCACGCTGATGTTTACCACTTCGTACCAAGCGAACTTCGGGGTGATCCCCTTGGCCGCTGAGCGTGCCGATCTGATTTTGCTGGACAAGCTGTCCCATGTCTCGATCTGGGACGGCGTGAAGCTATCGGGTTGCCCGTTCAGGGCCTACAGCCACGGCGACGTGGAGATGCTCGGGCAGTTGGTGCAGCTCAACCAGGACAAGAAAATCCTGATCATCAGCGACGGCGTGTTCTCCGCCGACGGGGATGTGGCCGATCTTGCCGCCATCGTGGCGTTGAAGCAGGTGCATCCGCAACTCGAAATCTACATCGACGATGCACACGGTGTGGGGATGTTGGGCGACTCCGGTCAGGGCGCCTGTGAGTCGGCGGGGGTCGCCGCGCAGGTTGACTACATTGTCGGCACCATGAGCAAGGCGTTCGGCTCTTCCGGTGGGTTCGTGGTGTTCAAGGACGAGGCGTTCGCCGAACGGGTGCGGTTCCGTTGCCCGACCTATAACGCTTCGCGCTCGGTGTCGCCGGGTGTCGCTTCGGCATCGTGCACCGCGCTCGAGATCAATGCCACGCAGGGCGCCGAACGCCGCCAGGCGCTGGCTGAACTGACACGCTACACCCACGAACAACTGAGCGCCCTGGGCGTGGACAAACTCAGCTCGCGGACGGCGGTGATTCCCGTGGTGTTCAAGGACCCGATGGAGGCCGCACGGGTCAATGCCGAGCTGGTTGACCAAGGCATCATGGGGTCGCTGTTTGTGCCGCCCTTCGTACCCAACCATCAGTCCCGGATCAGGCTGTGCCTGACGTACAACCACACGGTGGCCGATGTGGATTACTGCATTACAGCCCTGCGCAGCGTGATCTGAGACCGCCGTCGGTTCCCCAATGCCAGCGGGCGCCTGCGTCCGCTGTTTAATCCGTCAACGAAGTGGTAATGAAATGGTTCAGGTGGCTTCGGCTCTGTTGGGCATCGTGCTTTTCTATTTTGTGTTGTGTAAAGGCCTGGGACTGTTGGTGCTCAACCGAGGCGTGCGGGTGAACTACACACGAAAAGTCGGGCACTTTGCGATGTTCCTGCTGCCCAGCCTGTTTTTCGCCTTGTTCAATATTCAAAGCACCCATGAGCGCTTGCTGCTGTCGATGGTGTCGACTGCCATCCTGTTCCTGGCGATGTGTGGATGGTCTCGTCGTCGGTCCCTCACCGCCCAACATATGTTTGCCAGTATTGATCGCCCGGAAGACTCGCCGCACACCCTTTCCTGGTTGGTGAGCCAGACCGTGGCGGGGTTGTTCGTGCTGTGGGTGACCCAGTATTGCTGGTTGGCGCTCGGGGTACCGGTGGAGTTGATATACATCACGATCCTGGCCACCACCTTCGGTGACGGGCTGGCAGAGCCGGTGGGTGTCCGTTTTGGTAAGCACGAGTACGTTGCGAAAGGCTTTTTTGTCGATAAGAAATTCAAGCGAACCCTTGAAGGCTCGGCCACTGTGTTTGTGATGTCGATGGTGTTTTGCGTGGCATTCGAGCAGTACTTTTCAGCGGGACAGTTTTTCCTGCTCTGCGCCGTGTTCCCACTTGCACTGACGCTGACGGAAGCCAAATCCCCGCACACCTGGGATACGCCGTTTCTGTTCCTGGTCGGTAACGCCATCGTGACGGGGGTGTACCTGCTGTGATTTATCTGATTCGCCATGCCTCACCCAAGGTCGACTATTCGCGCTGCGGTGCCGCACTGGCCAAAGTCCGCCTGGATGAATACAACCACACCGCCCTGATCGAAGAAGACGAAATCAGCGGCTTCTTGAACCGTACGCCGTTGTCGCAGCCGCTATTGAGCGCCGAGGCCACCATCTTGTCTTCACCCGTCAACCGGGCCTATGCCACGGCGTGCCGGTTGTTCGATGCGCAGCGTGTCCAGCGGGACAGCCGCTTGCACGAGTACGACCTGCGCTTGAGCGCCATTCCCTGGGTGACGATGGGCTTGCGGCAATGGTTCGCCCTGCATCGGGTGGCCTGGCTGCTGGGCATTTCATTGGGCGCGGCCTCCCGCAAGGACGAGTACCGTCGAGCGGCCGCGGTCGCCGACGAGCTCTATGCCGCCAGCACCGAGGCGGGCAAGACCGTGGTCGTCGTGTCCCACGGCATGTTCCTGCGATCGGTGCGCCAGCGCCTGCAAAAGCAGGGTATGCAGGCGCATACGGTTTATCGCTCAGGGTGTTTCACGGTCGAAACCTTAACCCCATGAAAGGGATTGCGTGCACGTGAAGAAGATACTGCTGTTAGGCGCCAGTGGGTTTATCGGACGAGGGGTCTACGAACGCCTTGACCCATTGCCGGGGATTGACGTTATCCGCCATTCGCGTTCGCCCAGGGCGGGGTACACGGCGTGCGAAATCGGCTCGCCGGCATTCGATAAGCTGGTCGACGAGAGTGATTGCATTGTCAATTGCACCGGCATCGGGCTTAGCCGCCTGGGCACGGCGGGCGCCAGTAACAAAGCCCTTACCGAGCAGATACTGGCCGCGATCAAACCCGGTGCCACGGGCAAGAAACCATTCTTTCATTTGAGCAGCGTCAAAGCCCACAACCCAGAGCAACGAGTGGATGCCTACGCCGATGACAAGTACGCGGCCGAGCAGGTGATTCACCTCAATAGCGACAAAGTGCAGGGCGTGATATTGCGCGTGCCGACGGTACTGGGGCGGCATGACAAGAACCTGCTGCCGATGATTTCGATGTGCCGGTTGAAGCTGCTGCCGAAGGTCACCGGCCAACTTCCGGCCCTGCATGTGATTGGGGTGGAGAGTATTGCCACCTGCATTATCCAATGGTTGGTGCGCGTGCCTGACCCGGCACTGCACACGTATTACCTGCTCAGTGACCGCACGGTGACGTACAACGATCTGGTGGGCGAAGTGTATGCCCGCTTGCAACCACTGGCGCGCAGTGCCCGGTTACGTTCGGTCAGTGTGCGCGGGTTGGCCAAGGTCTACAAAGTGCTGACGTTCATGGACCGGTTCAGGCGCGGGCGCAAGCTGTTTCCATGGGCGCGCTTCAATGATCTGTTTGTCTGCCCTTGGCACATCGAAAGCGGTGTAGACGTGATCCAGACCCCGCTCAGGGTGTCGGCGTTGATAGGAGACTACTTTGAAAACGCTCAGGGTTGATGTGGCGTTAAGCCTGCTGACGCCGTTGGCATGTGCATCGGCGGTCCTCGTGTATTACGCCGGCCTGACATTCGTGGTGCCAATCATCATGGCCAGTGTCCTGCTGCTGGCAGAGCTGTATTTTCTCCAGGAAACCGACAGCGACAGCACCTTCGATAAAGGCATCAAGAGCGGCTTCATGGTGTCCTGTGCCATATCGATCGTCATGTTGTTGCAGTTGCTGATGCGCAGCGATGTGCTGTTGCACCTTGTCGGCTCGTTGCTGATTGCCGGTGGGATCGGTTTGCGTGCCCATGGAAAGATCGTCCTGGGGCGGCACTTTTCCCACTCGCTGCGGGTCCTTGCCGATCATCAGTTGGTCAAGGTCGGCGCCTTCAAATATATCCGGCATCCGGCGTATCTGGGCACGTTGCTGATCGTGACCGGCTTTGCCTTGTACACGAGTATCTACGCGGCACTGGTCATCTTTTTTTTGGCACTTGCGTTGATTCTCAAGCGCGTGAGTCAAGAGGAGAAAATGCTGCTGGGGTATTTCGGTGCCGCCTACAGGCAGTACCAGTTCGATAGTTTCAAAGTTATCCCGTTTGTTATCTGACTCGGTTATTTAAAAGGAGCGTTTATGAACACTGTGCATGAAGCAAAAATCAAGCAGATCGTCGCCAAGGTATTGGGGGTCAATGCCGAGGAGATTCGCAACCACGAAAACTTTGTCGAGGCGTATGGTGCCGATTCAATGTCAGGCATAGAAATCCTGGCGGGGATCGAGGGGGCTTTCCAGGTGCGCGTCGATGAAGCCTATCTGCCGCAGATCATCAGTGTGGATTCCATTCTCGGGTTTATCCACGAGACCTTGCCTGCGGCCGAGTGTGCATGATGAACGCCGACAAGGGCAGGAGGGTGGTGGTCACGGGGCTGGGGCCGGTCAGTCCGATCGGCATCGGCAAAGCCGCGTTTTTCCAGGCGTTGAAAGCCGGGGTCAATGGCTCGGCGCCGCTTTGCAAAATCGACACCGACCGGTTCGAGCGCAAATACGGCTGTGAAGTGAAAGCGCCGGTCGGCCCCTTGATCCCGAATTTTGCCGCCTTCGCGCACGCCGGGGCTGCCAGCCATTTTGCCCTTGCCGCCACTGAACTGGCGCTGGCCGACGCGGGTATCGAGCGCGCCGCAATTCGCGGCCAGCGCGTCAATTGTTATTTCGGCACCACCTATGGCGAGTCTGATCGGATCGACAGCATGGTGACGGCCATGGCCGACCCCCAGTCGGACCCACAGCCGTCAGTCGACCCGGTGTTTGCCTCTGAAATCAGCCGTGATGTGCTCAGGTCAATCGGTTCGACCGGTGAGTCACTCACCATCGGCAACGCCTGCTCGGCCAGCAACACCGCGCTGATCTTTGGCTACGAGGCTATCCAGGCCGGGGACTGCGATATTGCCGTGTGCGGTGGCAGTGACGCGGTCTACAAGGCCACCTTCGCCACCTTCCATCGCTTGGGCAGCATGACCGACAAAGACTGCACGCCGTTCAATACCGGGCGTAAAGGCGTGCTGACCGCCGAAGGTGGCAGTGCCCTGGTGCTTGAGGATTACGAGCGGGCGCTGCGTCGGGGCGCGCCGATCTATGGGGAAGTGCTGGGGTTTTCGATGAACTGCGATGCCGACCATATGGTCAGGCTCAATCACCAGCGTGTCGGCGAGTGTCTGCAGGCCGCGTTGGCCAAGGCGGCAGTGGCGCCGGCTGAGGTGGGGTATATCTGTGCCCACGGTACTGGCACCGTGGCCAATGACAGCAACGAATACCAGGCCATCGAAGCGGTCTTCGGCGCGTCGCCGCCGCCGGTGAGTTCGATCAAGTCCATGATGGGCCACAGCATGGGCGCCGCGGCCGGCTTTGGCGCGATTGCCTGCATGCTGGCGTTGAGCGAGGGGCTGCCGCCGACGATCAATGTCACCGAGCAGGACCCGCACATCCCTCTTGATGTGGTTGCCCAGGGGTTCCGGGCGGGCAAGGTCGATGTGGTGGTCAACAACGCTTTCGCTTTTGGCGGGAATAATTCAATTCTGGTATTCGGTAATTTGAAATGACGGGCGACGCTATCGTTGGATTGATCCTGCGTGATTGGGTCATGTTGCAAATGCCCGGTGAGTTCGAGCACGGCGGCGTCGAATTGAACCGGGGCACCCGGCCTGCGTGGGACTTGGCCGCTGGCGAGCTGGTAGGCGGGCGTGAGCTGAAGAACTTCGACCGCCAAGCCTTGTTGCTGCTGGCGGCGATGGCGCTGGTCAACGATGACAACCACGGTGACACCCTGGTGCGCTCGGCCCTTATCGGTGCGACGGCCAATGGCTCCATCGACAGCGTCATTCAGTTGATCAAGGAATCCAACGACAACCGCTTTGCCTTTCAGGTCAACCCGGCGCAGATCCCCAATACCGTGATCAATTCGTCGTTGGGTCAATTGGCGATCAAATACGGCATCAAGGGCGCGAACGTCTCGTTGTGCGCAAAGGAGCTGAGTTTCTACAACGCCTTGGTTCAAGCCTTGAGGATTGCCCGGCGCGGCGACTCGGAGCGTCTCTACGCCACCGCGCTGGAAACCTTCAGCGGTGAGTTTGGCAAGCGCTACCTGCGCGCGATTGAACGGCCCGCCGAAGAACGGCCGGACACCGCGGCGGTGTTCAGCTTCGAGGCCAGTACCGACACGCAGGCGCCCGGGCTCGTCGTGCGCGCTTGTGTCACCGGGCGACTGCTCGCCGCCGACCCGGCCAGCCTGGGCGCGCTGATACGCGGGTGTCTGGCAGGGCAGGGCGTTGAACCGGCGGAGTGGCGCGTGAGCCTGGCCGCACCGGATGCCTGGCCGGCGACCTGCGTGGTGTTGAGCAATGCCCTGGGTATGCCGGTCGACAGGCTGGACCGGGCCAAGGCACTGAGTTTGTCCCTGGTCGGCGCCTATCAATTGGCGCACCTGGCCAAAAGCATTCCGGCGCAAGGCGGTGGGGTGATGGCCTGTGTGGATGAAGAAGGTTTTTATGGCGTTGCACTGATTCAGCGTAACGCTTTTCAAGCGGCTGCGTTAACCGCGCCCAATCATTCGAGTCAAGCGGGTAGCTTATGATTGCGTTAGCCAGGGGGCTGTTGGTGTTGGTGTTGATCGTGTTGAGCTTTCCGTTCCTGTGCCTCTACATGTTGATCAACCCCTCGAAGAATAGAAACCTCTACGTGGCCTGTCGGGCCTACGCGGTGATCAATAAGATCTTCTCGGTGCGCGTGGATGTACGTGGTTTTGACAGCATCCCCACGACGCGTCCGTATATCTACGTGGCCAACCACCAATGCAACTATGACGTGTTGATCGTGGCGCAGGCGCTCAACCCCGGCACCGTGATCGTGGGTAAGAAATCCCTCAAGTGGTTGCCGCTGGTAGGGCAGTTGTATTGGCTGACCGGCAGCCTGTTCATTGATCGCAACAGCCCACGGGCGTCCATCCAGAGTTTGCGCAAGATCGCCAAGCGGGTTGTGGCCGACAATACATCGCTGTGGATCTTCCCCGAAGGCACGCGAAACCATGGCGGCCAGATGCTGCCGTTCAAGACCGGGGCCTTTCGGATTGCCAAGGATATGGGGGTGGGGATCATTCCCGTCACGATCAGCCCGGCGGTCAATCATATTGCCTACAACGCCTTGCGCAGTACCCACGTCAGCATCGTCGCCCACCCGCCCATCGAAGCCGATGAGGTGGCAGCGATGAGCGCCAAGCAGCTGGCCAATCACGCCCGCGAGATTATCAACAACGCGCTGCCTGTGGTTCAGCCATAGCGAGCCGCGGTCGTATCGCACAGCAAGGAGCACACAATGGGGTTTCTCACGGGTAAGCGCGTGCTGATCGTTGGCGTGGCCAGCCGCTTGTCGATTGCGTCAGGCATTGCCCAAGCGATGCATCGCGAGGGCGCCGAGCTGGCGTTCACGTATCAGAATGAAAAGTTCAAGGGGCGCGTGCAGGCGCTCGCCGCGGAATGGGGCACCGACGCGGCCCTGTGCGTGCCCTGCGATGTGGCGAGCGATGATGAAATTGCGCAGGTGTTCGAGCATTTGCGCCAACACTGGGACGCGCTCGATTGCATCGTGCATTGCGTGGGCTTCGCGCCGCTTGAGCAACTTGACGGTGACTTCACCGAGGTCACTACCCGCGAAGGGTTTCGCAGTGCCCACGATATCAGTGCGTACAGCCTGGTGGCATTGGCTAAAGCCGGGCGGGCAATGATGCGCGGCCGCCAGGGTAATGTGCTGACGCTGTCTTATCTGGGGGCTGAGCGCACGATGCCAAACTACAACGTCATGGGCATGGCCAAGGCCAGCCTGGAGGCTGGCGTGCGCTACCTGGCCAGCAGCCTGGGGGCCGAAGGTACCCGCGTGAATGCCATCTCGGCGGGACCGATCCGCACCCTGGCCGCGTCGGGCATCAAGAACTTCCGTGCCATGCTGAGCACCAGCGAAGCCCAGGCGCCGTTGCGGCGCAATGTCACCATCGACGAGGTCGGCAACGCTGGCGCCTTCCTGTGCTCCGACCTGGCGTCCGGCATCAGCGGTGAAATCCTGTATGTGGATGCTGGCTTCAACACCACCGCCATGGGCGGGTGAAGCGAGTCAGGACGTCGCCTTGACCTGCGGCCCGAGTCTCAGGCCCGGCAGCAGGCGCCCAAGCCGGGCTCGGGTCAGCCTGCGGTCATGGAGGCTTGCCGGCGGACAGCGCGGTGCCTGGGCACCGCGCCAGGGGCGGGTTAGGGCAGGGCGTAGGCGATCACATAGTCGCCACGGTCGGTGGACTGGCGTGCGCCGCCGGCGGTGATCACGATGTATTGCTTGCCGGTTTTTGGCGAGACATAGGTCATCGGGCCGCCCTGGCTGCCGACCGGGAGGCGGGCTTTCCAGATTTCATCACCGTTGCCGCTGTTGAATGCGCGCAGGTAGAAGTCCTGGGTACCGGCGATAAAGATCAGGCCTCCCTGGGTCGACAAGGTGCCGCCGAGGGTCGGCAGGCCGATCTTGATCGGCATGTGCATGCGAATGCCCAGGGGGCCGGTGTCTTCAACGGTGCCGACCGGCACTTGCCAGGCGATCTTCTGGGTCTTCATGTCGATGGCGGTCAGGGTGCCGAACGGCGGCGCCTGGCATGGGATGCCGGCCACCGACAGGAAGCGGTTTTTGTTCACCGCATACGGCGTGCCCTTGAGCGGCACGGCGCCCATGCCGGTGTTCAGCGCTTCGCCACCGGAGGTGGCCTGGGCCTTGTTCTGTGACGGCACCATCTGGATCCACAGGCCCAGGCGCATGTCGTTGACGAAGATAAAGCCATGGACCGGGTCGGTGGAAAGGCTGCCCCAGTTCATGCCGCCCAGGGAGCCCGGAAAACTCAGGGATTTATCCGTGCCTGGCGCGGTGTACAGGCCGTCGTAGCGCATGCCCTTGAAGTCGATGCGGCACAGCAGTTGGTCAAACGGGGTGGCCCCCCACATGTCCGACTCGGTCAGGGTTTGCGCGCCGATCTGCGGCATGCCCAGCGACTTTGGCTGGGTCAGCGCGTACGGTTCGTTGGGGATATTGGCGGCCTTGACCGGTACTTCTTTCACCTCGGTCAGCGGTTGGCCGGTGGCGCGGTCGAGGACATAGATCTGCCCGGCCTTGGTGCCGATCACCACCGCCGGTACCGCCTTGTCGCTGCCGGGCGGGGTGAAGTCGATCAGGCTCGGTTGCATCGGCAGGTCGAAGTCCCACAGGTCGTTGTGGACGGTCTGGTAGACCCACTTTTCCTCGCCGGTGGAGGCGTCCAGCGCCAGCACGGAGGCACCGTATCTGTGGTTGAGTGGGGTGCGTTCCACGCCGTAGAGGTCGGTGGACGAACTGCCCATCGGCAAGAACACGGTATTCATCAATGGGTCGTAGGACATGGGTGCCCAGCTGTTCGGCGTGCTGCGCACATAGGTGCTGCCCGCTGCCGGGGCGTTTTTGTCCTGCGGGTTGCCGGGGTCGAAGGCCCAGCGCATGTGCCCGCTGATCACATCGAAACCACGGATCACACCGCCGGGCATGTCGGTCTGCACGTTATCGGCGACGCGGCCGCCCACCACCACGGTGGTGCCGGCGATCAACGGCGCCGAGGACAGTTGGTAGTAGCTGTCCGGCACATTGCCCAGGCCGGCTTTCAAGTCCACCTGGCCGTGGTTGCCGAAGTCTTCGCAGAACTTGCCGGTGTCGGCATCGACCGCAATCAGGCGCGCATCAATGGTGTTGGTCAGCAAGCGTCGCTGGCATTGCGCACCCACCGCCACGCTGGCGGCCAGGATCGGCGAGCTGTGCGGCTGGGTCGGTTGGGCGATGGGCGCAGTGGCGTCAAAGTACGCCATGCCACGGCAACGCTGCCACACCGCCGATTTGGCGTTGATCTGGTTTTTCCACAGTTCTTTGCCGGTGTCGGCATCCAGGGCGATCAGGTTGTTGTGCGGGGTGCAGATAAACACCTTGTTGCCGATCTGCAGGGGCGTCAGTTGGTCTTCGGCGCCGTTGCCGTCACTGATGGCGATGTCGCCGGTGTGGTAGGTCCACGCCACTTTGAGTTTGTCGATGTTGTCGCGATTGATCTGGTCCAGCGCGGCGAAGCGGCTGCCACCCTCGGTGTTGCCGTAGTGCGCCCAGTCTTTCTGTGCATCGGCCGGGTTGACCGGGGTGACGCCAGGGCCTGCACCGGTCGGCGCGACGCTGGGGTGCGCGACAAACATATTGCCTGCCGCCACTGCCACACCCACGGCCAACAGCGCAGCGACGCCATACGCGCCGCGTGCCGGTTTGCCGGCCAGCAGCGGGTAGACCAGCGCCACCACCACACCGATCACCGCAAACATGAACAGCCGCGAGAACAGTGGCCAGTACACCAGCCCCACATCCGCCACCGCCCATATGGCGGTGCCGACCAGGAAGGCGGCAAACAGCCAGGCACCCGCCGGTTTACGTGCGGCAATCAACAGGCCGGCAATCGCCATGGCCACGCCGCCGCTGAGGAAATACCAGGAACCGCCCAGGCTGACCAGTTTGACGCCACCGACAGCCAGGGCCGCGCCGAGCAAGGCGATGATCACGCCCAGGCCCAGCAGGAAGATTCTAGAGACGCCAGCGGCGCGCGATGCTCGTTTCATATCGACAAGACTCGAAGGTGAGAGGGCAAAGGCGTGATTTTAGCAACATAAGTAACCGGTTAGTACATTGTGCGCTGCAATATACTTTTACATGTATGCGGACCCTGTGGGACAGGTGCCGGGTTTTCCACGCGACCGCGATAGGTGGCGCACGCAATAACGCGGTCGCCGCCTTCGCGGGTTATCAGCACTGTGCTCGCCTGGCCGCGCTACCGCTGCTGCTCAAGAAACCCAGCCACACAGGCCATGCATGCCTCACGCTCTTCGACATGGGGCATGTGGCTGGACTGCTCGAATATCTGCCACTGCACATTGGCGATCCCGTCGGCAAATGGCTGCACCGTCGCGGGTGTCGCTTCATCGAAGCGTCCGGATATCAGCAGCGTGGGCACCTGGATGGACGCCAGGCGTTCGATGATGCTCCAGGTGCGCAGGCTGCCGATCACGTGAAATTCGGTGGGGCCGTTCATGGCGTGATAGACGGTGGGGTCTGCATCGATGGCCGCGAAGGTGCGTGCCACCTCGGCGGGCATCGGTTGGATGCGGCACACATGGCGCGCGTAGAACACATCGGAGGCGGCGCGGTACTCGGCGCTGTCGGTGGTGCCCGCGTCTTCATGCCGTTGCAGGGTGGCTTGCACCTCGGCGGGCAGGGCCTGGCGCAGTTCCTTTGCGGCTTGGCACCACAGCGCCATGGACGCCGGGGAGTTGGCAATGATCAGCGCCTTGAGGCCAACCGGTTGGCGCACCGCGTGCTCGGCACCGAGCATGCCGCCCCAGGATTGGCCCAGCAGGGCGTAGTCACGAATGCCCAGGTGGGCGATCAGGTTGTTCAGTTCAGCCAGGAACAGTTCCACCGTCCAGAAATCGCTGGGCGCTTCGGGCAAGTGGGTCGAGCGGCCGTTGCCCAATTGGTCGTAGTGCACCACGGCGCGGCGGGTGGCGGCCAGGTCCTTGAAACTGTCGACATAGTCATGGGTACAGCCGGGGCCGCCGTGGGCAATGATCAAGGGCAGTCGCCCTGAGTTCAAATCCCCCGTGACCCGGAACCACGTCCGATGCTCACGGAAATCGGCATAACCTTCGCGTACTTGCATGCTGTGTACCTCCTTGGGGTTCAGTGAGGTACAGGCTAGTCAAAACGGTGGGTCAGGTGCACTGGCAAAAATGATAGGTTCTCAGACTTCGACCAGGCGGTAATGCAGCCCGCGCGCCACGGCTTCGACGCGATTACGCGCGCCCAGCTTGCGCGCGGCGGCAACCAGGTGCAGGTTGACCGTGGCTTCGGAGCGGTGGAGGGTGGCGGCTATGCCTTTGGCCGACAGCCCCTTGGCCGAGTGTTGCAGGCACTCGCGTTCGCGGCGCGTGAGATGAATGTGGGTGCAGCAGCGTTCCGCCGGCGCCAGCAACTCACTGGCGCGGGCCTGGAACGTATGGGCCAGTACCAGCATCTCGCCGAGGTTGCGCTGGGCGTGTTGCTCGGCCTCCGCCGGGGCGCCGTCGACAAAGGCGGTCAGCGTGGCAAAGCCGCCATCGGGCAAGTGCAGCGGCACGGTCAGGCCGGTGCTCAGGCCATAGTCACAAATGTAGTGGGCCACCGGACGGTGGGCTTCGGTGAGGGCACCGTTCCAGTGAGTGTCGGTGCTGAACGACCAGGCGAACGGCGTAGTCCGTCGCGCTGCGCATTGCTGCACCGGGTCGATCTGGTAATAGCCGCGTTCGCACCACTGCGCATGCATATCGCCCGGGGCATTCAACGCCTTGAATACCGACGGCGTGATCAGTGCGCCTTCATGGCTGACGGGGACTGGCGCGTAATCATAGATCAGCGTCTTGAACCCCAGCGGGTTGATGACTTGCAGGACATGGGCCAGGCACGCGTCAAGGCTGCTCAAGGGGGCGAGTTGCTCGCTGAATGTCATCAGGTCGGTATGCATGGCGCCTCCGGGCGGTGGGATGCTTGTTGTTGCAAGCAAACACTCTGCCAACGGCGAGGCGGGGCGCTTTTCACGTTGTGGGTGGCTGGCTTGCGCCATAGGCGTGGGTATTGTCGGAGGGGGGGATCAATGGCTGGCGTGCATGCGCGATGATGGTGCGCGGGGCGTCTTGCTGCTGCTTCATATGACTGCGGCCGGCTGGCGCGCCCGGCAAGGGGCGCGCCTGTTGTTGCGGCAGGCTAGAACTTGAACCGCCCCACCAACCCCTTGAGCTGACCCGAAATATCCGTCAGCCGGCCGGACCCGGTCTGCGCCGAGTGAGCAAAGCCTTCCACCAGTTGCGCATCGGCATGGATCTGCGCGATGTGGCGGTTGATCTCCTCGGCCACCTGGTGCTGTTCCTCGGCCGCTGTAGCGATCTGGGTGTTCTGGTCGCGAATCGAGTCCACCGAGCCGAGGATCTTGTCGAAACTGTCGCGGGCCTGCTGGATACGTTCCACGCTGGTGTGCGACACCTGCAAGCTGCCTTGCATCTGCGCCGTCACTTCCTGGGTGCGACGGGCGAGGTTGCCCAGCAGGCTGTCGATCTCGCCGGTGGAGTCGGCGGTGCGTCGCGCCAGGGCGCGTACTTCGTCGGCCACCACGGCGAAACCACGGCCCTGGTCGCCCGCGCGCGCGGCTTCGATGGCGGCGTTGAGGGCCAGCAGGTTGGTTTGTTCCGCAATCGAACGGATGGTGTCGAGGATGGTGTTGATGTTCTGGCTGTCCTGCTCCAGCAACTGCATGGTCTGGGTCGACTTTTGCAGGTCTTCGCTGAGCTTGAGCACGCTGCCGGTGGCCTCGCCGATGTGTTGCTGGCCGTCGTGCACGTCACGGTAGCCTTCGTCGGCACTGGCGGCGGCGGCGCTGCAAGAGCGCGCGACTTCGTTGGACGTGGCCACCATTTCGTTGAACGCGGTGCTCACCAGCTCTACGGCTTCACGTTGGCGGCCGGCGGCCTGGTTCATGTTGTTGGCGACTTCGCTGGTATCGGCGGCGGCGGTTTGCAGGTCGGAAGAGGCGTTGCCGATGCGCTGCACCAGTTGCGCGATCATGCTCAGGAACTGGTTGAACCAGCCGGCCAGGCTGGCGGTTTCATCCTTGCCTTGTACCTTGAGTTGGCGCGTCAGGTCGCCTTCACCTTCGGCGATTTCTTGCAGGCCGTCGGCGACCCCGCGAATCGGGCGCACGATCACACTGGCGAAGCTGGCGCCGACAATCGCGAAGATCACGGCCAAGGCCGCGGCAATGGCGACGATCAGCCAGGTCAGGCGCGTGGCGCCGGCCATCACTTCATCACGCTTGATCAAGCCGATAAAGCGCCAGCCCAGGTCTTTGGAGCTGACCACGTTGGCCATGTAGGGCACGCCGTCGATCTCGACTTGGGTCACGCCGTCGCCGCGCTTGGCCAGTTCGGCGTAGCTGGGGCCGAGGTCGGCCAGGGGCTTGAAGTTGTGCTTGGCGTCGCTGGGGTCTACCAGCACGTTACCGTTGGCTTCCACCAGCATCAGGTAGCCGCTGTCGCCCAGCTTGATGTTGCGCACCAGCTCGGTCAGTTGCTTGAGCGACACGTCCAACCCGACCACACCGAGGATGTTACCGGTGGCGTCGGCGACGGTATGTACGGTGCCGATCAGCACCACGTCGTCCGGGGCCCAGTAATAGGCGCCCGTGCGCACGGTGGTGCCTGGCGCGGCGATGGCGGCCTTGTACCAGGGGCGAACGCGCGGGTCGTAGTTGTTCAGCTTGGTGTCGTCAGGCCAACTGGCGTAGCCGCCGTCGCTCAGGCCCAGGGACAGGTAGGCGGTGCTGGGATGGCTCTTGGCGAACTGGTCGAAAATCGCCAGCAGTTCTTTATTGGTCGGTGTCAGCGGGATTTGCGCGGCGTCGGCGCCCGCGTAGCTCTTGAGGTCCTTGGCCGCGACAACGCGCGGGTCCTTGGCCACGAAGTCGACGTTCTGGCTGATGCCGTCGAAAAACTGCTTCATGCCATTGTCGATCTGGCGGATTTCTCGGCCACTGCTGTCGAGGAAATTGGCCTGGGCCCCCTCGCGCACATTCAGTACAACCAGCACGGCCACCAGGACAACCGGCAGGCACGCGATGGCCGCAAACGCCCAGGTCAGCTTCTGCTTGATATTCATGACTTCTCCCGCGGGTATTTATAGTTTTGGCAAGGAAAAACGGTAGCGGTGAACGTCGCATGTGTTGTTATGAGGGGTGCGGCCCATGCGTACTCCCTCTCTATCGGCCGTGGGAGCACGCACTTTAGGGCGCAGGGGAGGCTTAGCCGATGCGATCGCCACCGAGGGCATCGCGCTGCATCGATTGCAGGTTTCTCTCGATGGTTTCGCAGATGGTTTCCATCTGGATCTGATGCTCACTGGAATGAAACGGGCTTTGCAGGTCGGTGCCGATGCGTTCGATGGCCAGCAGCATAAAACCCACCACGGTGGACGCCAGCGGCGTGAACCAACCCAGGGATTCCACCAGGCCCACCGGCACGATCAGGCAGAACAGCGAGATGAACAGGCGTGGGAAATACACGTAAGGGTAGGGCAGCGGCGTGTTGGCGATACGCTCCATGCCGCCCTGGGCGTTGGACAAGTCCACCAGGGTCGACTCCAACCGCGCCAAGCGAATGCTGTCCAGGTGCCCGGCCTTGTATTCCTTGGCCAGCAGGGCGGCCGAGCCGGTGAGGATGTCGTTGGCGAAGTTGTTGGTGGCGCCATTGCGGGCGAACTCCTCTGACGGGATAAACGCACGCACCTCGTCCGGGCACGGCAGGCCCTTGAGATGGGCTGCCAGGCAATTCACATAGGCCACATGGCGGCGCAGCAGGGTGGCTTTGACCGGGTTCACCTCGCCCTCCGGGTCATCCAGCAGGGTCAACACCTGCCGTGCAAAGCTGCGCGAATTGTTGACCATCGCCCCCCACAGCGTGCGGGCTTCCCACCAGCGGTTGTAGGCGCTGCTGTTGCGAAAACTGATCAGCACCACCAGGGCTGAGCCGAGCAGCGTCAGGGGCATCAGCGGCAGGTTGATCTTGGCGGTCAGGAACAGCATGAAATCCACGGTGACGGCGACGTCCCAGAGCAACAGCCAAAACAATGACCAGCCCACGTAGCCCATGGTCTTGATGACCAGGCGGTATTTCTTGGCGATAGCGGCTTTCAAACGAGGACCTCGCGGCGGCGGTAGGCAACAGTGCCTTAGCTCCGACGTCGCTGGGTGGGGAAGGTTCGCCTGTGGAAGTGAAACGTTTAAGTCGTGGCGGCGGGGGCCGGCCTCTCGGCCTGGAGCTTTGGCACACCGTCCCTCCCACATTTGCCTCGCGTCAAACTTCCTGCATAACGATACAAAGCGGTTACCTGAAAAATAGTGAATGAGAACAGATATCAAACGCGAATGACTTGGTATACCATTCGTGCGAATTTTTGGCAGGTTTGCCGCCCCTTCTGGCTCATTCACTAGGTTCAACATCCATGCGTCGTACCCTGATTTCCCTCTGTGTGCTTCAGGCGTTTTCCCCTTTTACCTGGGCAGAGGTGGCCTCTGCCGACAAGGCCAGTCTTGAGCTGCAAGCCATCGATGTCACGGGGGAGGCGGATTACGAGACGGCTCAAGGGCCGGTCAAGGGGTACCACGCCACACGTTCGGCGAGTGCGACGCGCACCGACACCTCGATTCATGAAACGCCGCAGTCCATCAGCGTGGTGTCCAAGGATGTGGTCGAAGACATCGGTGCCACCCGGTTGCAGGACGCACTGGACTACGCCGGCGGCGTAGGCCGCGCCAACAACTTCGGCGGGCAGGGGCTCACGACGTTCACCGTGCGCGGCTTTACCACCGGCGAGTTCTACCGCAACGGCTTCCCGATCAACCGCGGCTACCCGAACATGCCGGACGCCAACACCATCGAGCGCCTCGAAGTGCTGCGCGGCCCGGCAACCATGCTGTATGGCCGTGGCGATCCCGGCGGCACCTTCAACGTGGTCTCCAAGCAACCGCTGGCCGAGCGCACCGTTACCCTGGGCAGCCAGCTGGATGACCAGGGCATGCGTCGTGGCACCCTGGATGCTTCGGGCCCGCTGGATGAGGCGGGGCGCCTGGCCTATCGCCTGAACGTGGTGGGCGAGGGCGGGGATACCTTCCGTGATCATGTCGAAACCGAACGCTATGGCGTGACGCCGGTGATCACCTGGCAGGCCAGCGATGACACCAAGGTGATTTTCGAAGGCGACTTCATGCGTAACAATCACCCGCTGGACCGTGGCCTGACGCGCTACCCCAATCAAAAAGGCACGGCCTCGCGCGACACCTTCTGGGGTGAAAAAGACGCCGGCAAGCTGCACAACGACAACAGCATGGCCCAACTGCGTTTCGAGCACCGGCTCAACGACAGCTGGACCCTGGGCGGTGGTTTCCAGTGGCTCGACGGCACCTTGCAAGGCAATGCTGTTGAAGCCAACAGCCTCGCCGCTGACGGCCGCACCCTGAGCCGCAACTTCAACTACCGCAAACTGGAGTGGACCGATAAAGACACCCAGCTCAACCTCACGGGGCATTTCTCCGCGGGCGGTTTTGATCACACCTTGCTCACCGGCGTCGAGTTCGAAGACTACGACTACAAGTCGATTATCCAGCGTTCCAGCGGCGCGGCGGGTAGCTACCCCATCGACATCTTCAACCCGGTCTATGGCCAGGCGCGCCCGGCCCTCACGCGCACGCCGACCCACGACAAGGAAAACCTCAAGACCTACGCGACGTTTGTGCAGGATCAAGTGGCGCTGACCGAACGTTTGAAGGTGCTGGCCGGTGCACGTTTCGAGCGTTTTGAGCATGACTACACCACCTATGTGCCGGGCGGTAAAAGTTGGCAGGCCGCCGACAATGCCGTCACCCCACGCATGGGCGTGATCTATGACCTCACCGACACCGTCGCGGTCTACGCCGACGCCGCTCGCTCGTTCAAGCCCAACACGGGGGCCAGCCGCGAGGGCGGTGGGTTTGCGCCGGAGAAGGGCAAGTCGTACGAGATGGGCATCAAGTGGGAAGCCCTGGACCGTCAACTCAGCGTCGACGCAGCGATCTACCAGATCGAGAAGAAAAACGTGCTCACCACCGACCCTTTCGACTCAACCTTCAGCGTGGCCGCCGGTCAGGTGCGCAGCCGTGGTTTCGATCTGAACGTGGCCGGCAATATCACCCCCGCGTGGCGTGTGATCGGTGGCTATGCCTACGTGGACGCCGAAGTGACCAAGGACAACACCCTGCGCACCGGTACGCGTTTGCTGAACATCCCGCGCAACAGCTTCAGCCTGCTCAACGTCTACGAATTCCAGGACGGCGCCCTCAAGGGCCTGGGCCTGGGCGCGGGTGGCAAGTATGTGGATGAGCGGGCCGGGCAAACCTCCAACAGCGCCTTCTCGATGGACGCCTACACCGTGGTCGACCTGCTCGGCTACTACAAGGTCAATGACAAGGTGCGGCTGAACCTGGACGTGAAGAACCTGTTCAACCGCGACTATGAAGAGGGGGCGTTTGGCAACGTCTACGCCTACCCAGGCGAACCGCGCACGGTGCAGGTGGGCATCGCCTACACGCTCTAACGGCGTGCACCGTTTCAATGTGGGAGGGGGCAAGCCCTAATGCCTGTCAGTTAAGGCTTTTTTGTAGGAGCGAGCTTGCTCGCGAAAAACGTCAACGATAACGCGTGTCTCCTGAATGAACG
>NZ_JBXAFK010000071.1:0-31560 GCF_058793055.1 Pseudomonas sp. MPR-R2A5
TAATCCTGCCAAGACCCCGTCAACTGCTAGATAGATGATGCTGATGCCTTCAAGGCGCAACAACTCTGCACGTTCTTGTAAGACCTTTGTGCTCACGCCGGCAGCTTCCATCAGTGCAGTGTTGCCCAGCTGTACTTTCTTGCCATCAACGAGACCACTCACCCCAATCCCTGAGCCGGACTCAAACGATTCAGGCTTGGTGAGCGCAATATTTTCAGTTCGGGCGTGATCGACGATGGCGTGTGCCAAAGGATGTTCGCTGCCTTGATCAAGGCTAGCGGCCAGTTGAAGCACATCGCGTGGGTTGAAATCTGGTGTGGCCTCCACACTGTGAAATACCGGCCGTCCCTCTGTCAGGGTTCCCGTTTTATCGACAATCAGTGTGTCGATCTTGCAAAGGTTTTCGATGGCACTGGCATCTCTGAACAGCACACCCATACTGGCGGCTTTACCCGTCGAAACCATGATCGACATGGGCGTTGCCAGACCCAGAGCACAGGGACAAGCGATGATAAGCACGGCGACAGCGTTGATCAGGCCGAAGACCCAGCTGGGTTCCGGGCCGAACAGTCCCCAACCTATGAGGGTCAGCAACGCAATCGCGATAACCGCCATCACAAAGTAGCCGGCGATCGAGTCGGCCATTCGTTGCATGGGCGCTTTGGAGCGTTGGGCTAGTGCGACCATTTGTACTATCTGCGACAGCATGGTGTCAGCGCCGACCTTTCGCGCCTCCATCACCAAGCTTCCATGAGTATTAAGCGTGGCACCGATCAGACTATCCCCTGCTCTTTTCATGACCGGCACAGGTTCACCAGTGAGCATGGATTCATCCACCGCACTTTCTCCCTCGAGTACAGAGCCATCAACTGGCACTTTTTCACCAGGTCTGACCCGCAAATGGTCTCCCAAGTGAACATGGGTAAGAGGAATGTCTTCCTCCTGACCATCGGCGTTGATCCTGCGTGCAGTCTTGGGAGATAGGCCAAGAAGGGACTTAATGGCGGCGGAGGTTTGTGACCGTGCTTTGAGCTCAAGAATCTGCCCAAGCAAGGTGAGCGAGATGATGACCGCAGCGGCTTCGAAGTAGACGCCGATGCGTCCATCTTGCATGAAGGTGGTGGGAAAACTTTGGGGAAATAGGGTTGCCGCGACGCTGTAAAGATAGGCTGCGGCAGTACCTAAACCAATCAGAGTCCACATGTTTGGACTGCGATTTCTAACGGATGCTATGCCTCTTACAAAAAAGGGCCAACCTGCCCATAAGGTGACCGGAGTGGCAAGAGCGAACTCGATCCAGTTTTGAACCGAACCATGGAAGATTTGTAATGAGTGACCCGCCATGGCTAGAAGGGCCACCATTACGGTTAAAGGCAGCGACCACCAAAAGCGGCGGGTGAAATCCAGGAGCTCGGGTTTGTCATCGTCATCAAGCGCGGGCATGACGGGCTCTAATGTCATGCCACATTTAGGGCAATTGCCGGGCCCTGGCTGTCTTATTTCCGGGTGCATAGGACAGGTAAACTCAGTGGCTACCTGTAGCGTGGGCTCTATAGCGGCGCTGCTGGGTTCAGCGCTGGGATGATTACCAATGTAGCGTTCTGGATCTGCCCGAAATTTCTCTTGGCATTTCTGGCTACAAAATTGATACGTCTGTCCTTGGTAAGACTCGCCAAATTTACTTGGAGGTATAACCGCCATACCGCACACCGGGTCGCGTAGACCACCGTCATTGGGTGAGGCAGCGTGGGCGGGACCGTGATCGTGGTGGCTCGGTGGAGTGGGCATAGCTATTTCTCTTCCTTGTTGGTTCCTGCCTGATCGCCATGGTCATGTCCGCCATGTCCATGTCCAAAAAAATGCATCAATGGACAGATCAACAGGATGAGGTAGGGCAAATACGGATAAACGTGGGTGAAATGTTCCCGCACCCCGTAAAAGGCACCGATCGCAATGAGCATGATCAGTACAACGCCTGTTTTGCGCCTCCAAAATGGTGGGGAGGTGCTTCCAGCCGGATGCTGATGCTTATCCATGATCTAGACCCCGTGTGTGAGCGTGTTGCTCTGATCTCTGCCTCAGAGCATAGCGAACTCTTGCGTCGACGCGGTTTTAGCGGTCGGTTCAGGCTTACTTCAAGTCAAATTGACCGACCATCCCCGACTGGTAATGACCTGGCACGTTGCAGGCAAATTGAAGTCCAGTTGTGTTGTTGAAGGTCCAGATCAACTCCTTGGTTGCCCCTGGCTCGATCAGCACGCTATTCGGGTCGTTGTGTTCCATTCCAACCATCTTCATGCCTCCCATGCTATGGCCCATGTTGCCCCACATTTTTCCAGTTCCGGTGGGTGTAAGCGTTCCATTCTGGAACATGCTCGCCATTTCTTTTTGGTGCGCCGCGTGAGCAGCGGCTTGGCCGATATTGAACTCGTGCAGCAACGCCCCTTTGTTGTGAAGTACAAAGCGAACCGTTTCACCGGGCTTTACGTCGATGCTTTTAGTTTTGAAGAAAATATCACCCATCTCTACATCAACCGTGCGAGTGACCTCTGAGGCGACTCCAGGCTGACCGATATCCTCTTTCCCATGACCTACGCTGGCCATCGCCGTAGCGCCGAGGAGTAGGGTGATTGCCGCAATAACTGGAGTAATGAGCTTAGTTTTCATGGTGACCTCGAGAGCCAGTGGAAAATACTAGCTATGCTAAAGGGATAGAGCTGAGCGTTAACTGACTTGAACACTACATTTCTGTCAGTTTTCCTGAGAAAACACGGCGCCCAGATGACGCCGTGTCTAGTGGGCGGTTCAGAGAGCCCCGTAGGAGTTATTCGGTTACTGATGGTTCTCAGAAAGCATCAGTTTGTGCTCGCGCTGCATTTGGTTCAAAACGTCATCAACCATGGCGTCGTGTTTTTCCATCCAGGCGAGATGTTCCTGAGGTGACATTGATGCTTTTGGATGATCTAGATGAAGCTGGCCCATGATCTCGCCCAGTATTTTCATATGCTCGGCCATGTGAACATGGCGCTGCCCTTCAGGAGCTTTTTCAGCTTGTACCAAGGTCGCTTCGGCTTTATCGCGCAGGCTTTCCATGCGCTCCATAATCCGATCTGCACCACCTTCAGCCAACGCAGATGCTGAGATGAGTATCGAACTAGCAAAGAATAGGACTTTTAAACGGTTCATGAGGAAGCTCCTTTTTGATTTGTTTTCCGGCTCCTCTAGCTTTCATGGTTAAGAGTCGGTCGAGCACCAGAAAGTACTCATGCTCGAACCCTAGACAGCACTCGCTGACATCTACCTGAAGCCAATATTACTTTTCTGTCAGTTGCTGGTTGGCAGAGGCATTTCATTGCAGACTCAGCCTCACAATTATTCGAGAGCCATCCCCATGAGACTTCTGGTTGCGGAAGACGAACCCAAAATAGGTATTTATTTGCAGCAAGGACTCACCGAGGCGGGGTTCAATGTTGATCGTTTTACCAATGGCAAAGACGCGCTTCAGCACGCCTTGAGCGAGGCGTATGACCTGCTGATTCTCGATGTGATGATGCCTGGGCTGGATGGCTGGGAAGTACTTCAGAAAGTGAGAGCATCCGGAAAAAATGTCCCTGTGCTTTTCCTCACGGCGCGAGACCGAGTTGAGGATCGGGTAAAAGGACTTGAGCTGGGGGCTGACGATTACCTGATCAAACCCTTCGCATTTTCTGAATTGCTGGCTCGCGTCAGAACGCTGCTGCGTAGAGGTACCACTGCCCCCTCCCAAACCCATATGAAATTGGCTGATTTGGAGGTGGACCTCCTCAAACGCAGGGTTATCCGCGCAGGCAAACGTATAGATCTAACGGCCAAAGAGTTTGCGTTGCTCGAATTGCTGCTCCGTCGTCGAGGTGAGGTTCTGCCCAAGTCGCTTATTGCTTCCCAGGTCTGGGACATGAACTTTGACAGCGATACTAACGTCATCGAGGTTGCTGTCAGGAGGCTCAGAGCAAAGATTGATGATGATTTTGAGGTCAAGCTTATCCACACCTCTCGAGGCATGGGGTACATGCTGGATGCGCCGGATTCGGGGACGGGGTCGGAATGAAGCGAATGTCCCTGACTACGCGCATGAGCCTGATGTTCATGCTAGCTGTAACGGCTGTGCTCACCGTCGCTGGACTCAGTTTTAACAACCTCAGCCGGCATCATTTCAAGATGCTGGATCAGCAGGCGCTGAACGAAAAGCTTCACTCGACGCAAAGAATTTTGACTGGGTTGAACAGCATTGATCAATTCAGTGATGTTAAGCCTGAGCTGGAGGCACTGCTTGGTGCTCATCGTGATTTGACAGCTCTTATCATCGATGGTGACGGTAAGCTCCTGTTTGCTGACCCAGGTCCGATCGTAGTTCCTGAAGACTTCCGAACGGTCACAAACAGCAATGTCTGGGAGTGGCGAGACCAGGAGCAGATATTTCGAGGCGTGACGGCGCAAGCCATAGTGACGGGGCAGGACAAGCCATTGACAGTGATGTTGATCTTTGATGTTACTCAACATATGGCCTTCTTCGAGACGCTTGAACGATGGTTTTGGATAGGACTGGTGATAAGCGCGCTGGTCAGTGCTGCACTGGGCTGGATGGTAGCGCGTAGTGGACTACGACCTATTCGCCTAGTCACTCAGGTAGCAGCTTCGATGTCAGCTAAATCGCTCAAAGAGCGTATTCCATTAGGTCCCGTTCCCCAAGAGCTCCAGCAGATGGTGCTCTCGTTCAACGCAATGTTATCTAGACTGGACGATGCGTTTGTTCGTTTATCGAACTTCTCTGCGGACATTGCTCACGAATTACGGACACCCGTTAGCAATTTGATGACTCACACTGAAGTGATTTTATCTAGAAAAAGAAATATTGAGGACTACGAGGACAATCTGTACTCAAATCTTGATGACTTGAAACGTATGGGACGTATGATTGATGACATGCTTTTTCTAGCGAAATCAGATAACGGTCTAATTACACATGAAAACAAACCGATTGACCTGGTAGCAGTAGTAGAGAAATTACTCGAGTACTACCGTTTGCTGGCTGATGAGCGAGGGATCGACCTGAAGGTCACAGGCAGGGGTAGCGTCCGAGGTGACGTACTCATGCTCGACAGGGCCATCTCTAATCTGCTCTCAAATGCGCTCCGGTACACCCCCGAAGGAAAGTGTATTACTGTCGATATTCGGCAGAAAGGAACTTCAATATCAGTCTCTGTGGAGAACCCGGGAGAGCCCATTGCGTCCGAGCATCTTGAAAAGCTGTTTGATCGATTTTATCGCGTGGACCCAGCTCGCAGAGAAGGAAGTCCAAGTAATGCAGGGCTAGGTTTATCGATTACTCGATCTATCATTGAAGCGCATGACGGAAAAATATGGTGTACGTCGTTAAACGGAATAACAGCCTTTCATATTGAACTCCCATGTGCTGATGCAAGAAAGGTCTAAGACACCTTGTTCATATGTATGCAGGCAACATGTGGTTAGCTCAATAGGATCGTTTTTGGATGAGAGAAAACTCTTGGAGCGTTCCAAAGAAAGTCGCGTATTTGGCGCCGTATCCGGGCAGATCAGTGCCAAAAACCCGCCCCAAGCTGACTGAAATGTAATCGAACAGTTTGCGTTCATGTGGCATCGTGTACTCGCACTGTGACGTTGGAAATCTTGTGATTCCTCCCTGTCCAGCCGGCCCTAGAACACGGAATTTGCTAGGTATTCGTCAGTGGTTTTAACGAGCGTCAAAAAGTAAAAAACTAGATATTCCCTAAAAACCTAGAACCAACAGCTTTTGCTGTCAGGAGTCTTGCATGTCATTCCTTAAAACTACCACCGTAGCTGTTGCGCTGACTGCGGGTTTGCTTCTGAGTGCAGTTGCTCAGGCGCATCCAAAGCTGGTTTCTTCTACTCCCGCTGAAGGATCGGATGCGGCGGCTCCGTCTAAAATCGAACTGCACTTTTCTGAGAATCTAACGACTCAGTTCTCTGGTGCAAAGCTGATTATGACCGATATGCCTGGTATGCCGAATTCACCTATGGGCGTAAAAGCTAACGTGGCAGGTGGCGGTGATCCGAAGACGATGGTTATTACACCCGCATCGCCATTGACCACGGGTACTTACAAAGTCGAATGGCGTGCCGTTTCCTCGGACACTCACCCGATTACCGGCAACTTTTCTTTCAAAGTGAAATGATTCATGAGCGACTCATTAAATATCGTTGTTCGCTTTGCTCTTTATTTCGACCTGATGCTGTTATTTGGACTGGCAATTTTTGGTCTTTATAGCCTCAGGGGAAAAGAAAGAATATCGGGAACAGTTTTGAATTTTGAGTCGCTTCTTTACAGTACTTCTGCTGTAGGTGTAGCTCTGTCCCTTGCCGCCATGTTGTTACTTGCGAAAGCAATGAGTGGCGTGTCGGGTTTCATGGAGCTACATCACCATATCTTTCAAATGGTTCTCATGGGGACTGACGTCGGTTTGACCTGGATGGTCCGAATAGGGGCGTTGGTGACGGCCATTATTGGCGTTTCCCTGAACAAGCGCTTTCCAACACTGAGTCTTTGGATTGTCACTGTCTGTGGCGCGATTGCGCTAGCGACGCTGGCATGGACAGGGCACGGAGCAATGGACGAGGGGAGCCGTCGCTACTGGCACTTTATTAGCGATATCTTCCATCTTTTGGCCGCAGGCGGTTGGTTGGGTGCGCTAGCGGCATTTGCCCTGCTGCTGCGTTTGAAATCACTGAAAGGTGAGCGAGAAGCACGAATTCTTGCTCGGGTACTGACAGGGTTTGAATCGGCCGGCGCGGTGATTGTAGTGATCATCAGCATTACGGGAGTGGCGAACTACCTATTTATCGTTGGGCCAAATCTCGATGAGGTGATGCTCAGCACTTATGGCGAGTTGCTATTTTTGAAGGTCCTGCTCTTTGCCGGGATGATCGTATTAGCGACGCTCAACCGTTTTCACCTAAGCCCGCTCTTGGAACGTTCTGTTCGAAATGGAGACTATGCTGTCGCGGTCAATGCCTTGCGCCGTAGCATGAAGCTCGAATTTTCAATGGCAGTCATCATTATTTGTCTAGTCGCATGGTTAGGTACTTTAAGCCCGGTCATGGAAATGAGCGCGGCATAGCGGTTGGTGATGGCCGACTAAGGAGTCTCAAGGGTGAATTGTAAGGGCCATTTGCACCGTCTACACTCCAGCTCATGAAACGCTACCTGCGGTTTTGCCTAATTTTCCTGATTAGCTTGGCGCTTCCCCTCAGCGGGATGGCGGGTGTTCAGACATCGATTGAACCATGCCCGATGAAAACCATGGGCATGGCGATGATGGATGGTATGGGGCAAGACTGCTGCCACGACATGAAAAGTCCCACCGAGCATGGCAAACCTTGTAAGCCCGGTCAGGAATGCAAAACTGGCGGCATGTTGCAAGTATCGATCATCAAGCCTCCTATCACCCTGTCCAGTCCTCTCATTCTATCATTCTCCAGCCATTTCCCGCTCGTACAAACCTCTTCAGGGGTATGGCGACCCCCACGTACTTGATTCCTGTACCACACTGAGCCTCATTCCGCGTTAGCGGGATGGCATATCTGCGTGCATGTCTTATGAAGCGCGCGGTGGATCATCACAGGAATCGTGAACATGAACTCCAAGTGCTGTTGCACAGGTTGGTCCTTCCTGGCCGGCCTGGCGGCAAGCGTACTTGCATTGCCGAGCTTCGCTAGCGCATTGACATTCGATGAAGCGCTGCGTCTGGCCGAAAACAATGCACCATCGTTGACCGCACAAGACGCCAAAATTCAAGCAGCCACTAGCGCGGCCATTCCCGCCGGCGAACTACCCGATCCCAAGCTACTGCTGGGCGTGCAGAACTACCCCATTGGTGGACCCGACAGATGGAGCATCGACCAGGACTTCATGACCATGCAAGTGGTCGGGATTAGGCAGGAGATGCCCAACAGCGACAAGCGCAAAGCACGTATCGAGGTCGCGGATGCGGCTGTTGATCGAGCGTCAGCCGAGCGTCGAGTGGCGCGTCTGAACGTCCGACAGTCCACGGCATTAGCCTGGATCAGAAGCTACTCGGTTGAGCGTAAAGATGCGTTGTTCCAGGACTTCTACAAAGAAAACCGTCTTCTGACCGATACCGTCAGAGCTCAGATTGCGGGTGGCCGAGCCCAACCCGCCGATGCGGTGACACCTAAACAGGAAGCTGCTCAACTGGCTGAGCAGCAGGATGATTTAGTTCGTCAACGTGCACAGGCCCGGGCCGCCCTCAAGCGCTGGATTGGCCCTGCCGCCGATGACAAACCGGTAGGCGGTTTGCCTGATTGGCCTATTGAGACCTCAGGTTACTCCCATAAGCTGCAACATCACCCCGAATTAGCGGCTTTTGTGCCGATGACCCGTGAAGCACAAGCCAAGATCCGTGAAGCTGAGGCGGAAAAGCAGTCTGACTGGAGCTGGGAATTCGATTATCAGCACCGAGGCCAACAATTCGGTGACATGGTCAGCGTGCAGTTTTCATGGGATCTCCCGCTGTTCCCTAACTCTCGGCAAAACCCCAAGATTGCGGCCAAGCACGCCGAACTAAACCAGCTTGAGGCTGAGCGCGAAGCCCTGTCACGCGAGCATACCCAGCAACTGGAGGATGAGTTGGCTGACTACGAGCGCCTCAATCGTGCAGTCAGCCGTAATCAGGAAAGCTTGTTGCCGTTGGCTAAAGAAAAGGTCGAACTCACGATGGCCAGCTACCGCTCCGGCAAGGGTGATTTGAACTCGGTTGTTGCCGCCCGACGCGAACTCATCGAAGCCCGTCTCAAGCAGGTTGACGTTGAAGAGCAACGTGCCCTGACCAGCGCTCGCCTGTATTTCTCTTACGGGGAGTCCGCTCAATGATTTTTAAATTATGGAAAGGGACTTTAATCATCGGCATCTCGATTGCCTTGGGTGTTGCCGGGGGTTACTGGTTAGCCCAACCGCGAATGAGCGGAGTAGCTGGTGTCGTACCGGATCATGAACCCAAAGCCTCTGCCGATCGAAAAGTTCTGTATTGGTATGATCCCATGTACCCACAACAGAAATTCGATAAACCGGGTAAGTCACCCTTCATGGACATGCAGATGATCCCTCAATACGCAGATACCAAGGGGGACAGCGCTGCCATTCGAATTGATCCAAGCCTGACTCAGAACCTTGGTGTGCGACTGGCTAGTGTCAGTCGAGGCGTATTTGCCTCGACACTGAACGTGGTAGGTGTGCTGGCCTTCAACGAACGGGACGTTGCAGTCATTCAGGCCCGTACAGCGGGTTTTGTCGAGCGTGTGTATGCCCACGCACCTGGTGATGTGCTGAAAGCGAATGCCGCCTTGGCAGATATCTTGGTGCCGGAGTGGGCAGCTGCTCAGGAGGAATTTCTCGCCCTCAAGCGTAGTGGCGATGCTGGCTTGCTGACAGCGGCCCGGCAGCGACTGCGGCTAACCGGAATGCCACTTACGTTAATTGCTCAAGTTGAGCGCACTGGCAAAGTTCAATCGAACCTGACGCTGACCAGCCCTATTGGTGGTGTGCTTCAAGAGCTGAGTGTGCGTGAAGGTATGACGGTGGCCGCAGGCGAGACGTTGGCTCGTGTTAATGGTTTGAGCAGTGTCTGGCTGGCCGTGGCTGTACCAGAGGCGGAAGCTGGGTCAATCGTAGTAGGGCAAGCAGCTGAAGCGCGTTTATCCGCATTCCCTGGAGTTGTGCTCAAGGGCGTCGTCAGTGCGATTCTTCCGGAAACCAGTTCGGACAGTCGCACACTTCGCGTTCGAGTTGAGTTACCCAATCCAGATGGCCGACTCAGACCAGGTTTGACCGCACAGGTAAGCCTCAATCGTTCAACGGAGCAAAGTGTTCTGTGGGTGCCGAGCGAGGCCGTCATTCGTACCGGTCGACGTGCGTTGGTCATGCTCTCTGAAGACGCTGGTCGATATCGCCCGGTGGAGGTGCAGCTAGGCCAGGATAACGATGGCAAGACGGCGATATTGAAAGGCTTGGAAGAGGGGCAGAAAGTGGTGACCTCTGGCCAGTTCCTGCTCGACTCGGAGGCCAGTCTCAAGGGCGTTGTCGCAAGCTCATTGGACGTTTCGCCATCTACTATGCCCGTTGGCGCTTTGCATGAGGCCGATGGTCAGATCGTTGAGATCAACGACAAAGAAGTCACGCTCGCCCACGGTCCCTTCAAGACATTGGGTATGCCAGGCATGACGATGACTTTCCCTCTCGCCACTCCTGCTCTGATGAAGGGCCTAAAAACGGGCGACAAGGTTCGGATCGCTGTTAGCCAGACGGACGATGGTCTGCGTGTTGAACGTCTGGAACGCTCTGGGGGCCAGCCATGATTGCGGCCCTTATTCGCTGGTCGGTGGCCAACCGCTTTCTTGTGTTGCTGGCGACGCTGTTCGTCACGGCATGGGGGATCTGGGCGGTTCAAAGTACGCCCATCGATGCATTGCCAGACCTGTCGGATGTTCAGGTAATTATCCGTACACCTTACCCAGGCCAAGCCCCACAGATCGTCGAAAACCAGGTGACCTATCCACTGGCAACCACCATGCTCTCGGTACCTGGGGCCAAGACTGTGCGCGGTTACTCCTTCTTTGGCGACAGCTTCGTTTATGTGCTGTTCGAAGACGGAACTGACTTGTACTGGGCCCGCTCGCGGGTGTTGGAATACCTGAGCCAGATACAAAGCCGCCTACCAGCCAGTGCTAAGCCAGCCTTAGGACCTGATGCCACTGGCGTTGGCTGGATTTTCCAGTACGCGTTGGTTGATCGCAGCGGTGGGCACGATCTGGCGCAACTGCGAGCCCTACAGGACTGGTTTCTCAAATTCGAGCTCAAGACGCTGCCGAACGTTGCGGAAGTTGCCACCGTAGGTGGCATGGTCAAACAGTATCAGGTCCAGCTCGATCCGCTAAAGTTGGCGAACTTGGGTATCACGCAGTCTGAGGTGACCGAGGCGATCGGCAAAGCCAATCAGGAAACCGGTGGAGCCGTGCTGGAAATGGCGGAGACAGAGTTCATCGTACGAGCTTCCGGCTACCTAAAGACGCTCAATGACTTTCGCGCCATCCCGCTCAAACTGGGCGCGGGCAGTGTGCCGGTCACGTTGGGCGATGTTGCCACGATTCAGTTAGGGCCTGAGATGCGTCGAGGCATTACCGAACTCGACGGTGAAGGTGAGACCGTCGGCGGCGTGGTGATTCTGCGCAGCGGGAAGAATGCTCGTGAAACCATTGCGGCGGTCAAAACCAAACTCGACGAGCTGAAAAGCAGTCTGCCGGCGGGGGTTGAAATCGTCACCACCTACGACCGCAGCAAGTTGATTGATCGTGCCGTGGAAAACCTCAGCCACAAGCTGATCGAAGAGTTCATCGTCGTCGCGTTGGTCTGCGGAATCTTTCTCTGGCACCTGCGTTCATCTCTGGTGGCAATCATTTCCCTGCCGGTTGGGGTGCTGATCGCCTTCATCGTGATGCGCTATCAGGGTATCAACGCCAACATCATGTCCCTTGGCGGGATTGCCATCGCCATCGGCGCTATGGTCGACGCTGCCGTGGTGATGATTGAAAATGCCCACAAGAAGGTCGAGGCTTGGCACGTGGCCAATCCTGGGGAGGAACTGAAAGGTGAACGTCATTGGCACGTGATGACTGAAGCGGCTGCCGAGGTAGGACCTGCATTGTTCTTCTGTCTGCTGATCATCACCCTGTCGTTCATTCCGGTGTTCACGCTGGAGGCTCAGGAAGGACGTCTATTCGGTCCATTGGCGTTCACCAAAACCTACGCTATGGCCGCAGCGGCTGGACTGTCGGTAACTCTCGTACCGGTGTTGATGGGGTATTGGATTCGTGGACGAATTCCCAATGAGCAGCAGAATCCGCTAAATCGCTGGTTGATCCGGATCTACGAACCCGCTCTGGACGCCGTATTACATCGACCTAAAATAACGCTGCTGGTTGCGTTGCTAGTCTTTGTCAGCGCGTTGTGGCCGATCTCTCGTCTGGGTGGTGAGTTTCTTCCCCCGCTGGACGAAGGGGACCTGCTCTATATGCCATCAGCTCTGCCTGGATTATCGGCGCAGAAGGCCGCGCAACTGCTTCAACAGACTGACCGTCTGATAAAGACAGTTCCAGAGGTCGAACACGTTTTCGGCAAAGCCGGCCGCGCTGAAACCGCGACTGACCCAGCACCTTTGGAAATGTTCGAAACCACCATCCAATTCAAACCACACGAACAGTGGCGCCCAGGCATGACCCAGGAAAAGCTCGTTGAGGAGCTAGACCAAGCGGTGCGTGTCCCAGGATTGACCAACATCTGGATACCGCCGATTCGTAACCGCATCGACATGCTGGCCACTGGCATAAAAAGCCCTATTGGTGTGAAGGTTGCCGGTACCAACCTGACGGAGATCGATGCCGTCACCCAAGCCATCGAACGTGTTGCCAAGGATGTCTCAGGTGTGAGTTCAGCGTTGGCCGAACGACTGACCGGTGGCCGCTATATTGATGTGGATATCGATCGTAAAGCTGCGGCCCGCTATGGGTTAAATATTGCCGATGTGCAATCGATCGTGGCCGGCGCAATCGGCGGTGAAAACGTCGGGGAGACGATTGAAGGGTTGGCTCGTTTCCCAATTAACGTACGTTACCCTCGTGAGTGGCGGGATTCACTCGGCGCTCTGGAGCAGTTACCTATCTATACCCCTCTAGGCAGCCAGATCACTCTTGGCACCGTTGCGAAGATCAAGGTCAGCGATGGTCCGCCGATGCTTAAGAGTGAGAACGCCCGACCTTCAGGCTGGGTGTATATCGACGTGCGGGGACGGGATATTGCTTCGGTAGTCGCCGATCTACGACGGGTCGTCAGCGAGCAGGTTAAGTTGCAGCCTGGTATGAGCCTGAGCTACGCAGGACAGTTCGAATTTCTCGAAAGGGCCAACGCACGACTCAAGCTGGTGGTGCCTGCCACGCTGTTGATCATCTTCGTGCTGCTTTATTTAACCTTTGCTCGCTTCGATGAGGCCTTGCTGATCATGGCCACTCTGCCATTCGCACTGACTGGTGGGGTATGGTTTCTCTATCTATTGGGATTCAACCTGTCGGTCGCCACTGGTGTCGGCTTTATCGCTTTGGCCGGTGTTTCTGCCGAATTTGGCGTAATTATGCTGCTTTATCTGAAGAACGCCTGGGCTGAGCGTGAAGACCTCGGCGATAGGACCGAGCACGGGCTGATGGCCGCGATTCGTGAAGGCGCTGTCCAGCGCGTTCGGCCCAAAGCCATGACTGTGGCTGTCATCATTGCTGGCTTGTTACCCATTTTGCTGGGCAGCGGGACCGGCAGCGAGGTGATGAGCCGAATTGCGGCACCCATGGTTGGAGGCATGATTACCGCGCCCTTGCTGTCGCTGTTTGTCATTCCGGCAGCCTATCGACTGATGCGTCGCCGGCACCTCTCAGTTGAGCCCATCAATCCTCAAGAAAAAGTCGTATGAAACTGACCCTGATTGCAGTTGCAAACACCGTATTTGCGCTGTCTCTTTCGGCCCACGCGTAGGACATGCCGGGCATGAAAATGTATGAATGGAATGCAAGCTCATTTAATGACAATGGCTAAGTGATTTAACGTTCGACTTTTGCAGAGCGTCGCAGCTCTTTTTTTGAGCCAGCCAATCACGAGCTGATAATAACAATACCCCGTCAGCTGGTCCCTCAAGCTTTACGGAGCTGCCAGTCGTGTTGTCTTTAATTATCACAGTAGGAGTTGCCGTAATGCCCGCTTTGAGGGCCTCCTCGACCTGTTGGCCAACATGCCGGGCGATCACTTTGTCGGTAGCTGCACAGGACAATAAGTCCTGGTAAGTAACATCAACGACGTTCAGATGCCCATTGAAACCCTCACCGTTGCTACGGGTCCGGTCAAAAATCTGGTCAATGGCTTGCCAGAAGGCAGGTGCGCCACCAAGCGCCCCCGCACATTCAGCGAGCTTGGCTTCGTGTAATGCGGTCGGACCGTGCACATCCAGTGGCAGATGATGCCACTGCAGGTTTACATCCTTCTGCTGCTGTATCCAGGTTTTCAACGCAGGTGTGTACGTCTTGCAGTAGGGGCACTCCAGATCCGCGAACTCAGTCACAGTCCAGCGTGCTTTGGAAGGACCAAACAACCACGGGCCTGTGTTGTGCGGGGATGGTATCTCACTTCGAGTGAGGGCTAAGCAGGCCATCGATGTGCCTGCCAAAACGCACCCCAGCATCAACCAATATTTGCGAAGGCCTATCATGCCCGAGCCTCTGCTGGCTTCGATGAAAGCAGCGCTTGTTTACGAAGGGCCTCAAGAAGAGCGTTCTCAGCATTCTCGGGTTGTGGGTGCTGTAGCAGCCAATTGGCTAACACCGCGTGAAGTTGGGACTCGATGTCACGACGATCCACCGCACGAACCAAAACCTGTTGCAGTTGCTCTATCAAAACGGGGGCACACACCTCAAGGGTTTGAAGGGCGTCTTCACCCGGTTGTTCAAGCAGCTGGGTCAGACTTTCTATAAGGTTCTGGGTCAGGGAATTCAATGCTCTCATGCTTGGCGCTCCAAGGCCGTGACTTGCTCGGGGAAAGTAATGATGTGAGGTTCGATACCGCGATAGCGGTCAAGCGTTGCAGCAACTTCAATGGCCGCATCCAGCTCGCTGCAGCCTTTGGCTTGCATGATGTCGAAGCGTTGCTTTTTCTCTTCCGGCTCGGTCATGGCCAGGGCCAGATACAAACTCGGTGGTACCGCCCGGAATAACATTTCCATGCTTTTGGACAACACGACGCCCTCGGTGAATTTGCCGCTTTCTTTACGCGCTGACAGCATCATCGACTTCTGTGCAGGAGTCAGTTCACGAAACCGCGCGATCTTCTCCACCTCATCAGGCGGCATGTTTAAGCACATCCACCACTCGATCATGTTGAGCAGGGCTGAGGCCTCTGGCGGCACGTCGTCAACGTTCTGGGTGGCCATCCAGAACCAGGCGCCGAGCTTTCGCCACATTTTGGTAATCTTGACGGAGTAGGGGGATAGGAGTGGGACCTTCAACTGGATGTGGCCTTCGTCGGTGAAGCAGATCAGCGGACGGCCTTTAAACTGGTCACGCTCGGCAATGTTGTTGACCGTGTTGAGCAGGGAAATATAAGCGATGGCCATCTGTGCGCTATAGCCTTCTCGCGCATAGGTGGCAAGGTCGACAATGGTAATGTCCGCTTCTGGCCATGGGGTGCCAGGACGGTTGAACATGTCGCCTTCGGTGCCCATACAGAACATGGACAAGGCTTCCGCCATCTCCAAGAATCGTGAGCTTCGGGCGTCTGGAATACCGGGCTCGAGTCCCATTTCTCGCAGCGCTTCACGGATATCTTCCGGCAGAACGATACGTTGCTCCGTCACGCATTTTTTCGCTGCATTCAGTATGCATTGGCGGATGGCGCTACGGTCGGCACGAGTAAGACGGGCATCCTCTTTTTCTTCACCACCGGTGATCATCAGCCTGGCCGCAATTTCCATCTCGCCCAGGATGTCGCGTTGTTCATCCTCGGTCTGGCTAGTCAGATGTTCGTCCGACGCCTCAAGATCATCAGCTTGGATAATCTTCACGTTTTGGCTGGGTTCGATGAGCTTCACGGCATCAGCGAATGGCGCGAGGCTGACACCCGATCCAGGTGCAAGTCGAACCCGGTTTACCGTCAAACCCAACTTTTTGGCGAAATCACCGAGTAAGCCGAAGCTGTTGCCAGCCTCCACAATGAATAGACGTGGCCGATAGATGGCGATGATTTGGCTAAGGATGTTTGTCGCGCTGGCCGATTTACCTGAACCCGTAGGCCCGAAAATGAACAAATGCGCGTTCATCTGCCGGTCCAGCTTGTTCAGCGGGTCGAAGGTTATCGGCGCTCCCCCACGGTTAAACAGGGTAATACCCGGGTGCCCGGTTCCGGTCGACCTACCCCAGACGGGGGCCAGGTTCGCAATGTGTTGGGCGAACATCAGTTGTGCGTACCACTCCAGTGCTTTGCGCGCATTGGGGTCGAAGTTGCCGGGTAGCCATCTAAGGTAGGAGTTCAGCGGTGCCACTTCATCCCGAGGTTCCACCGGCTCCATGCCCGCACCCAGCAATGCGCTGCTGAGTTGCAAACTGCGTTCGTGCAACTGGGCATCATCTTTACCCCGCAGGTAAAACGCTACGCTACCTCTGTACAGCTTGTGCTTGCGCCCGAGCAACTGACGGGCGGTGGCGACGTCTTCGCGTGTCAGGATCGAGGCCTGAGTGTCTCCAACTGCCTTGCGTGAAAGCTGTTCCAGATGCCCTTCGAGAATGTCCTGCGGGGTGATCACGAGAGTGATACAGAGAATGGTGTCCTCTGGCATTTTGTCGAACAGTGCGTTGAGCGCATCACCGCCCTTTCGGGTTTCACCGGTTAAGTGCCCGGTCTTGGGAGCATCCCTCAAGCGGTCAAGCATCACCACCTGATGGGGAAGGCCGTCGAAATACCACAGACCTTTCTCTATATCTGACAGTGGTTCGCGATAAAACAGGTTTTGCGAGAAGTCAGTGCCGCTGGCGAGCGGCAGTTCGCCCTCTGCAGCACCAGGTGCTTGCTTGCACACCAATTCGTAGAAGCGGCGAATATCTGCATCGGCAGGGCCAAGATGATCGGGACGTGGATTGAACCAATGAATCAGCCAATGGCGAATGGCGTGGCCATCCATGCGATGGGTTTTAATGCCGGCGTTCGCCAAGCCGCCCACCAAGCGATCGCAGATGATTTTCAGGTAAGGACCTGGTGCCTGGCCTCGCACATCCGCTTGCGCGCCTTGGGTACGGCGGTAGACAACAACACGGACGCGGCGCTGTTGGCCCCTCCAGGGCAGTTGGCTGACCTTGGTGTCTTCAAACAGCCCGCCTGGTTTGGAGATGGATTCCAGGTGTTGCTTCATCAGCTTCAAATAAAGCTCGGTGAATGCACTGCCTTGTGCGCGTGGTTGAACGTAGTCATGCAGTTGCTGAAGGTAATCGTCCCAGCTGGTTTCGTCCTGGGCATAGAGCTGAACCACCCAGGGTGAGGTTTCAAGCTCGTCGAAGGAGTCCTGGAGGGCGTTTTCCAGGGCGTCGCGGGCCTTGCGTAACCATTCGGGATCCCGACCTTCAGTACCAATCGGTGTCAGCTCAAAAAAGGCAGCACGAGACACGCCGTCTTCCAATAGCATGGCTTTTTCTGCAGGCAGGTAATCTACCCACGGCAGTAGGTCTACGAAGGAGGGGTTGACGTGGTATAGACGGTCAGCATCAGCGGTTGTGGCTGGCTTTTTCTTTGGGTTACGCCAATCGCTCGGCGAGGGAATACCCATGGCAGCAAGGCGTTCGTAGTAACGCTCTGTAGCAGCCTCAAACGTCTCGGTTGCTGGTCCCTGCACATCGTCAGATAACGGCGAACCTGGTGTTACGCCAGGTTCCACACGCTCTGTCGCCCGTCGCGTTTTGAATCGTTCAAAAAAACCCATCAATATGCCTCCGTGCGTTCGCCAGGCATGGCGTATTGCACCCGCTGATACAGCGGAAACACCGTGGTGTAGCCTGGGATCGGTGCCGGGTCTGAACCCGCTAAATGAGGAAAGACGTACATCACCAGGTCGGGATTGGGTAGGCGTTTAAATTGGCTGTAGATCTCGTTTTGTGCGGTACGTGTGAACATGGTGTTGTCTGTTTCCCTCGTCTCCAGAGGCCGACGAAGATCTTGGCGTGCATCGAGCAATTGGCGGCTGCTCGAGCTGCTTGAGCCGCTGGAGCCTTGATCCCAAACGTCCATCATTGTGCGGTCCCCATGGGGGAGCAATTCGTCTTTGTTGGTGGAACAGGCCGAGGCGAGTAGGGCGATGGCCAGGTATGCACCTAGTTTTAAGCCATGATTAGTCAAGCGCAGTCGAAACATGACGGGCTCCTGAGCGATAGTTGACCTTGCGGCCATTGAGTTCGTAATCGATGGTCAGTTGCTGGTCCAGGTGCACAGCTATCTTTGCCCCGGGTTGTACATACACCGCTGCGAAGGCTTGCCCGTAGAGTTTGTTGACCCAGCTGGAGACGTCATTGACGCCCTGGCCAATAATTTTGCCCATGGCTTCACTGCCCGAGCCGCCGACAGAACCGATGGTCCCGGACTGAGGGTTTATAAAAGAGCCGCTGTTTCCATCTGACTTGATGAGGGAGGCAGCACCTGCGCCGGCGGCGGTAATCAGTACCTGCGAGCCAATGTATTGCGAGGCGTTGCTTTTGCGGTCGCCACTGATACAAGGAATGCCATAGGCATCGCTTATCCAGCCCAGGCCACCCTGAATGGTGGTTTGGTTGCCATTGTTCTGATTGTTACTATTTTGACTGCTATTCGTTTCTTCCTGAGGTTGTGGCAGCGTGCGCACAGTGCCGTCATTGAAGACGAACGTCAGGCTTTTGATCTGACCGCGTACGCAAGACAGGGTCCAATCGCCGGAAGCCGTTCCGCTGGCCACCGCGCCGGCGACGTCGGGCAAGTCGATGCCGTTGGCCGTGAGATTGTCCGGCCCGATCAATACCTTGAACGGGTAGGGGTCGTTGACAGTGCCGTCAATGGGCACCCGGCCGATCAGCGCGGACATGGCCACCGAACCCATCAATGTCGAGTTCTGCGGCAAGGTGTAGACCTTGCGCACCTGTTTGCGGGCCTCCTGTGGCGAGATTTCATTCGCAACACTTTGAGCGCCCGTGCGCAGTGCATTTTGTCCTCGGTCCACGGACTCGCCAAAAGAGGTCGGGAAGTTGAAGCCGCTTGCCGTTTGATTTGTCCCTGCAGCGATGGGCTTGCCGTTGACATCGACCGGCGTTGCGTCCTGCGGCTCTATCCAAACAACGTCCGCGCCAGGTCCGCCTTTGAAGCCTTGACCGTCACCTGGCTGAACGCCGAAGCCGATCGGCAAATCAGATCCAGACTCATTGCCACTGCCCGATTTGCTGCTCAGGGTATTGTACTGCTGCTGCAGTGTGTCCAAGAGGGTTTGGCTCTGTTGTTGCGCCTCCTGCTTCATCGTTTGCTGAACGTTCTGCAGTTTGTTATCGACGTTGAGGTCGATGTTCTGCAGGCGTTTTTGCAGCTCGATGTTCTGTTGCTTTAGTTCGTCATTGTTCTTCAAAGCATTGGAGACTTGGTCCTTGAGTTGTCTGCTTTCCACGACAATGGTGCGCAATGTGTCGCTGGGTGTATCTCCGTCAACCCCAAGCTTTTTAGCCTCCTTCGTACTAAGTACAACCGTTTCCGGCGCATGAACCTGTTGGTCGGCACTTTCGCGATTGAATAATTTGACCACTACGTATATCGCCAGGATCGCGAACGGTATGACCAGGTATTTAACAAGTGGATTACTCTTCACGACGGCCTCCCTTCGGATCGATCTGGCTGATGGCGGCCGGCAATAACGATTCGGCTAGACCATGACCACGGGTCACCAAGTAGACCGTCGAGGTGTCGCTGGAATCACCTTTGGCGCCAAGGTAGGGATGCTGAAAAGTCGCGGTGACAAAGTCACCCATCAGGTCACGCGGATCCAATGTGAGGTTTTGGGCGCTTGTGTTACGTAGCTTCACCGCCGTGACCCAATACTCGTCTAACCGCCACGACCCCAACGCAGAGGCTTCGACCGGCAATATCGGCATTAGGGTGGTGAGGTCCAAACCGCGCTTCAGATTGATCTGAGCAATCCCCTCCACGGGCTCAACGGTGCGTAGGGGCGCGTAAAGCATCTGTGCGGCATAGCGCGTCATGACCACCGGAAGAGGGGTCTCACGACGCGGTTTCGGCGCGTCCTCATCCTCCTCGGCTTGAGCGCTGGCTTGGGCCGTGGAAGAAGTTGAATGGTTGCTTGTAGGTTTGGCGTTGACTTGGCCGTAACGCGGGGCGGGACTGTCCCCGGCTACAATTTTAGCCGGCTCGGATGCGACCTGATTTGGTTTCCCTACCGTTGCGATGATATCCACGAGCATGATCTCACCGGAGTTCATGTTCTGCAGCTGTAAGCGAGTCGGTTCAATCGGCTCTTTCGCCAACAGGTAGAGGGCACCACCGGTGCTCTGCACGCGCAGTTTGTCGACGAGGTTACGAGGCAGACCCACCCGTACGTTTTGGTCCACAAAGACAATACGCTCCTGACCCACGATCAAGGGCAGTGCTATAGGGATACGATCCCAGCGCAGGATTTCGACGGCGTTGGCCAACCCGCAGAAGTGAAGGGCTACGAGCCCGATGATCAGTAGGCGGCGTGTCATCATTTGCCTCCTGCTCTGGTCGTTTCTGCGGAGACTTCGATGCGTTGTGGATTACTGCTATAACAGTCCCAGGCCAAGCCGAATGGGTTTTTTTCGGGATCGACGTCGAATCGGATAATTCTTAACGGATAGCGAGCAAATGCCCGCTTTACGCGCTCCCCGCCGTAGTGCTCGTCAGCGGTGATGTCCAGGTTGACGGTCCAGTCATTGATGCTGTGCTGTTCAATATGTTGCTCAGACTTATCGTCGATGCCTCTGCCTGGAATTTCAAATACACCCCGCTCACGTTTGCGCAGTTCCCCGCTATTGCGGCGTAGCTCGAAATCTTTCTGCAAGTAGGCTTTGCAGCTGGGAGTCAGGTAGCTTTCCAAGCGGGTAATGTTGTCCTCGTAGTCGGTTTCACCGTCAACGGGCCAACGGTTCATCTGCTGAAAAATGTACAGACCGAAGGCGTATACCGACTCCGGTGGAATATCCCACCACTTACGGGTGCTACCTGAACGTAGATCTGGAGGTACATGAACAGTTAGGTCACGCGGTGCGCTCTGCCAGCCATAAGCCATGTACAGACCCAGGGCAATGAGAAAACCAATGACCATGCGCAGGCTGTTAATGTGGGCCAGTTGGGCGTCTACTTTTTTACGGTAAGTCATTGAACCTCCGTTCGATGACAGGTCCACGCACCTGTACGAGTAATCAGCAGGGCTTTATTCCAGGTAGGAAAGAACCGCGCGATGTTCAATTGCATCTGGCGGTATAGCCATGTATCAGGTCGGCCGCGTTTCCACCGACGCAAGAAACGACTGGCAAGAAACAGCCCTAGGACAGCACAGAGCATGGCGGCGCCGATGATAAGTGCCCAAATCTGGGTCAATATCGCGGCCGGAATACCGATAACCAGCCCTGCGCCGGTGCTCAACGCCAAGGTGGCCCACATTTCGTCAGCGGTAAGGCCGCCCATGATGACTGGCTGATTGTTCAATCGCACAGGGAGGAAAATCAGGGTCCCATCGTCTGAGAGTTCTGTCATGGCCACGGCTCTTTTAAAGAATATTTGAAGCCTTGGTGACCAGAAAAATGGCGACACCGAGGATGGCGACGCCAACGGCGGCTGTCGCCCCCAGATCTCCCCATTTTTTCTTGCCAAGTTGAATTTCGTGGTAGGTGCCGAAGGCATGCCAAGCAACGCCACTGAAAATGACTGCGCAGATGATGAGGCCAAGCAAAGTAAAACCGTCAAAGGCGTAGTTCTGCATGGTTTGCATCAGGTTAGAGCCTTCCCCCCGGGTAGGAGGCTGAGACTGCGGAAGAGCCGCCATGGCCAGTTGGGGGAGAGCAAGCAACCCGATCAGCATGCGGCCCGGTTTTAAGAATGAAGTCATGGTGTATCTCCCATAGGGTCAACTAAGAACAAATGTGGTGAGGATCATGCAAAGCAGTAGGATGCGGACGAGCGAGGTCGAGGCAATCGTTCGATCAAGGTTGCCAGTGGCCCATCCTCGGTAGCAGCTCCAGATAGCCCAGGCGCCCCACATAAAGATGATGGCTACAGCGACGCCGACGAAAAACAGGTAGCTCGTCGAGGCAGGAAATCCTCCTGCCGCTTGAAACGCAGCAGCCTGAGCGCCGCTCATGCTCATGGCTTGCGTCCTTCGGTCGTGTATTGGCCTGACAGCTCAACAGGATCACGAGGCTGGGCTCGGGTTGGGGTTAGATAGCCCTCCAACCCATGACGAATTCGAGCGATATCACCTGCTAGACGCTGGTAATCGAAGAAGTAACGCTTGCCAGGTTCGTCGGCCACTTGAGCGCTACGACGTGCGGTGTCCTCTAAGGCATTCAACTGGCGGATCATCACGTCCAGGTTGGCCTGTTCGGAGGCTGAAGCAGCGGTCGCATGAGAGACAGGCAGGCCGCATCCAAAAAGTGCGATGAGGCCTGGCAAGGCAAGTCGGCAAGTGAGTGCAGTGAGACGCGGGTACTGGATCACGGCTGGGCTCTAGTCATTCCTGATGCCGTCAGCTTGCCGTGATCAAGCTATGGTCGCCGCAAGAAAACCATATTCAGGACTGTAAGGATTTCTTCTGACGGTACTGACACCATCAATCACAGTGGATAGGGCGTTTGAAGAACAGCAGATACCCGATGGGCAAGGCGAATCCGTAAGCCCAGCCTTGGGCGTTTTGATTGCCAACCTTGACTTCTCCTTTGACCACGGGCTGCACGCTGACCAGCTCCCAGCCTTCGCTGCCTAATTGAGCAAGGCGGTTTTGACGTTCAGAATCTTCCAGAAAACCCTGGGTGTCGGGTTCAGTGGTGGGCTCTTCGGACTTGAACATGAAGAGCTTTTTGGTTCTGACAACGTACTGAAAGGGAGAGAACTCAGTGTGGTATTCAAATTTCTGACGGCCCATGGCGACGTCCTCAATGTGCAGAGCTACCAGGGTTTCAATAATAAGCGCGTGCCAGCAATCTGAAATAGTTTGTTGCTAAGCGCGTGATTTCTGAGGTTGGAGTGCAGAGGTCCGAGCATCGACATAGCGCTGCATGATAGAAAGCACCATTGAGTTCAACGCTAGGATCTTCATCCCTCGCGTCACCGCCACGTACAGCAAATTCAACTCGTCATCTTTACGACCTTGATCGATATCGGGTGAAAGCGGATCAGCGCTAAAGTCGTCATACAGGCTGACAAAGTCCCACTCCAGCCCCTTGGCCTTGTGCCCAGTCGTGAGTGTCACGGTGGCGTCGAGCTCGTTATCTACAGAGCGGGAACGTAGGGTTTGGATCCGCTGGGGCAGGTCCGGATAGGCTGTAATGATCTTGATCGATCGCAACATCTCCGTATCCTGGCTTACCTCGGCTATTTCCACGTACTGTGAAAAGTCCCGGTAATCTCTCAACAGCCTGCGGTTCTGCACCTCATGGTTACGGTTGCGGCTGAATAGGTATAAATCTTCCAGATCGCGTAGCGAGTAGCTGTCGATACCGCCGACCCAGAAAATCTTGGGGTTGCTTGCGACCAGCTGCAGGGCGTTCTCGATGACGCCGGTCACGGTACGATGGATAAACGTGCGATGCGGTAGCTCTTCAGGCAGAGCCCGTTTAACCAGGGTATTGCAACCTAACCCCTGCAGCTTTCGTGTCTCACCCTTGTAAAAAAGAATGATGTTGGCCACATGCGCGACGGCAGGGCCGAAGCGAAAGCTTTGGGTCAGGTAGTGACGTTCGGCGTCGGCCATCCAGTCGCTGTTGAGCGCATCTTCTGCGCCGCGGAAGCGATAGATCTGCTGGTGGGGATCGCCGACTGCCACCTTGCGGACCCGTTGTATTTTTACTATGTCGGCAATAACTGGGTTCACGTCTTGACCTTCGTCGAGCAGAATGGCGTTAAATCGTTCGCTCAGGTCGGGCTTGCTTAGCTGATACAGCTTCAAGTAAGCGTCATGGGTGATCGACATTGCTGTGTCCTGCAGATCGATCATCCGGTTCCAGATGGTTTTAGCCACGTTTAAAGCATTGTTCAGGAAACGTTCCTGGGCACTTGTGAGCATTCGTTGCCCCTGGAATCTGGGAAAATGCACACGGCCCAACTCGTCATCGGCGCTGGCCATGAAGTTGTTAAGCGTGCTGAGGACATCCCGCACGAGCTCCCAGTCCTGGGTGTTGATGGCCCTTGCGATGTCCGTCAGGCGTAAGTTATTGGTCTGCTTGGTGGCGTACTGACTGCCATAGACTGCATATGCGAGGCCATGCGCCGTCTTACACACCACGTTTCTGCGTGGAAAGCGGCCCCTGGCAGCGAGCTCGACGGATTTGTTGTAGCAGAGGTAGAGCATTTTCACCGAGGCGTGTTGTGTGGCGTAGCCCACCAGTGTGGTGGTTTTGCCGGTACCGGCAAAAGCCTGAACCAGTAGCTTGTCAGCCGTGGAATGGATGATGGGCTGCTGTTCTTGTGTCCACTGCATGGGCAGCTCCTAAAGGTATTTTTTGAAGCTTGAAACGGTGATGTAAACGGACACACCCAACAGCACGGCGCAGGGCAACAGAATCAAAAGGGGGCTGATGCTGATGGGGATGGCCAGGTAGACCGTCCAGGGCACGATGGTCAGCGGAATGATCGTCCCCCGGGCTTTGTGATACAGGTAACTTGACTCGCGGCCGGAGCCGAATTTTCGTAGATCACGCCGCACCAGGCCATCGACCAAGCCAGTGAACGCCGCCAGTGCGAACAGCGGAATCGTCAACGTCAGAATGACCATTCGCACACAGAAGGTCAGGACTGTGTATAACGCGGCTAAGCCATAGTCCTGGAATTTGATCATCGCCCGACCGAGTTCGTAGCGAAGGTTCAAGGTTCCCGTTTGTTGTGGTGATGTTGAGCGAGCGTACTGTGTCAGTGCATTTATATTGTCCTGCATGCCGGTTTTCACCATCAGCCAGTCATAGACCGTTTGTGCCAGCCAGGTTGCCGTACGCCCCGGTTCTTTGATGACAACGCTGTGCAGCAGATCCTGGGACAGCCAGCCCAGTTCATGTTGGAACATCTGCTGAGCATGTTTCCAGCCGGCATCCGGCCAGAACGTGTACATGCAAAGCCATTCAACGACGATGGCGCCGAGCAAGGAGCCGAACATCACCCCCAAGAAATGAAAAGGGGTAGAGAACAGCATGCCCAGGAAGTTTTTTTGACCTTCCTGCTGTTGCTGGGCTTTTTCCGCGATATCGGCCATGGCTCTGTTCCTTCAAGCCTATGCGGCTTTTCCGTTATTGGCCATCTGGCGGAAGTCGTCTACCAAGTCATCAGGAAGCGACTCACTTAGTGCGTCATATCCCGGTGCTTGCCACCAGTCGCTGCTGGTTCCGGATCCTTTACGCATGCCCTCAACCAAGGCCTGAAGATCCTTGGGCATCACTTCATCGGGATCGCTTGCCGGCAACGGCATACGAATCTTCCACAAATTCCCGCCCTCTATCAGGGCAAAGCATTGCCCCTTGGGTAGGGCAACCACATGCGCCGGTTCGATCATCGGTACGCTGACACTTTGGATCTGATCGTGAGTGTTAGAGGTGAAAGCGGTGTTGCCGTTAATAGCGTCGTTTGCACTGCTTGCTGGTGTACTGGTAAACACCTGGACCTTTGGCAACTGGTTGGTCAGCAGCTCGGCGGTTGCAGTCTCACGTACACGTAACATGAACAGGTTGTTGAAGTTACCGATGACTTGGCCAGCTTTAGCCCGGTTACCGATTTTTGCCTCAATATCGCTCATGGTTTGGGTATAGGCCGTGACCTGCATGCCGGCACCACCGCCTTTGTTGATCATCGGTATGAATTCATCGCCCATCAGTTCGTTGAATTCGTCCGCATGTACGTTAATTGCTACCTTGCCGCCGGTGGCCCCGGGCAAGCCATCATCGATGCCAAACTTATAGATGTGACCCGCAACTGACACCAGGTCGCTGAACATCGAGTTGCCCACCGCTGCAGCTACCTCTGTATCAGATAAAGCGTCCAGGCCGACATAGACCACTGCCCGTTTGCGGATGATCTGCATCCAGTCAAAGATTGGTCGTGGGTCCTCAAGATCCATGTAGTCGGGAGATAGCAGCTCTGCAATCCGGCCTGTGGTCAGTTTTTCCAGCAATGGCAGAAGGCTGGCCACGATCTTGTCGAAATAGGTTTTGTCATAGCGTACGGCTGATCGCAGACCCTCCATCACTGGGTCGGAGATGCGTTGCTGAGTGAGGTACATGTCCAGGGCCACCACGCGTAGCGGTCGATCCTTCATGGCGAAACTGAGGTTCTTACGATCGATCTTTCCTTCCAGCTCAACGATGGTTTGCCAGGCTTTGGGATCATTTTCAGCAAAGTGCTTCTGCGCATACTCAATAAACAGCGCGTCAATGTTTGTCACATGCTTGAGGATCTGTTCATAGTCCGGCCGACGTCCCAGTGCCACGAGGGCGCGCGCGATGATGTTGACGAAACGCCAGGCGAATTCCCGGAATGCCGCGGAATTGCCTTCCCCCGAAAGTTGGCCGGCAATGCGGGTGGCAACCTCCGAGATCCGACCAAACCGGCCGACGGCGTTGTAGCGAGCGGAGTGATCGGGCCAGCCTAGGTGGAACACGTAGAATTCCTCCAGTCGGTTTGCGCGCTTGCATTCGATGTACATGCGCTTCAGGAGGTCTGCGTCGCCTTTAGGATCGAAGACAATCACCACTTCGCGGTCCAGGTCCATTTCTACATTGCGCTGGCTTCGATGAACGGGTTGCACGCGGCGCCCCATATGAACGCGGCGCCGGGGGCTACGGCGGGTACGCCTGATGTCTTGGGTGATAAACAACTCTGCCAAGCGGGTTTTTCCAACACGAGTAGTCCCCAATACAAGGGAGTGTCCAACCCGCTCACCCAGTGGCAGGCTGACATCCGCTTCGTTCGGCTCTATACCGTGTAAGCGCGGTAGCCCCCCGACTGGAGGAAGTGGACGCGCCGGGTTAAATGGCACATCCCACGAGGTAGCCTTTGACAGCAATTTGAGTGGAAAGGGTGCGAACTCCAGACGCTCCTCAATTCTGCGAGCAAAGGTATAGATAGACGTGGGCTCGACATACTCGGCGTACTTTGGGAGGTAAGTCTCCATCAACCGCTGAGTATGTTTTTGGGTCCAGCGAAAGCCTTTACCGATGAATAGCCGCTCATTGCTGACCGGCATGTCTTTGCTGGTCATGGTGTAGTGGGGTAGGCGCCGAATATTGCGCCGGTAACGCAGCACTACCAACGCTTGTTTGAGGCGGACGAACCCTAGACCCAGAAAGCCTGTACCGGCAACCATGCCGAATAAAGGCGTCAGAGCAACCGCCCAGGGCGCGAAAATACAGAGCAACGCCGCAGCGGCACATACGCAAACTGTGTACAGCTCAACAGCAGGGCGTAGTAACGACTCAATGGTGTAGGAGGTGGTCATGGATCACTTCCTATGAGTGAAAGGGGACAATGGCCCCACTGTTTCGAAATGGAAAACGACTGGCTTGCCTGTCTCAGCGATCAGCCCATAGGACTTGGCCAGGCGGTATATGGGGTGGTAGCTGTTAAGGGAGTTGACGTGTCCAGCAATGCGCTCTCGCCAGACTTCTAGTGGCATCGCTGCCTTGCTCAAATTACACGGCACGCACGCGGGCATCATGTTGCTGATGGCGTGGTTCTCTGGCCGCCCCAAAATGATGGCACCGGAGTACTTGCCGTCCACCCTCTCTGGTTCTCGCCATACTGCTTCCATGTGGTCCGCATGCCACCGGTCACCCAACAGCACACCGCAGTATGCGCAATGGCCCGCGAATTTAGCGTGAAGCTCGCAGCGTTGCTTCTTGGTCAGCTTCATGGGGCCGGGATCCTCCTTTCATGCGTGATGATGAATTGGCCAACTCTTGCCTCGCTTGCTCAACTGCCTCGGGCAGTCGTTCTTTTAGCCGCTGACATAGCTCCACCTCGTCACCAGGTACGCGGGCGATGACGGTGCCGCCATAGAGCTTGGCGACATAGGTGACCTGTTCAAAAAGCAGTTGGCCTGCTCGTGGGTCATCTGGTTGCTTGATGACCAAGGTGATGTGCGTAAGAGAGGCCATACCCTGGTTACTGCTGGATCGTTGTGGCAGTGATCAACAGCGGGTAATGCTGGACTCCCAAGCGCTGTGCCAGATCATTTGATGGAGCCGGGACCAACTGTAGATTTCCTGCCCATCGTTGGATTTCGGCAAACCGCTCGGCGCTGGCCACGTTAACCACAAGGCCCACTGCCTGCAGTTGCTGTAACTGATCGCGGCGCTGTGATAACCACTTTCTGGAGCTTTCATCGTCGCCTACAAGAAACAATGGTTGCAGGCCAGGTGCATTGATTACCCGGCCCTGTACCTGCCCGGGTGTCAGTTGGTCAGAGCGCACTGGAAACGAGCCTTGCCCACGCACACCAATATTCTCTGACTGTGCTGACTGCTCAGTAGGTTCTGGAGCCAAGTACTGGTAGTAGGGCAGAGCGGAAACACCCCCTCGGTCTTCAACAACAATCAGCGAGGTGGCATGCACTGCCATGGGGGAGGCCAAAGACAGCAAAACAGGCAGATGCAGCAATCTATTCATGGATTATTCGCCATCAGGTTGATACCGGTGACCCGGCTGAGGTGTTTGGCAAAAGCTCGTCGGTATCGGGCAGCGGGTTCGCCTCCGGCAGGGCGGTGGTACCGACCAGCAGCGGTGATCCAGTCGCCTCCTTTGGCTTTTTGCTCAGCCAGGATCTGGGCCGTAACCGAGAGGTTTTTGTACGGATCCAGCCCTTCGCAGGGATAGCTATAACGGTGGCCGTTGGCACCGATGTTGGTTTGTCCAAGCCCGACGTCGACTCTATTTGGGCCTGCGGTCTGAAGGGCGATCATCAACGCTCTGCAAGCATCGCTGCGTGTCGCAAAGCGATATCCGGCGCCGGCGACATTCAACGTCCAGGGCCAGGGGACGATCTGGCCGCGAAGTCGGGTGCCACTCTCTTGCAGTGCAACGGAGTACAGCACCTCGGACGGAACGCCGGCAGGCAGGGCAATCAACTGATAGGCCGGTGGCGGAACCTCGGCACCGTTAGCAAATGCCGCGGTGAGCAGTAGCCCCCCCGTTAAAGCCGCGCGAATTACAGACGCTGCCATTGTCCATTCACCTCGCGTACCACGGCCGGCAGCTCACCGCCGAGTCCAAGGCCAAGCCATCGACCGGCATCGTGATTCAATGTGATCTGTCGGCTTCTCACGCTGGCCGGTTCGACTCCAGCCAAGATGGCCCAGCGGCGAATTATTTCGTCATCACCTTGACTACCAACGAAGTACAGATCAAAGGACTGTTTCTGGTTTTGTAAGTCTTTGACGCGGTCAATACATGCGTTGCAACTGTCTTGAACAAAAACGGCTAGTCGTCCAGTGCCTTTCACAGCAGTTAACGCTCCCGAGCCAGGAGCAGATGCAGGGTTGGACGATAGTTGGATGACTTTTTCATTGGGGTAAAGACGTGCGAAGGCTTGGTCATAGGCCCTTTGGTACGCCAGTTCCTTATCGATACGCTGTCGCTCGGCTCGCACCTGCAGCTCTGCATAGCGTCGCCGCTCCTCCTCCGACTTCGCTTCGATGCCAAGTGCTGTCAGAGGATCCAGGCCTGGCGAATAGATTCCGCGAGGACCCTCCATCACAGTTTGAAAACGGGACCATTCTTGGGGGGTCAATCCCCACTCGCGGGCTAGTTCTGTCTGACTTGCTCCTTGAGAAGAGTTGTGAACTTCACTGTTCTGAGTGTTCGAGATCGACGTTGATTGCCCCGAAGCCGCATGACAGCCGTATGCAAACGCGAAGGTGGCCAAGCCTGCAATGAAACCCAAAATGTTCCTGGGCTTCATTGTTTTCGAGGAAGTGGTAGGGGAGTGCATAAAGGAGGTCCTATTGCGCGACGGTTACGGTTTGAGGTGTTCCGGCCACGTCAAAGCGTGCGGATCTTCCGTCCAGCGCGTTGAGTCGCCAGGCGGTGCCCGCCACAGCGTCACCAGGTCGGATAAGGTAAATTTGATTCAACTGCGTGCTGCCAGGCGGTGCTACGGACAAAAAGCGTTCACCGCCGCGATACTCGATACCGACAACGGTAAAAGGGGGTGTTTGCGGTGTGACAGTGGCGGTAGCGGGCGGTTTTGGCCGCTTTGGTTGGCGGGCAACGGGCTTAGGCTTGGGCTTGAGGGGCACAGCAGTGGTTTGTTTGATGCGTGACTGACTGAGTTCTTGAAGACGGCTATCGAGTGTTTCGACGCTGGCTTTGAGGACTAGCAATTCACCAGCAGACGCAGCATTTTGAGAGATTTCTTGCGCTGACTCCGTCGCTTGCTTTGCATACGCTTGTGCGGCATCAATTCGATTCGATAAAGCCTGCTGCCCGGCTCGGAAGTCCTCGTTGGTCACCAGGTGGTTGCCGGCTACCGTGCCCAGTCGCTCATCGACTTTGCCAAGCCGCGTCAACAACGCATCGAGCGACTCTTTGTCTGCAGTCGCAGCCAAGCTGGTGCGGAGTTGGGAGAGTTGATGATGCTCATAACACAGAATGCCTGCCAATAATGCAAGGCACAGACTGAGTATCGCTGTGGTTCGAGTAGGGCGTGGTAGGTTCATGGGCGTCCTCGCGCAAAAGCGAATACACCCTCTCAAACCAGTCTCTTAGGTGCATCAGGAAATAGGTTTTCCAGGACGCATGGTTTTTGAAGTGTCGAGTTGGCCGCTGGTAAATTGGGATCGTTATAAAAAAATGGCCACCCGAAGGTGGCCGTCAAACTATGAAGCAATGAGCTGCCTTGCAAGTGTCATTTCAACTGAATCACCATCTTGGTTCAGCGAGTCGAGACCAGAATCTGGCACATCTCCCGACGTGCTTTGAATCACGGCGATTTTCTTGGCCATCAACTGCAGGCAAGTAATCTGAGAGCTGCCGGCATAGCCAAAAAAACACCCTCACTGGCTGCTTTTGCCCAATCCGCCATCACCGTCGAAATGCCTGTTGCAAGGTGTTGGGTAAAGCCATATACCGTAGCCCCACTGCGCGGAGTAAAGTCTTAAAAACCCGTGATAATGATCTGCGGAGTCAGAATAAAGTGGGTAACCGTCCGGCCAGGTCATCTACCCAGCTCTGCAAAGCGAAGACATGGTGTGCATTTAAATTAAGTGGACACCAATTCTAGCCTTTCAAGCGGGTATTTCATGCAGCCAACACGCCGTTCCTATTCCAAATCCTTCAAAGCCCAGATCATTCAAGAGTGCGCCCAACCAGGCGCTTCGATTGCCAGCGTCGCGCTCGGCCATAGCCTCAACGCAAACCTCGTCCACAAATGGATTCGGCTGCAAACGCAGAAAATTCCGGCACACCCACCTGCATTTATTCCGTTAGCCATGCCGCTGGCGGGGGCGAACTCCCATCCAGCATCATCGAATATCTGCGTTGAAATACAGCACCCGCGCGCCATCATCAAAGTGGACTGGCCCACTGAAAGTGCTGCCGCCTGCGCGACTTTTCTTCGAGATATTCTGCGATGATTCACATCGACTCCATCTGGCTCGCCACCGAACCGATGGCCATGCGCGCAGGCACCGAAACGGCG
>NZ_JBXAFK010000072.1:0-30916 GCF_058793055.1 Pseudomonas sp. MPR-R2A5
TTTTGATCATTTGGCGAGTTTAAAAGTTGCGCTAGGTGGTATGCCGGGGAAATACATGGCTACTTCAGACCATCCTTTGATGTTGCTTGTATTGCCCATTTCAAGTCGAAACAAAGCAGTTGAAACTTTGGTTGCTGCCGGCACACTCAACGATGAAAACCACTCATCGAATGGGCTCAACTGGTTATCGCGTCGGTATTCTTCAATTTCAATCATTGGTCGCCCTGAAGGTAACAAATAGGTTACTAATCAAGCAAGCGAGCGATCCTGACTTATCGAATGAAATCTGCCAACGAATCGATTGTTTCCGCGGGCGACAAAAGCTCCCGATCCACAGCCGCCAACACCGGCCGCTTCATCACCAATACCGGCACCCCACGCTCCCTCGCCACTTCCAGCTTCGGCTCCGTCGCTGCGCTGCCGCTGTTCTTGCTGATCAGCACGTCAATGCCACGCCGTTCGAACAACGCCCGTTCATCCTCGATCAAGAACGGCCCGCGCGCGCCGATCACTTCACAGCGCTCATTGCCCGGATACACATCCAGCGCCCGCAGTGTCCAGAATTGCTCCGGCGGGATCTCATCAAGGTGCTGCAGCGGCTCTCGTCCCAACGTGAACAGCGGGCGCTTGAACGGTTTCAACGCTTCAATCAACGCGGCCCAATCGCTGACCTCTCGCCAATCATCCCCCGCCTGCGGCTGCCACGCCGGACGCCGCAACGCCCAACACGGCACACCGCACACCCTTGCTGCCTCGGCGGCATTGCGGCTGATCTGCGCCGCGTACGGGTGAGTGGCGTCGAGGATCAGGCTGATGTGTTCGTCGCGCACAAACTGCGCCAGCCCTTCGGCGCCGCCATAACCGCCGACACGCACTTGGCAGGCGAGATCGGTCGGCACACGGCCCACACCGGCCAGGCTGTAGATATGCTCCGGCCCCAACGTACGAGCGATAGCCAGCGCTTCGGTCACACCGCCCAGCAGCAGGATGCGTTTCATCGCGGCTTGACCACTTCCAGCAGGGTGATCGGAAGCGCCTGCCGCCACGTATCGAATTCACCCAGCGGCTGGGCCTGAGCGACGTGGATACGGGTCAGTTCACCGCCATGTTGAGCGCGCCAGTTCATCAAGGTCATTTCACTTTGCAGGGTCACGGCGTTGGCGACGAGCCGGCCGCCGGGGCGCAGGTGTTGCCAGCAGGTGTCGAGCACGCCCTCGCGGGTGACACCGCCGCCGATGAAGATGGCGTCGGGTGCTGTAAGGCCGTGCAAGGCTTCCGGGGCTTTGCCACGAATCAACTGCAAACCGGGCACGCCGAGGGCGTCGCGGTTGTGTTCAATAAGGCCCTGGCGGCCTTCGTCCGCTTCAATCGCCAGTGCGCGGCAACTGGGGTGCGCACGCATCCATTCGATGCCGATGGAGCCGCTGCCCGCACCCACGTCCCACAGCAGCTCGCCGGGCATTGGGGCGAGGCGGGCGAGGGTCATGGCGCGCACATCGCGCTTGGTCAGTTGGCCGTCGTGCCGGAAGGCGGAATCGGGCAAGCCAGCGAGGCGCGATAGACGGGGTGTGTCGCTGGAGGCCAGGCAGTCGATGGCGACCAGGTTCAAGTCGGCGACCGAGGCGTGTTGCCAATCCTCGGCCAAACCGTCGATGCGCCGCTCATCCGCGCCGTCCAGGTGTTCAAACACTGTCAATCGGCTGGGCCCAAACCCGGATTCGGCCAACAACGAAGCAATCAACGCGGGACTGCCGCCGTCATTACTCAGCACCAATAACCGCACACCCGTGGCCAGATGCGCGTTGAGCGCCGCCACCGGCCGGGCCACCACGGACAGCGTCACCACCTCCTGCAACGGCCAGCCCAACCGCGCCGCCGCCAACGACACCGACGACGGCGCCGGCAAGATCAGCAGTTCTTCAGCCGCCACCTGGCGCGCCAAACTGGCGCCCACGCCATAGAACATCGGGTCGCCGCTGGCCAGCACGCACACAGGCTCGCCGCGCCGCGCCAGTACCGGCTCCAGGGAAAACGGGCTCGGCCACACCTGGCGCTCACCACGAATACACACCGGCAACAGGTCCAACTGGCGCTGACCACCTATAATCCGCGAGGCGCGCAACAGGGCATGCCGGGCATTCCTGCCCAGCCCCTTGAAGCCGTCTTCACCGATGCCTACAACCGTCAGCCAGGGCGACATATCAATTCCTTGAACGACATCCGACGGGCAGGCTTTTCATGCCGCCGGACAAAGCAGGCATAATACCGCGCCTTTACCCGTGAACCGGTAGCCCTGTGAACCCAACGCCCGCTCTGAACACCTTGCGCCCCTCGGCTTGTCCGGGGTTGCTGCGTATCGTCCAGGCGCTGGATGGCGGCATTTGCCGGATCAAATTGGCCGGTGGCTCGATCAGCGCCTCCCAGGCCCATGCCGTGGCGGATGCGGCCCAGGCGTACGCGGGGGGCGTGATCGAGGCGACCAACCGCGCGAACCTGCAGATTCGCGGGATCGGTGTCGAGCAAGACGCCTTGATCGCCAGGCTGCTGGCCGCCGACCTGGGCCCGAGCAACGCCGCCGGGGATGACGTACGCAACCTGATGCTCAGCCCCAGTGCCGGCATTGATCCACAGATGCTGTTCGACACCCGCCCGTTGGCCGAGCAGATCCTCGCCACCCTGCAAAATCATCCGCGTTTCCATGAGTTGTCGGCCAAGTTCGCCGTGCAACTGGACGGCGGCGAGGCCCTGGCGATGCTCGAGCATCATCACGATCTGTGGCTGTCGGCGTTCGTACGCAATGGCCAGACGCTCCTCGCGTTCGGCCTGGCAGGTTGTCCGGGGCTGGATGCGCCGTTGGCTGCCGTGCCGTTGGAGCAGGGTCATGCATTGGTGGTGGCGGTGTTGGAGGCGTTTCTTGACCTCGCCACCCCAGAGCAAACGCGCATGCGCCATCTGGCTGTGGATAAGTTGCTGAGCCGCCTCAGCCTGCCGCTGCTGCCAGCCGACGGCTTCCAGCGCCCCCCCAGCGGTGCTTTGCTGCACCTCGGGAGTTATCCACAGTCTCAAAAAAATCAATTCTACGTCGCTGCCATCGTACCCTTGGGGCGCCTGGATTCGACGATGCTCAGAGGCGTCGCGCAACTCGCCAACGAACATGGCGACGGCACATTGCGCTTCACCCCTTGGCAAGGTGTGCTGCTGCCCAACGTCGAAAAACCTCACGCCGTGACCCAACGCCTGGGGCAGCTGGGCTTCCTCTGCACGCCCGACCAACCCCTGGCGCGCATGACCGCCTGCACCGGTTCCAGTGGCTGCGTAAAGGCGCTGGCCGATACCAAGGTCGACGCCATGCGACTGGCCTCATTACAGACCGAGCACGAGGTTCACCTGTCCGGCTGCCCACGCTCCTGCGCTGCGGCACATACCGCGCCGGTCACCCTGCTGGCGGTGAGTCCTGGCCACTACGACCTCTATTTTCGCGATGCCGCCCACCCAGGCTTCGGCCGGCTGCACGCGCGCACTCTTTCCATTGAAGCGGCGGGCGCCCTGCTGCGCGCTCGCCCACGGAGCAACACCGATGATTGATTACATCCGCGACGGTCAGGAGATCTATCGCAACTCCTTCGCCATTATTCGCGCGGAAGCCAAGTTGGAGCGTATCCCGGCTGATTTGGAGAAACTCGCGGTGCGGGTGATTCATGCCTGCGGCATGGTCGAGGCCATCGACGGCCTGCAGTTTTCCGAAGGCGCGGGCAAGGCCGGGCGTGATGCGCTGGCTGCTGGCGCGCCGATTCTGTGTGATGCGCGGATGGTCTCCGAAGGCGTGACCCGCGCGCGCCTGCCGGCCAACAACGAAGTGATCTGCACCCTGCGCGACGACAGCGTGCCGGCGTTGGCGCGGGAGCTGGGCAACACCCGTTCCGCCGCCGCACTGGAGCTGTGGCGCCCGCACCTGGCAGGCAGTGTGGTGGTGATCGGCAACGCGCCGACGGCTTTGTTCTACCTGCTGGAGATGCTCGACGCCGGTGCGCCGAAGCCGGCGCTGATCCTGGGGTTCCCGGTCGGTTTTGTCGGCGCCGCCGAGTCCAAGGCCATGCTGGCCGCCGATAGCCGTGGCGTGCCCTTCGTGATCATGCAAGGCCGCCTGGGCGGCAGTGCCATGGCCGCCGCCGCAGTCAATGCCCTCGCCACGGAGGTCGAATAATGCCGGCACGCGGACGTTTGATCGGCCTGGGCGTCGGTCCCGGTGACCCGGAGCTGATCACCCTCAAGGCCCTGCGCCTGCTGCGCGAGTCGCCCGTGGTGGCGTACTTCGTGGCCAAGGGTAAGAAGGGTAACGCCTTCGGCATCATCGAAGACCATCTGGTGCCGCAACAGACCCTGATGCCGCTGGTGTACCCCGTGACCACCGAAACGCTGCCGGCGCCGCTGTCCTATGAGCAAGTGATCAGCGACTTCTACGACGGCGCCAGCCTCGACGTCGCCGCGCATCTGGACGCCGGCCGTGACGTGGCGGTGATCTGCGAAGGCGACCCGTTCTTCTACGGCTCCTACATGTACTTGCACGACCGCCTCGCCGAGCGCTACGAAGCCCAGGTCATCCCGGGCGTGTGCTCGATGCTCGGTGGTGCCTCGGTACTCGGCGCGCCATTGGTGTATCGCAACCAGAGCCTGTCAGTGCTCTCGGGTGTGTTGCCCCATGACGACCTCAAGCGCCGCCTGGCGGATGCCGATGCGGCGGTGATCATGAAACTGGGGCGCAATTTCCCCAAGGTGCGCCAGGTGCTGGAAGAACTCGGCCTGGCCGAGCGTGCGCTGTATGTGGAGCGCGCCACCATGGCCAACCAGAAGATCGTGCCGCTGGATCAGGTGGAGCCGATGTCGTCACCGTATTTCTCATTGATCATCGTGCCCGGTGAACGGTGGCAAGGTTGATGAAGCCGGCGATTGTCATCCTTGGCCAGGGCAGCCTGGCCACTGCGCGCAAGATTCAACAGGTTTACCCTGGCGCGCTGATCCATGGCCTGGCCGGGCGGGTCGACGGCGCGGACCAAGCCTACAGTGAGTTCGGTGCGACCCTGCGCCAGCTGTACCAGCAAGGCACGCCGCTGATTGCGTTGTGCGCGGCCGGTATCGTGATCCGCACCCTGGCGCCGCTGCTGCTGGAAAAAGGCGAAGAACCCGCCGTGCTGGCCGTGGCTGAAGACGGCAGTGCCGTTGTACCGCTGCTGGGCGGCCTGGGAGGCGTAAACGTCATGGCGCGGGATATTGCCGCGGCCCTGGGCGTGCACGCTGCGATCACCACCAGCGGCGAGTTGCGTTTCGGCACCTGCCTGCTCAACCCGCCGGCGGGCTATCAACTGGGTGACCTGGAGCTGGGCAAGCGCTTTGTCTCGGACCTGCTGGCCGGCGAAAGCGTGCGCATCGAAGGTGCCGCGCCGTGGCTGGACCAGGCCAACCTGCCGCAGGATCAGCAGGCGCGCCTGGCGATTCATGTGGGCAATACCGAGCGTGCGCCTGCGGCCAATGAATTGCTGATCTATCCGAAGAACGTCTGCGCTACGTGCAAGCCCGGTGCGCAGTTGGCGGCGCGTGTGCGCACGGCGTTGCATGACGCGGGGATCGCCGTGCAATCCCTGGCCTGCCTGTTGGCCAGTGAGACGCAGATGGCGCAAGCATCGTTGCAGGATGCCGCGTTGGCGTTGGGCGTGCCGCTGCGCTTCGCCAAGGTGGAGCAAGACGCAGAGATCATGATCACTGTCGCCGAGCAGCCCCTGGATGTGTCGCAAATTGGCCGCGCGCGTGGGCGCCTCGCCGTGATCGGCCTGGGCCCTGGCGCGGCCGAACTGATGGTTCCGGCGGTGAAGGCCGAGCTGGCGCGTTGCACCGATGTACTGGGCTATGAAACCTATGTGCGCATGGCCGGGCCTTTCCGTGACGACCAGGTGCAGCACTGCACTGATAACCGTGAAGAAATGCAGCGTGCGCGCCACGCGTTCGAGCTGGCAGCCCAAGGCCGTTCGGTGGTGGTGGTGTCGTCCGGCGACCCTGGTGTATTCGCCATGGCTGCGGCGGTGATCGAGGCGTTGCACGAGTCCAGTGACCCGGCGTGGCATCAGGTCGACCTGGAAATCCTGCCGGGGGTGTCCGCCAGCCTGGCCACGGCTGCCCAGGCAGGCGCACCGTTGGGACATGATTTCTGTGTGATGTCGCTGTCGGATAACCTCAAGCCCTGGGCGATTATCGAAAAACGCCTGGACCTCGCTTCCCAGGCCGACCTGGCCCTGGCGTTCTACAACCCGATCTCGCGGGCGCGGCCATGGCAATTGGGGCGTGCCCTGGAAATCGTCGCGCAGCACCGCACGGCCGACACGCCGGTGGTACTGGGCCGCGATATCGGTCGCCCCGGCCAGACCCTGCGGGTCACCACGCTGGGGCAACTCACGCCCGACCAGGTGGACATGCGCACCATGGTGCTGGTCGGCTCATCCACCACCTGCACGTTCCCACGTGCCGGTGGCGGTGAGTGGGTGTACACGCCGCGCTGGTACGGGGCCAAGCCCGTCGCCTGAAAACGGCCCCGCAGTGGCCCGAAAGCTCCGAGTGACGATGGGTGAACACCTGCCGTTATGCGGGGCTTTTTCTTTTTTTGTCGATGAAAGCCGGAAGGCCGGGGGATACGCCCAACGATCGCTGGGAGGCGTTTTTCGCGGTGTGTTCGCAAGCGATGTTTGTCGTCTGGAAAACCCGCCAGCCCCTGGACTAGTGTGGTCACACGCCCTATGTGGGGTGCTTGTGGAGAACTGGAAAATGGAGCGACATCACAGAAGGATCAATCACACCAAACGGCGCAAGTTGATCGCCGCGTACAAACTGCCTGGGGCGCCTGGGGCGCAGCCGGTCAAGATCGACGTCGAGGATGACTGCAATGCGGCGGTGGTGAACAACGGCGTGATTTCATTTGCCGACGGCCTGAGCGGCCTGAACCGCGAGTACATTCGCAAAAGCTATCTGCTGGCCAGCAGCTACGTGAGCGATGTGTTGAAGGTCCACCGGGGTACCGAGCAGTGGTACGACGAATTCATCAAGGTCATGGTCAGCCTGGGCTGGCTGCCGGTGCGCAGTCGCTTCGAGCGGGTCTCAGGCTCTGGCAAGGGCCTGACGGTGCAACTGGCGGCGTTGAATATCATTGCTGCCATGCTGGCGTCGACATCCCTGAGCGGACCCTGGCTGGAGGCGCTGCCGAAGTTGGCGGCCGATGCGTTGGAAGCCTTGAAGCAACAGCCGGCTTCTTTCGAGCTGTTCAAGCGCAACAGCACCGTACGCCAGGGCGGTGATTTCGGCCTGGCATCCTGCGCCGAGCGCGACGGCGAAGTGATGATGGTACTGGTGACCTACAGCAGCCAGGGCGTGAGCAAGCAGGTGGGCTTGCCGTTTCTGGAGTGGGACAGCTCGTCGTTCGAGGCTTTCAGTGGGCAAACCTGCCTGGTGCTGAATACCTCGGTGGTCAACGAAAAAACCATCCAATTGATGCGTGAGAGTGCGGGGGACAAAGTCCAGCTGGCAATCGCCAAGTACCGGATCTAGGGCACCAGGTAACCGCGCACGCCGGTAAAGATGATTTGCGCAGCGAGGGCGCACACGAACAACCCCATCAACCGGCTGACAATCTGTAAGCCCTGGTCGCCGAGAATGCGTTCGATACGGTTGGACAGGTACAGCACCACGCCCACTGTGAGGCTGGCCAGGGCGATGCTGAGGATGGCGGAGATCTTGTCATCCCAATGGGGCTGGCTGACGCCCATCACCAGCAGCGCACCGATAGTGCCGGGGCCGACCGTGAGCGGGATCGTCAGCGGCACAATGGTGACGTCCTGTTGCACGTTGTCGGTCTGTACCGCCGACTTGCCCTGGGCCATCCCCAGGGCGGAGATAAACAGCACACTGCCGGCGCCGATGCGGAACGCATCCACGGTGATGCCGAATACACTGAAAATCACCCGGCCGAACAGGTAGAGCAACACGCTTGAGATCAGGGTCGCCAGCGCCACTTTCCAGGCCAGGCGCCGCCGCTCCTTGCTGGAGTAGCCACGGGTCAGGCTGATAAAGCAGGACAGTACGAAGAACGGGCTGTAGAGCACCAGCATCTTCAGGTAAACGCTGAATAGCACGTGGAGCATGGGAGCGGCTCGTGGGCGGGGAAAGTGTGGAGAGTCTATCAGGCGTCAGAGATCAAATGTGGGAGGGCGCGTGCCCCGATGACCATGGGTATCTGCCCCACTTTTCAGCCCTAGACAAATCCCCCCTGTGGCGAGCGGGCTTGCCCCGCGTTGGGCTGCGAAGCAGCCCCAGAACCAGCCGCTGAGGAGTGCCTGATACTCCGCATTCCGATTGATTGGGGCTGCTGCGCAGCCCAACGCGGGGCAAGCCCGCTTGCCACAACAAGCGGGCTTGCCACAACAGTTCTATCTGCCGGGTGTTCTGCGTTCAGGACGGGGCGTGTTCCGGGCGTTGTTGACGCTGCGCCACCCAGAACTCCACCAATTCGCGCAGCTGCGACAGCTCTACCGGCTTGGCCATATGCCCGTCCATTCCGGCCTGGCGTGCGCGTTCTTTATGTTCCGAGAGGATGTGCGCCGTGAGGGCGACGATCGGCGTGCGGATGCGTTGGTGGCTGACCTCCCACGCACGCAATTGCTGGGTCGCCGAGAAGCCGTCGAGGATCGGCATTTCACAGTCCATCAATACCAGGTCGTAGCGCTGGGCTTTCATCGCTTCCAGGGCTTCTTCGCCATTGCTGGCGGTGTCCGGGTTGAGGTTGAGCTTGCCCAGCATGCCGCGGATCACTTTGGTGGAGATGCTGTTGTCTTCAGCGACCAGGATGCGGAAATCACTGGGCACGGTGACAGGCGCTGGCACGCTCAGGGGCGCGCGGGGCTGTACATTGCCTTTGCTGCGCTGGGTCAGCTCGTCGGCCAGGGTGGTCTTGAGGGTATAGCCGGCCACCGGCTTGGCGAGGATGCGCTTGATTCCGCAATTGCGCGCAATGATCTTGCTCGGCGCGTTGCTGATGCCGGTGAGCATGATCAGCAGGATGTCGTGGTTCAGGCTCGGATCTTCCTTGATTTTCGCCGCCAGTTGCATGCCGGTCATGCCCGGCATGTTCTGGTCGAGCAGCACCACATCGAAGTAATCACGCAGGTGCGCCTTGGTGCGCAGCAGCGCCAGGGCTTCCTTGCCCGACGGCACGGCGCTGACGTTGAGGCCCCAGGCGGTGCATTGCTGCACGAGCACTTTGCGGCAGGTGTCGTTGTCGTCCACCACCAGTACCCGCGCGCCCTTGAGCGGGCCATCGAGGTCGGAGGTCGGGTGCTCCAGGCGTTCCGGGTCCAGCGGCAGGGTCAGCCACAGGGTGCTGCCCTGTTGCGCGCCACTCTTGATACCAAATTCGCCATTCATCAACAGGATCAGTTGGCGTGCGATCACCAGGCCCAGGTGGCCGGTCAAGCGCGTCTCCGACAGGAAGTTCTTGCTGTGCAACTCACTGTGCAGCAACGCGTCGCGCTCGGCGGCTTCCATCGGCAGGCCGCTGTCTTGTACGGCAATGCGCAGGCGCGGCTTGGTGCTGCGTTCGTCCAGTGCCACGACGATCAGCACTTCACCTTCGTCGGTTTTCTGCAGGGCGTTTTCCAGCAGGCTCAGCATCGCCTGGCGCAGGCGTGTCGGGTCGCCGCTGATCACGCGCGGCACCTGGGGCTGGATAAAACTGATCAGCTCGACGTTCTGCTGCTCGGCCTTGGCGCGGAAGATGCTCAGGCAGTCTTCGATCAGGGCATTCAGGTCGAACTGCACGTCGTCCAGTTCGATTTGCCCGGATTCGAGCTTGGAGATATCGAGAATCTCGTTGATCAGCGTGAGCAGTTCGTTACCGGCGCTGTGAATGGTCTGCACATAGTCGCGCTGCTTCACCGACAAAGGCGTGCCCAACAGCAGTTCGGTCATGCCCAGCACGCCGTTCATGGGGGTACGGATTTCGTGGCTGATTTTCGCCAGGAACTCGGCCTTGGCGGCGATTTCGGCATTGCTGGCGGCCAGGTCGCGGCTGACACTGAAGCGTTTTTCGACAATCGCGCGCTGGCGCTCGCCCAGGGCCAGGCTCATCAGCAGGCCGCTGAGGCAGACAAACCCGAGCAAGGTGATGATCAGGCCTTGGGGTGCTACCAGTGTCAGACCGAGCAGGGCGGGCAGGATGATCAACGTGCCGATGTTGAATACGACCATCGCCGCCACGAACAGCCGCGCCGGGCGGTAGCCTTTTTGCCAGTGGTAGGCCGAGACAAACAGCATGCTCAGGCCCGCCAGCGCTACCAGGACGTAGGTGATGATGTTCAGCGGCAGGGTATTGACGAACAACAGCAACAGGCCACACAGCACGATCAGCAGGATGTCGGCCATCAGCAGCTTGTTCAGCGGGTGCGGGCCCAGGGGCATGAAGAAGCGGTAGGCAAACATCAGCCCGCAGGGTGCGGTCAGCAGCAGGGCGAGGTAGGCGCCTGGCGTCTGGATCGCGTGCCAGTCGGGCAGCCATGGCCCCACCAGGTTGAGCAGCAGCGCCAGGCTGAGCATCAACAGGCCTTCGCACGCCGCCAGCCACAGGCTGCTGCGCGAGCGGTGGTAGGCGAAACGTGTGAGGTTGTGCAGGATCAACATCAACAGGCAGCCGAACAGCAGGCCATAGATCAGCGTCTGGTTCTGGTCGGCGGCGGCCAGGACGGCCGGCTCCAGGGTGATGTAGGGGCGCAGTTCGTGTTCCGAGACCAGGCGCAGGTACACCTCGAGGGGCTTTTGGCTCTGGGGCATCGGCAGCATGAAATCGCTGCTGGGCAACGGGCGTTCCGCCTGGGGCTGGCGGGTGCCGGTGCTCTGTTGTTCGATCAGGGTGTCGCCGTCCAGCACATAGAGGCTCAGGTGTGAGACGTCCGGGGCGAATATGCGCAGCACTTGCTCGTGCTTGCCGGGCTGCAGCTTGAAACGTACCCACAACGCACCGTCCGGCGAGGCGGCGGTAATCCGGTCCAGTTCGATGGGGCTGAATTGATTGGTGTAGCGCGAAGAACGGATGTCGCTCAGTTGCAGGTCGGCCTGTTCATCAAGCAATACCGCCCAGCCACTGCCTTGCGCGGCGGCCTGGGCCGGGAACAAGCAGAGCAGTGTCAGCAGACTGACAGTAAAACCTATGGCGATCCTGAGCCAGCGCACGGCGAAATCCCTTCGTAGGTTGATGCACGGTTAACTATGCGCGGGGAGGCCTGTATACGGCAAGGGCCAGAGGCCCTTGCCTAACCGAACGGATAGCTAGTGTTACTGGTTTTCGCCACGTTCGCGTGCAATGGCGCGATAACCGATGTCCGTGCGGTAGAAACAGCCTTTCCAGTCGATCTTCGCCGCCAGCTTGTAAGCCTGTTGCTGTGCAGCGTCGACACTGGCACCCATCGCGGTAGCGCACAACACACGGCCACCCGCGGTGACAACCTTGCCATCCTTGAGCGCGGTGCCCGCATGGAACACCTTGCCTTCCAGCGTAGCAGCCGCGTCCAGGCCTTCAATCACATCGCCTTTGGCGTAGTCGGCAGGGTAGCCGCCGGCTGCCAGCACGATGCCGACGCTCGGGCGTGGATCCCACTGTGCTTCAACCTTGTCCAGCGCCTGGGCGAGGGCGGCTTCCACCAGCAGCACCAGGCTCGATTGCAGGCGCAGCATCACGGGTTGGGTTTCCGGGTCACCGAAGCGGCAGTTGAACTCGATGACTTTCGGGTTGCCGGCCTTGTCGATCATCAGGCCGGCGTACAGGAAGCCGGTGTACACGTTGCCTTCGTCGGCCATGCCGCGCACGGTTGGCCAGATCACCAGGTCCATGACGCGCTGGTGCACCTCGGCGGTCACCACCGGGGCCGGGGAGTAGGCACCCATGCCGCCGGTGTTCGGGCCGCTGTCGCCGTCGCCGACGCGCTTGTGGTCCTGGCTGGTGGCCATCGGCAGTACGTTCTTGCCGTCGACCATCACGATAAAGCTGGCTTCTTCGCCGTCGAGGAACTCCTCGATGACCACGCGCGAACCGGCATCACCAAACGCGTTGCCGGCGAGCATGTCGCGCACCGCGTCTTCGGCTTCCTGCAAGGTCATGGCGACGATCACGCCTTTACCGGCGGCCAGGCCGTCGGCCTTGATCACGATCGGTGCGCCTTTTTCACGCAGGTAGGCCAGGGCCGGCTCGATCTCGGTGAAGTTCTGGTAGTCGGCGGTCGGGATCTTGTGGCGCGCCAGGAAATCCTTGGTGAAGGCTTTCGAGCCTTCCAGCTGGGCCGCGCCAGCGGTTGGGCCGAAGCAATCCAGGCCGCGGCTGCGGAACAGGTCCACGACACCGGCAACCAATGGCACTTCCGGACCGACGATGGTCAGGGAGACGTTTTTCTCGGCGAAGTCGGCCAGTTGTTCCAGGGCCAGTACGTCGATGGCGACGTTTTCGCACTTGGCTTCGATGGCGGTACCGGCGTTGCCGGGGGCGACGAAGACTTTCTGGACGCGTGGGTCCTGGGCAACTTTCCAGGCCAGGGCGTGTTCACGGCCACCGCTGCCAATGATCAAAACATTCATGTCAAAAACCTCTGTGAAACGCTGTGCTTTCTGTAGGAGCGAGGGGGACGCCTAGTTCTTGCTCGCGAAGATCGTCAACGATGACGGGGGGCATCTGGCTCCCCGTGGCGTTTTCGGGCTTTTCGCGAGCAAGCTCGCTCCTACAGTAGGAAAGCAGTGGTGTTTAGTGACGGAAGTGGCGCATGCCGGTGAAGACCATGGCAATGCCGGCTTCATCTGCGGCGGCGATCACTTCGGCGTCACGCATCGAGCCGCCCGGTTGGATCACGGCAGTCACGCCAGCTTTCGCGGCATTGTCCAGACCGTCGCGGAACGGGAAGAACGCATCGGAAGCCATCACTGAACCGGCGACCTGCAACCCGGCGTGTTCGGCCTTGATCGCGGCGATACGCGCCGAGTTCACGCGGCTCATCTGGCCGGCGCCGACACCGATGGTCTGGCGGTTCTTGGCGTAGACGATGGCGTTGGACTTCACATACTTGGCCACTTTCCAGGCGAAGATCAGGTCGTTGATTTCCTGCTCGGTCGGCGCGCGCTTGGTCACTACCTTCAGGTCGGCGCTGCTGATCATGCCAATGTCGCGGCTCTGGACCAGCAAGCCGCCATTGACGCGCTTGTAGTCCCAGGCGGCGGCGCGTTCGGCCGACCACTCGCCGCAGGCCAGCAGGCGCACGTTGGCTTTCGCGGCAACAATGGCGCGGGCTTCTTCGCTGACGGAGGGCGCGATGATCACTTCGACGAACTGACGCTCGACGATGGCCTTGGCGGTCTCGGCGTCCAGTTCACGGTTGAAGGCGATGATGCCGCCGAAGGCCGACTCGGTGTCGGTGGCGTAGGCCAGTTCGTAGGCCTGGCGGATGCCGCCTTCAGCGTCGGGGCTGACGGCCACGCCGCATGGGTTGGCGTGCTTGACGATCACGCAGGCGGGCTTGACGAAGCTCTTCACGCATTCCAGCGCGGCGTCGGTATCGGCCACGTTGTTGTAGGACAGCTCTTTGCCTTGCAGCTGGGTCGCGGTGGCGATGCCCACTTCGGCCGGTTTGGCTTCCACGTAGAACGCCGCGCTCTGGTGCGGGTTCTCGCCGTAGCGCATTTCCTGGGCCTTGATGAACTGGCTGTTGAAGGTGCGCGGGAACTGGCTGCGGCCTTCAGTGCTCAGGGTTTCGGCGGCCTGGTTCACGGTGCCCATGTAGTTGGCGATCATGCCGTCGTAGGCGGCAGTGTGTTCGAACGCCTTGAGCATCAGGTCGAAACGCTGGGCGTAGGTCAGGCCACCGGCCTTCAGGCTTTCCAGCACTTGGGCGTAGTCGCTGGCGTTGACCACGATCGCCACGTCTTTGTGGTTCTTGGCCGCCGAGCGCACCATGGTCGGGCCGCCGATGTCGATGTTCTCGATGGCGGTCGGCAGGTCGCAGCCTGGCTTGTTGATGGTGGCTTCGAACGGGTAGAGGTTGACGGCCACCAGGTCGATCGGCTTGATGCCGTGTTCGTTCATGATCGCGTCGTCGACGCCGCGACGGCCGAGGATGCCGCCATGGATTTTCGGGTGCAGGGTCTTGACCCGACCGTCCATCATTTCTGCGAAACCGGTGTAGTCCGCGACTTCTACTGCGGCCACGCCGTTGTCCTGCAGCAGTTTGAAGGTCCCGCCCGTGGAGAGGATTTCCACGCCCAGGGCTTCCAGCCCCCGGGCAAATTCGAGGATCCCGGTCTTGTCGGAAACACTGATCAAGGCGCGGCGGATCGGCAGGCGGGTAGTCTGGTCGGTCATTTCAATTTCCATCAAAAGCAAAGGAGTCAGCAAAAAAGGCGACCGGTTTTACGCGGGCGCCTTTCTGGTTGGATTGAATGCTTACAGCAAATCGTATTGTTTGAGCTTTTTGCGCAAGGTGCCACGGTTGAGGCCCAGCAGCTCACTGGCTTTGGTCTGGTTGCCCTTGACGTAGTTCATCACGCTTTCGAGCAAGGGTGCCTCGACTTCGGAGAGCACCAGGTTGTACACGTCCGTGACGGAAGCGCCCTCAAGGTGGGCGAAATAATTGTGCAGCGCCTTCTCGACACTCCCGCGAAGGGTCTGGCCTTCTTCGCTCGGCGTGTTGAGGTGCTGTTTCAAATTGACGTTGTCGCTCACGGGTGTTGTTCCACTCACTAAAGTCTCGGTCATCATCGTCATGCGGCCACCCCCTTTCCGTCCCCTGTCCCCAGGCTCTTGTAACGTTCGCTGAAGAACTCACGAACGTTGGCGCACTGTGCTTCCGTATCATCCAAACGATTGAAGTGGGCGCGGAACTCCCTGGCGCCCGGCAGGGTTGCGAGATACCAGCCGACATGCTTGCGAGCAATGCGTACTCCCATCACGTCTCCATAGAAGGCGTGCAGGGCGGCCAGATGCTCTAGCAGAATACGTTCCACCTCGATCAACTCCGGTGCCGGCAGGGTTTCGCCCGTACGCAGAAAATGCTCGATCTCACGAAAAATCCACGGTCGCCCCTGGGCGGCCCGGCCAATCAACAGGCCATCGGCACCGGTTGCGTGCAGCACGCGCCGGGCTTTCTCGGCTGAATCGATATCGCCATTGGCAAACACCGGCATCGACACCGCCTGCTTGATCGCGGCAATGGTGTCGTACTCGGCTTCACCGGTGTACAGATCGGCGCGGGTGCGGCCATGTACCGCCAGCGCTGTAATACCCGCCTGTTCGGCGATCTTCGCCACCGTCAGGCCATTCTTGTTGTCCCGGTCCCAGCCGGTACGAATCTTCAGGGTCACCGGCACATCCACTGCGGCGACAACGGCCTGCAGGATCTCGGTGACCAACTGCTCGTCCTTCAACAACGCGGAACCGGCGGCCTTGTTGCAAACCTTCTTGGCCGGGCAGCCCATGTTGATATCAATGATCTGCGCACCCAGCTCCACGTTGGCTCGGGCCGCATCCGCCAGCATCTGTGCATCTCCACCGGCGATCTGTACCGAGCGGGGCTCGGGATCACCCTCGTGGATCATGCGCATCCGCGATTTGCGGGTGTTCCACAAGCTCATGTCGCTGGTGACCATTTCCGAGACTACTAGACCCGCGCCCAAACGCTTGCACAGCTGACGAAAGGGCTGGTCGGTGACGCCCGCCATGGGGGCGAGAATCAAGCCATTCTGCAATGTGTATGGGCCGATGCGTACCGCCGACATAGGACTTCCCTGTTGTGGGGCCGGATCATTAGAGTTCGAAAAAGGGTTGGCATGATACCCGCTCTCGATGACTGGATAAAGGCTGAATTGGATAAAATCTGAACAGTTATTTCTTTATCGCCACCGGTTTGGTCGCCGGTGACTCAGTCTGGAATCTGTCGTAAAGCTTCGCTGCGTGAACCGATTCACTCGGGCGAGTGGAAGCTCAGGCTGTAATTCACGGCTTTGTTGCCCGGATCGAGGATGTCCAGGGAGATATGGATCGGCGTCTGGGAGGGCATTTCGCTCACCCCGGCCAGCTCGCCACTCAGGTATTCGGCGGGCTTGAAGCGACGACTGGCGATCAGGCCGCCGTTCAAATCGGCAAAGCGCAGTTCCAGCAGCGGGAATGGCTGGGAAAACGTCGCGCGGTTATAGATGATCGCGTCCACCACCAGCGCCCCGGCGAAGTCCGGATGGCTGCGTACCACCAGGTTGCTGCTCTTGATATGGGCGATATCGACGCGCGACGGCACGGTGCAGCCCAATGTCGGGCATAACTGCTGGAACCATGGGCGGTAGGCGTCCTGGCGGGCCAGGTCGTCGAATTGGTAGGCGATGTACTGGCCGGCTAGGCCGGCGGCGGCGATCAGCACCAGCAACAGCCAGATCAGGCGACGGCCCCAACCCGACGGGCGTTTCTGCGCGTAGAGGTGCAGCGGGTCGTCTTCCAGGTCCTGGAGGACATCGTCGTGGGCACCGGTCTCGGCGCGCGGGCGTTTGCGGCGGGGCAGGGGGCGTTCTTCGGGGGCTGCCGTGTCTGCTTCGTCGGTAATGGGGGTGACGGGCGGGTCGAGTTCAGCCGCGTCATGGGTGGCATGCAGCGGTGGTTCGTCATCGATATCGTCCATGCTGAATGACATGGACGGTTCGGTGCGCTGTCGGGGCGCCGTTGCCTTGGCTGGCTCAGGCTCGTCTTCAGCGGCTTGGGTGCGTTCTTCAGGCGGCTCGCTGAACAGGCTGGCGGCCCACTTTTCTTCCTCGGCCTTGACGGTATCGCGGCTGGCGCTGAGGGACTCTTCTTTTTGCCGGCGGTCGGAGCCGGGTTGGCGACGCTCCGCACCCACCGGCTGGGTGTGCTGAATCTCGCGGCGTTCCAGCTTGGCCAGTTCTTCGTCCAGGTCCAGGTTATCCAGGTCCAGCTCTTCGGCTGTCCACTGCTTCTGGCTGATTGCCCGTGTTGTCTCGGGCGCTGCCTGCGGGGCTGGCTCAAGGGCCGCCGGTGGTTCCACAGCGGCGGCGGGCGCGTGGGCGCGCTGCTCGAGTAACTGGCGAGCGGCGTTGAACACTTGCAGGCACGAGCCGCAGCGCACTACGCCGCGGGCCACGCTCAACTGAGCGTGGTTGACGCGAAAGCGCGTTTGGCAATGCGGACATTGGGTGACGAAACTGTCGGTCATGCGGCCATCCGATTCAGGCAAGCGCTCATTCTAGCGCCGACGCCCGCTGATGCGTACCCAGCCATCGCGGTTGGCGATCGGATCCAGCTCGAAATCCTTCGCGTACGCGGCGGCAACGTCTTCGCCTTGCTCGGCAAGGATACCCGACAGCGCCAGGCGGCCACCCGGCTTGACCAGGCTCGACAGCTGCGGCGCCAGGGAGACCAGCGGGCCGGCGAGGATGTTGGCCACCAGCACATCGGCTTGCACCTGGGGCAAGTGCTCCGGCAGGTACAGTGGGAATTTGCCTTCAGGGATGTTGTTGCGCCCGGCGTTGTCGCGGGAGGCTTCCAGGGCTTGCACGTCGATGTCGGTGCCCACGGCTTCCTTGGCGCCCAGCAGCAGGGCGGCAATCGCCAGGATCCCCGAGCCGCAGCCGAAGTCCAGCACGTGGCTGTCGGTCAGGTCCTGGCCGTCCAGCCATTCCAGGCACAGGGCCGTGGTCGGGTGGGTGCCGGTACCGAAAGCCAGGCCCGGGTCGAGCAGCAGGTTGACTGCATCCGGCTCAGGGGCGGCATGCCAGCTTGGCACGATCCACAGGCGCTGGCCGAAACGCATTGGCTGGAAGTTGTCCATCCAGCTGCGTTCCCAGTCCTGGTCTTCGATCACTTCGCTGTGGTGCTCTGGCAGCGGGCCACCGGTGAGCAGTTCCATATGGGCGAGGACGGCGGCGGCATCGGTGCCGTCTTCGAACAGGGCGAGCAGATGGGTATGGGACCACAGCGGGGTGGTATTGAGTTCCGGCTCGAAGATCGGTTGGTCTTCGGCGTCCATGAACGTCACCGACACCGCGCCCACTTCGAGGAAAGCGTCTTCGTAGGTTTCGGCTTGTTCTGGGCTGATGGCGAGGCGGACTTGCAGCCAAGGCATGGCGGGCACCTTTGAATAAAAATGAGTGTGCGACGAGCGAGGTCGCGAAAGCGCGCAAGTTTACGCCAGCGAACAGCAGAAGACGACACTACTGACTGCACGCCGGTCAAATGTGGGAGGGGGCTTGCCCCGATGCAGTGTGTCAGTCTCAGTATCTGTCACTGATCCACCGCTATCGGGGGCAAGCCCCCTCCCACATTTGGACTGTGTACATCTTCAAAGTAGAGGGCCCACAAACAACAAAGCCGCCCGAAGGCGGCTTTGTTGGGTGGAGCACTTACTGGTTGGCCAGCTTGTGTTCCAGGTAGTGAATGTTCACACCACCCTCGCAGAAGCCTTCATCGCGAACCAGGTCCCGATGCAGCGGGATGTTGGTCTTGATGCCGTCGACCACGATTTCGTCCAGGGCGTTGCGCATACGGGCCATGGCCTCGTCGCGGGTGGCGCCCCAGGTGATCAGCTTGCCGATCAACGAGTCGTAGTTGGACGGGACCTTGTAGCCGCTGTACAGGTGCGAATCGACGCGAACGCCGTTGCCGCCTGGGGCATGGAAGTGCTTGACCAGGCCTGGGCTCGGGATAAAGGTCTTCGGGTCTTCGGCGTTGATCCGGCACTCCAGGGAGTGGCCGTGGATCTTCACGTCGTCCTGGGTGAAGGACAACACGTTGCCGGCGGCGATGCTCAGCATCTCCTTGACGATGTCGATACCGGTGACCATCTCCGAAACCGGGTGCTCTACCTGCACGCGAGTGTTCATCTCGATGAAGTAGAAGCGACCGTTCTCGTAGAGGAACTCGAAGGTACCGGCGCCACGGTAGTTGATGTCGATGCACGCCTTGACACAGCGCGCCAGGACTTCCTGGCGGGCTTTCTCGTCCAGGCCCGGTGCTGGTGCTTCTTCCAGTACCTTCTGGTGACGACGTTGCAGCGAGCAGTCGCGATCACCCAGGTGGATGGCGTGGCCCTGGCCGTCAGACAGAACCTGCACTTCCACGTGACGTGGGTTGGTCAGGTACTTTTCCAGGTAGACCATCGGGTTGCCGAACCAGGCGGCAGCTTCCGAGCGGGTCTGCTTGGCCGCTTCGATCAGTTCTTCTTCCTTGTGCACCACGCGCATGCCGCGACCACCACCGCCACCGGCGGCCTTGATGATCACCGGGTAACCGACTTCGCGACCAATGCGCAGGGCGGTTGCCTCGTCTTCAGGCAGCGGGCCGTCGGAGCCAGGCACGGTGGGTACGCCGGCGGCGATCATGGCGTCCTTGGCCGAGACCTTGTCGCCCATCAGGCGAATGGTTTCGGCTTTCGGGCCGATGAAGGCAAACCCGGATTTTTCCACCTGTTCGGCGAAATCGGCGTTTTCCGCGAGGAAGCCGTAGCCCGGGTGGATGCCATCAGCGCCGGTCACTTCAGCGGCCGCGATGATGTTCGAGACTTTCAGGTACGAGTTCGTGGCCAGTGGCGGGCCGATGCAGATGCTTTCGTCCGCCAGTTTCACGTGCATCAATTCGGTATCGGCCGTCGAGTAAACAGCGACGGTCTTGATGCCCTCTTCCTTACAGGCGCGCAGGATACGCAGCGCGATCTCGCCGCGGTTGGCGATCAGGACTTTTTGCAGTTTCTTCGCAGGTTTCAACATCGAAGGCGCTCCGCGGTTCAAACGATGGTGAACAGCGGCTGGTCGTACTCAACCGGCTGACCGTTTTCTACCAGGATGGATTCGACGACGCCGGCTTTTTCAGCGGTGATGTGGTTCATCATTTTCATCGCTTCCACGATGCAGATGGTGTCGCCCACTTTCACGGTCTGGCCTACTTCAACGAAGGCTGGCGAGGTCGGTGCCGGGGTGCGGTAGAACGTACCGACCATTGGCGACTTGACCACGAAGCCGTTCAGCGCTGGCGCGGCCGGTGCGGCTGGAGCAGCGGCAGCAGTAGGTGCGGCGGCCGGCGCGGCAGCAGGTGCCGGTGCTTGCATTTGTGGTGCGTAGAACTGTTGGGCCGGGGTCTTGCTGTGACGGCTGATCCGTACGGACTCTTCGCCTTCCTTGATTTCCAGCTCGTCGATACCGGATTCTTCCAGCAGTTCGATCAGTTTCTTAACTTTACGGATATCCATGAATCATCAACTCCCAAGGGTCGGTCAGGGGCGCTTGGCCTGTTCTTCAAGCTGTTCCAGGGCGGCCTCCAGGGCCAGTCGGTAACCGCTGGCGCCAAGGCCGCAGATCACTCCTACCGCTACGTCGGAGAAGTAAGAGTGATGGCGGAAAGGTTCGCGTTTGTGCACGTTGGACAAATGCACTTCGATGAATGGGATGCTCACCGCCAGCAACGCGTCACGTAATGCAACGCTTGTATGCGTAAAAGCGGCGGGATTGATCAGGATAAAGTCCACGCCTTCGCCGCGCGCGGCATGGATGCGATCAATCAATTCGTACTCGGCATTGCTTTGCAGGTAGAGCAAATGGTGGCCGGCATCACGGGCCCGTCGTTCCAGATCAAGGTTGATCTGATCGAGGGTCACTGCCCCGTAGACGCCCGGTTCACGGGTGCCGAGCAGGTTCAGGTTGGGTCCGTGAAGAACCAGTAAGGTCGCCATCGGCTGTTCCTTGTTATTGATGTGGGTACGGCAGAACCCGGCGACTATGCCGCAAAGCCTTTGTGACTGTCCAGTTCTATGCAGTAGGCGGCACGATTAGCGAGGATAGCGCAAAATTTATGACTGAGGCCTGGGATCCGGTCATGGGTAATACCGTCTTGAAACCTGTAGCGATCAAATGTGGGAGGGGGCTTGCCCCCGATAGCGGTGGATCAGTCACATAGATGTCGACTTCACTCCGCTATCGGGGGCAAGCCCCCTCCCACATTTGTTGTTCACCTGGCGCCTGGCGGGGGGTCAGACCCGGAAGGCTTTTACGGCGGTATTGAGCTGCCCACCCAGCACCAGCAGGTGCTCACCCTGGCTACGTCCCTGGCCGATGCGCAGCAAATTATCCTCACCCAGTTGGTGAATCCGCTCGCTGTTATCGCGAATCTCACTCACCGCGCCACTCTGCTGCGCGGTCACATCGGCGATGCGCACGGCGGTGTCGGAGATGGTCTGGATCGCGCTGACGATTTCATCCAGGGCGCCGTCCGCTGCCTGGGCTTGCTGGGCGGTGGCCTCGGCGTGTTCGACCTGGGCGCGCATGCCCTGCACCGATTGGTGGGCCGCGGTTTGCAGGCCGGTGATCAAGCCCTGGATTTCGGCGGTGGCGCCAGCGGTGCGTTGGGCCAGGGTGCGTACTTCGTCGGCGACCACGGCAAAACCGCGCCCGGCCTCACCGGCACGTGCGGCTTCGATGGCGGCGTTGAGTGCCAGCAGGTTGGTCTGGTCGGCAATCGAACGGATCACTGTCAGCACCCCACCGATAGTCGCGGACTCTTCGGCGAGTTTTTCGATCATCTGTGCGTTTTGCTGCACTTCGCCTACCAGCGCATGCAGTCCGGTCAGGCTCAGGCCGATCACCCGCTGGCCTTGCTCGACCGCCTGGCCCGCGCTGCGGCTGGCGCCGGCAGCCTGGCTGGCATCGCCGGCCACCTGCTGGATGGTCGCTTCCAGTTCGCCCAGGGAATCGCGGATCTGCGCGGTATCCCCGGCCTGGCGTTCGGCGCCATCGTGCAGGCCGCTGCTCAACTCGGCCAGGGCCCGGCTGCTGCCGGCCACTTCTTCGGCATTGCCGCGAATGGTGCCCACCAGGTCCACCAGATAGGCGCGCAGCCGGTTCAAGGACGCCTCGATATCGCGCAGTTCGCGGTTGGTCTTGCCCAGGGCAATTGGCTGGCTGAAGTCACCTTCGGCCCATGTCGACAAGGCCGGTGCCAGGTTGGTCAGCACCCTTGCCAAGCGCCGTTGGAGGGTGTCGATCAGCAGCGCGATCAACAGGATCAGGCCAATCATCACCCCTTGCATCAGGCGCACTTCGCCCTGGATCTGCGCATGCTGCGCGCGCACCACCGGTTCCAGGCTGGCGATGGCCTGCTGCACGGCGGTGATTTTCAGGTGGGTGCTGGCGGCCAGGGCGGTGCGTTGCTGGATCTGCTCGCGGGTGCGCTTGAGTTCGGCGGGGTAGCGGGTCAGCAGGCTGTTGAGTTCGCGCTTGAGGTCGACGCCCGTGTCCTGGGCTTCGGTTTTTTCGCTGTTTTCCAGGCCCATCAACGCGGAAAAGTCATCGGTGTTGGACTCGGTGCTGGCCTTGACGCCAAGCAATGGCAATTGCTCCAGCAGGTCTGCCTGGCTGCGGATATTGCCGACTTCACGCTCCACATCATCGGCCAGCTCCGCGCGACCGCTGCTCACCAGCTTGTCGCGGGCCAGGGACAGCTTGCCCAGGTGTTGGGCGGCGGCTAAAAGCGGCGGCAAGTAGCGCGCGGCGTCCGGCGTGTTGACGCCGATGGCGTACCGGCTCAACTGCTCCAGGTTTGCGCCCAGTTCGCGCTCGGCTTGCAGCAACAGGGCTTGTGGGTCGCCGGCCAGTTTGCCAGCGGCGAGCAGGTCGGTTTTGCTGAAGGCATCCAGTTCCACCAGGCTGGGCCGCAGGTTTTGCGCCAGTGCCGTCGGCAGTTCGTCCAGGTGTTTCAGCAGGTTTTCCAGGCTCTGGCTGGCGCTGCTCAAGCGCAGGGCATCGCCACTGGCCAGGTAGTCGTCGATATTGCGCGCGGCCTGGTTCTGGAAGGTCTGCGACAGGCTCAGGTAGCGTTCCATCAGCAAATAGGGCCGCTCAAGCGCTCGTTGCGACCACCACAGCGTCGCCCCAAGGGCCAGGCATACGGCCACCAGCAGGAGGGTATTGAGATTGGTCAGCAGCTTCAGGCGCATGCGTAATTTCAACCGACAGCGAAGATAAGTGCCTGAAGTTATTGCGTTTGCGTTACAGAGTTATGACGGAATCACTGGATTCCGGTGAAAAGATGGCACTTTGCTTTGATGTGCGCGCCGCTTGTACGCGATTGCGCCCGGCGTCCTTGGCGCGGTACAGCGCTTCATCGGCCTGGGCGGCCATCATCAGGCTGTCGGAGCCGTCGCACAGCTCCACCAGCCCGGCGCTGAAGGTGCACCACAAATCCTGTGGCTGGGCCGGGTAGTGAATTTCGGCAAAGCGGCCACGAATTTCATCCAGCACCTTGCAGGCCGATTCCAAGTCGGTGTCGGGCATGACAATCGCAAATTCTTCACCGCCATAGCGACCGATGTAGTCGGTCTTGCGCAAACGTTGCTTGAGAAACAACGCCAGGCTCTTGATCACCCGGTCGCCCATGGGGTGGCCGTGGCTGTCATTGACTCGCTTGAAGTGGTCGATATCGAGCATGGCGAAGCTCAACGGCTTGTTCTCGCGGCGTGCGCGGAAGCTACAGTCTTCGAGCAATTGCAGGATGTGGGTGTGGTTGTACAGCCCGGTCAGGCTGTCACGCACCATCCGCGCCTTGAGGTTGCGCGCACGGGCGGCGCGGTTGCGCACCGTGGTGATCAGGTGGCGCGGCTTGATCGGCTTGGTGAGGAAGTCGTCGCCGCCTTCGCTCATGGCGTCCAGCTGTTTATCCAAGTCGTCTTCGGCCGACAGGTAGATGATCGGTACGCTGACATAGCGGTCATTGTGGCGAATCACCTTGGCCAGTTCAGTGCCGGTGCAGGCCGGCATATACATGTCGAGGATGATCAGGTCGGGCTGGAAGTCCGCCAGTTCGGCCATGGCCTGGATCGGTTCGATCAAGGTGCGGGTGACGATGCCGGCGCTGTTGAGCAAACGCTCGGTGTGCAGGGCCTGGGCCCGCGAGTCGTCGATGATCAACACTTTATAGGGTTCGTACTGGGCGACGCAGGTCAGCACTTCGATCTTTTCCAGCAGGCTCGAGGCTTCCAGCGTACCGGTGAGGAATTCCTGGCCGCCAGCGCGTACGGCCGCCAGGCGGGTCGGGGTATCGGTTTCGTGCAGGCTGAAAAACAGCAACGGCAGCTTTTGCTCCAGACCTTCCTGGGCTTCGGCGGCCAACTGGAGGCCCAGGCCCGGGCCGCAAAAATCCACGTCCATCACAATCGCCGATGGCAGGCGGTCGGCCATGCATGCGCGGAACGCTGCCACGCTGTCCAGGGACTGGGCGCTCAAACCGAAGAACTCCAGCTGCTTGGCCAGGCGTTCGGCGCGGTCATGATCGGCGAGCATTACGTAGATCGGCTTGCGCATCGGCGGCAGGAAGGTTTGTTCCAGCTGGTCGCCCTGGCGCAGGCCGGTGCGGGACAGGCGTTGCATCAAGCGGTTGAGTTCGGTGATCAGTTGGCTGCTCAGGCGGCCGCGATTTTCGTCCACGGCCTTGAGTGACTCGCCGATATGGTGCGCCAGTTGACCGTGCTCCGGCTGTTCGAAGCGCTCGGCGAAGCGCAGCAGGCGCAGGTTGGCTTCGCTGAGTTCGGAAAGGTCGGCGCTGGACCATTCGCTGCGTTGCAGGCGCTGCCAGATCTCAAGAATTTGACGTGCCTGATGAATTACCCGCTGGGCAAAATGGTGCTTGAGGCGCTCACGGCTGGGATCTTCTGGCTCGGTCATATCCTGACTACTAGTTAGGGTGCATGCTGAGGTCGAACTGATGGCTCTATGCTAGCACCTCTTTTCCGTTCGATGAGTGTCATACGTCAATTAACTGCATGTCCCTGGTATTCAGTTACCGACCTATCAGTCGCGCAGCGGAAATGGCGTGCATCCTTTATAGTCGGAAGTTCGCCAACCGCCCGTTTGATTAAAAGCGCCGCACGCGCTGGCACGATGGGGTAGGGTTGTGGTCGTAGTTTTTGAACGCACGCCGTCGATTAGAAGTGCATGAACTCAAGTGATTGAAAGGATATCGCCATGCTGGACTGGAAAAACCGTGAAGGCAGCGCAAAGGGCCCGGCCCCTGCGCCCAAGTCGGCTCGCCGCGGCTACCTGGGTAACCTGTTGATGAGTCGGGCCTTGCTCTCCCTGGTTGGCCTGTATTTGGTCGTGACCGGTGCCCTGGGTTGGTACTGGAGCGAAGAACCGGCCTTGTTTCCGGTCCAGCAAAATGCGCAAATCGCCGCCGAAAAGGATGGCAAGCAGATGGTGGTGGGCTTTACCACCGTCGAAACCCTGAAGACCGTGGTCGGCACCTTGCTCAATAAGCCGGGTGGCTACATCTCCAACGACCGCTTCCCGCCGGGCCTGTGGATGGACAACATGCCCAGTTGGGAATACGGCGTGCTGGTGCAAGTGCGCGACCTGACCCGCGCCCTGCGTAAAGACTTCGCCCGCTCGCAATCGCAGTCGGCCGAAGACAGCGACCTGGCCAAGGCCGAGCCACGCTTCAATTTCGACAACAAGAGCTGGGTGCTGCCCTCCAGCGAGTCGGAATACCAGGAAGGCATCAACTCCCTGAGCCGCTATGAGGCGCGCCTGTCTGACCCGAACCAGAAGGGCGCGTTGTTCTATGCCCGCGCCGATAACTTGAACAACTGGTTGGGCGACGTCGCCACGCGCCTGGGTTCGTTGTCGCAACGCCTGTCGGCCAGTGTCGGCCGCGTCAAGCTGAACACCGCCCTGAAAACCGAAGCCCTGGCGCCCGGTGAAGTGCCGCAGGTTGATGAAGAAGTGGTGGAAACCCCCTGGATGCAGATCGACAACGTGTTCTACGAGGCCCGTGGCCAGGCCTGGGCCCTGTCCCACCTGCTGCGCGCCATCGAAGTCGATTTTGCCGACGTGCTGGCCAAGAAAAACGCCACCGTCAGCGTCCGCCAGATCATTCGTGAGCTGGAGGCGTCGCAGGAGCCGGTGTGGAGCCCTATGATTCTTAACGGCAGTGGCTTTGGCGTATTGGCCAACCACTCGCTGGTCATGGCTAACTACATTTCCCGGGCCAATGCGGCGGTGATCGATCTGCGCCAGTTACTCAACCAGGGTTGATGATGGACGCAACTCAAAAGGAGGCTGCGCACCGTGCGGCCTCTGATGCCGAACTGATCTGCTGGGTCGACGAGCAGGACAATCTGCTCGGCCACCTCGTCAGGTCCGACCTTCGCCAGCGCGGTCTGATCGGCCGTTGCACCTTTATCTTCCTGTTCAATTCGGCCGATGAGTTGTGTGTGCATCGGCGCACCCTGAGCAAAGCCCTGTACCCCGGATTCTGGGACACGGCAGCGGGGGGCATGGTCGCGGCCGGTGAGTCCTATGCATTGTCGGCGGCTCGCGAGCTGGAGGAAGAGTTGGGCGTCAGCGGGGTAGCGTTGACCGAGCACGACCATTTCTACTTCGAAGATGGCGAGAGCCGCCTCTGGTGCAAATCCTACTCCGCCGTGTGGGACGGCCCGCTGCAATTGCAGCCCGAAGAAGTCATGGAAGCGCGCTTTTTGCCGATTGAAACGGTGCTGCAGGAAGCGGAACAAAAGCCCTACTGCCCGGACGCCCAGGAGGGCTTGCGCCGCTATCTGGCCCTGCGTCGCTAAAGTTGTATAAATTGGCGCCATTTGGCTCTTAGCAAGTCGGCTTTTTGCCGTTACACTGCGCGACTTTTCACCCGAACCGCCATTGTTTCACCCTGGGATCACTGTAGGAGCGAGCTTGCTCGCGAAAAACTCAAGAGCGCCGCGTGCATTCAGAATGCCCGCGTCATCGTTGACGATTTTCGCGAGCAAGCTCGCTCCTACAGGTGGGGAGCGTGACCTTGGCGGGTCGGTAGCGCTGCCCCTGCCTGAGTGGGGCTTCGCGGTCGGTGGCGCCTGGCGCGCCGATCAGTCTTTGTCCTCCCAAGAGGATTGCCGGTGGCCAAAAAAGCCGCATCCTTCGCCGCCCTTGGTGGCCTGGTATTTTCCACCGACGCAGGTCGACACTGCCCGGACTGTCGTCAGCCCGTGGACGCGTGTACCTGTAAACAGACCCTGATCCCCGAAGGCGACGGCATTGCCCGCGTGCGCCGCGAGAGCAAAGGCCGTGGCGGCAAGACGGTGACCACCATCACCGGCGTGCCCCTGGCTGAAGACGCGCTCAAGGAGCTGGCTACCACGCTGAAGAAGCGTTGTGGAACCGGTGGCGCGTTGAAAGACGGCGTCATCGAAATCCAGGGCGATCACGTCGAGTTGCTGTTGGCCGAGTTGATCAAGCTCGGTTACAAGGCCAAAAAGTCCGGCGGCTGAAAGCCTCTTCGCAACCTGTGTCTAAACTCTGTCCTGCGAGTGGGGTCTACCTCCCTTACAGGCAAATCGTCATTTTCATTCTTTAGACTGCGCCTGCCTCCACGAGGGGCAGCGCCTTCGCCTTCATTTATAGGGGACTTCGATGTCCGTACGACGCACACGCAAAGACGATGGCAGCCAATGGACAGTTGCGGACAGCCGCAGTGTTTACGGGATTCGCCATTGGGGGGCCGGGTATTTCGCGATCAATGAAGCCGGTCGCGTTGAAGTCCGTCCGAACGGTCCGAACAGCACGCCGGTCGACCTGTACGAGCAAGTGGACGAACTGCGCAAAAGCGGCCTGTCGTTGCCGCTGCTGGTGCGTTTCCCCGACATTCTGCAAGATCGCGTGCGCCAGCTGACCGGTGCTTTCGATTCGAACATCGAACGCCTGGAATACCAGAGCAAATACACCGCGCTGTACCCGATCAAGGTCAACCAGCAGGAAGCGGTGATCGAAAACATCATCGCCACCCAGAATGTGTCCATCGGCCTGGAAGCCGGCTCCAAGCCGGAGCTGCTGGCCGTGCTGGCCCTGGCACCGAAGGGCGGCACCATTGTCTGCAACGGCTATAAAGACCGCGAGTTCATCCGCTTGGCGTTGATGGGCCAGAAGCTCGGCCACAACGTGTTCATCGTGATCGAGAAAGAATCCGAAGTTGAGCTGGTGATCGAAGAAGCCGCCAACCTCAAGGTCAAGCCACAGGTCGGCCTGCGCGTGCGCCTGTCGTCCCTGGCGTCGAGCAAGTGGGCCGACACCGGTGGCGAGAAGTCCAAGTTCGGTTTGTCCGCGGCGCAATTGTTGTCGGTGGTCGAGCGCTTCCGCGTGGCCGGCCTGGACCAGGGCATCCGCCTGCTGCACTTCCACATGGGTTCGCAGATCGCCAACCTGGCCGATTACCAGCACGGCTTCAAGGAAGCCATTCGTTACTACGGCGAACTGCGTAACCTCGGCCTGCCGGTGGACCATATCGACGTGGGCGGTGGCCTGGGCGTGGACTACGACGGTACTCACTCCCGTAACGCCAGCTCCATCAACTACGACATGGACGACTACGCCGGTGTGGTCGTGGGCATGCTCAAGGAATTCTGCGATGCGCAGAGCCTGCCGCACCCGAACATTTTCTCCGAAAGCGGCCGCTCCCTGACCGCTCACCACGCCATGCTGGTGGTGCAAGTCACTGACGTCGAGAAGCACAACGACGATGTACCGGTGATCGAGAACAAGGAAAACCTGCCGGAAACCGTGCAGTGGCTGGTGGACCTGCTCGGCCCGACCGACATCGAGATGGTCACCGAGACTTACTGGCGTGCCACCCACTACATGAGCGACGTGGCCACCCAATACGCCGACGGCAAGCTGACCCTGGCCGAAAAAGCCTTGGCCGAGCAGTGCTACTTCGCCGTGTGCCGCCGCCTGCACAACTCGCTGAAAGCCCGCCAGCGCTCGCATCGCCAGGTGCTGGACGAACTCAACGACAAGCTGGCCGACAAGTACATCTGCAACTTCTCGGTGTTCCAGAGCCTGCCGGACACTTGGGCCATCGGCCAGGTATTGCCGATCCTGCCGCTGCACCGTCTTGACGAAGAACCGTTGCGTCGTGCCGTGCTGCAAGACTTGACCTGCGACTCCGACGGCAAGATCAAGCAATACGTCGACGAGCAGAGCATCGAGACCAGCCTGCCGGTGCACGCCTTGAACGATGGCGAGGACTACCTGCTGGGTATCTTCCTCGTCGGCGCCTACCAGGAAATCCTCGGTGACATGCACAACCTGTTCGGTGACACCGACTCGGTGAACATCTACCAGCGTGAAGACGGTTCGGTGTACAGCGCCGGTATCGAGACCCACGACACCATCGAAGACATGCTGCGCTACGTGCATTTGTCGCCGGAGGAACTGATGACGCATTACCGTGATAAGTGTGCGAGTGCGAAGATCAGTGCATCTGAGCGCACGCAGTTCCTCGATGCCTTGCGCCTGGGGCTGACGCGGTCTTCATACCTGTCTTCCTGACACCCATTGGTCTTTAACGGGGGGATTGGCAGCGTCTGCGGCTATCCTCCTAAACCATGTGTGGGGGCTCCTCCACGTCATATCGATCCCGCAGCGGTACGTTCATTTCTGCGCGCAGGGCGTTTTCGTTGAATGGCCAGGGGTTGGTTGTGATGGGAGGGGTCAGCGGGTTGTTGTCGTGATCGAAGGGCTGGCTGTTGGTTGGAAGGCCTACGGCTTGATACTCGAGGTTCTCCACTTGCAACTGCTGGCCCTGGTCCATGGCCGGGCTGCCATCTTTGTTAAATATCAGCGAAGTGCCTGGTATGAACCGCCCGGTGGCGCCGTCATAGGCATGACTCATCTCGTGGTACAGCGCAATCAAGGGCGATAGGGTAAAGGTCTTTTCGAAGTGATCGGGGTCAAAGGCTATCTTTGCATGTGTGGCGGGCGACCCGGCAACACCATCTTTTATATAGCCAAGCTCAGGCCGGTACTGGAATTTTTCATACTCCCCGTCAGGTATGTTGTCGCTGAACGCATTGGCGAATTGATAAGAGTTCAGCGCGATGAAGTCGGAGAGCATTATGGTCACCGGCCCGCCATTTTTCTCGGCAAGGCGGTCCATTTCCTGAAACATTTTCTGCCCCGCCGGCGACCCCCTGAGTTGCTCGAGATAGTCCTCTACCCGTTCAACGAATTCTGCGGGGCCCTCTATCTTGAAGCCTTGTTTGCCTGCGTTGGTGTATTCGACTGAGGCTGGTGTTACCTGTTCGGGGGCGTGGACCCTATCGGTTTTTTTGGCGTAGATCCGATCCTGAGTGTCGTAGGAGTGGACCGAATCCTGGCCCGCCCCGGTATAGATCGTGGTCTGGCGGTAGCCAACGAGTTTATCGTCGCCAAGTCCACCGTTTAAGATGCTTCTACCCGTCCCCGCATAGAGTTCGTCGTTACCCTGGTCGCCATTGAGGTACACCTGGCGCAGATCTGTCTTTTGTGCGGGGTAGCTGGCGTACAGCTTGTCATTGCCTTTGCCGCCCGATATCACGGCATTGCCGGCGCCTGCGATCATGATATCGTCGCCGTCACCGCCAAACGCCACGACATGGCCGGCTCCCAAACGTATGTAGTCGTTGCCTGTATCGCCGGTTACGCTGCCCACACGTCCATTCGCCACAATAAAATCGTCGCCGTCGCCACCGTGTATGTGCATTTCGATGTTGATCTGCTCGTCGACGTTAATACGGTCATTTCCTCCTGCAGTTTTGATTCTCAGCGAGTGCGCATCGTTATTGGCGGTCAGTGGGAGTTTGTAGTCTTTGCCATTTATACGTGCGTTGAGCTGGTGGTCTGCGCCTACGCTGATACTGACAATGTCGGCCTGGTCGTAGGTGGTAATCAGGACCCTGCAGATGTCCAGGACCTGCTCGCCTTTGGCATTCGTTTGTATGGACCGGACACATGGTGGACACATGTGCGGGGACATGGTTGACACATTATGGACCATAGTCAGGTTTGCTCA
>NZ_JBXAFK010000073.1:0-30444 GCF_058793055.1 Pseudomonas sp. MPR-R2A5
CAACGCGGGGCAAGCCCGCTCGCCACAACAGCCCTGTCTGCCGGGGGGCAGCGTTGAGCCTAAGTTGTGTAGATACCCATGCTGCGATGAGGCCCATACAGGCAAAGATCAACTAGGCCCCCGCCCCAATCTGCCGACCGCTGACCAACCGCTCCAACGCCTCACCCAAACCCGAGGCTTTGTCACCAATCAGCAAGTGCCAAACACCACTGTCGAGTTGAGTAATGCCTTGGCACCCAAGCGCCACTAGCTGGGTTTCGGACAATACCGAATCATCCCCCAGTTCCACCCGCAACCGGGTCATCGCCACCGCTTCCAGCTGACGCACATTCCCTCGGCCACCCAAGGCTGTCAGCCATTTCTCGGTTTCCTCCACATTCACCGCAGCCGGCTTATCCACAGGCGCAACGCTCGCTGGACTTGCAGCAACAAACGCCGGCATCGCCAAGCGAATCTCATCGGCAATGCTATCGGCCATCGGCCCGACTACCACCTGCAAGCTCCCGCCATTTCCGGGCCGAACCACAGCCATGGCGCCCAGAGCTTTGAGTTGCGCATCCACGACCTTGTTGCGATCCACCATATCCAGGCGCAGGCGCGTGGTGCAGGCGCCGACGCTTAGCAAATTCTCTGCACCACCCAGGGCCTGGATATAAGCGGTGGCCCGCTGGTTATCTGTCATCGCTTCGGTTTGTACGACCTGAATATCTTCACGCCCTGGCGTCTTCAGGTTGAACCGACGAATGCAGTAGTTGAACACGCTGTAGTAGATCACCGTATAGGCCAACCCAACCGGGAACACCAACCAGCCATGGGTGGACTTGCCCCAACCCAGCACCATGTCGATAAACCCACCGGAGAAGGTAAAGCCCAGGTGGATATCCAGCATGTTGGTCACGGCCATCGACAGGCCGGTAAGCACTGCGTGAATCAGGTAAAGAAACGGTGCGAGGAACATGAACGCAAATTCAATCGGCTCGGTGACACCGGTCAGAAACGAAGTCAGCGCCATCGACAGGAAAATCCCGCCCATCACCTTGCGCCGCTCCGGCAACGCATTGCGGTACATCGCCAGGCACGCAGCCGGAAGGCCGAACAGCATCACCGGGAACATGCCGGTCATGAACTGGCCGCCTTTGGGGTCGCCGGCGAAATAGCGCGTGAGGTCGCCGGTGACAACCGCGCCGGTCACGGGGTCGGTAAAGGTGCCAAATACGAACCAGGCCATGTTGTTGAGGATGTGGTGCAGGCCGGTGACGATCAGCAGGCGGTTGAATACGCCGAACACGAACGCGCCCAGGCTGCCGCTTTCCATCAGCAGTACGCCGAAGCTGTTGATAGCGTGCTGGATCGGCGGCCAGATCAGGCCGAAGATCACGCCCAGGCCGACTGCGCTGAAGCCCGTGACAATCGGCACAAAGCGTCGCCCGCCAAAGAAGGCCAGGTACTCCGGGAGCTTGATGTCCTTGAAGCGGTTATACAGCCCGCCCGCCATCAGGCCGCTGGCGATACCGGCGAGCATGCCCATGTTGATGGTCGAGTCCATCACCTTGAGGGTAGAGACCATGACCAGGTAACCAATCGCCCCGGCCAGCCCGGCGGTGCCGTTATTGTCGCGGGCAAAACCCACGGCGATACCGATGGCGAAGATCAGCGCCAGGTTGGCGAAGATCGCTTGCCCGGCATCGTGCATCACCGCGATGTTGAGCAGGTCGGTGTCACCCAGGCGCAGCAAGAGGCCGGCGATCGGCAGAATCGCGATCGGCAGCATCAGCGCGCGGCCGAGCCGTTGCAGGCCTTCGATAAAGTATTGGTACATGGCGTGTCTCCCTGTTCTTGTTGTTTTCAGCTCAGCGGCCAGTGGTGTTGACAGGCTTGGCGAACGGCCTTGGCACTGCTCAGGTCGAGCAGCCCTTGGCTCAGTTGCCGGCATTGCGCCGCGTCCAGGTGACGGACGCGGTCCTTGATTTCTCCGATTTGCGGCGGGCTCACGGACAGTTCGCTGACCCCCAGGCCAACCAGTACGGGGGTCGCCAAGGGGTCGGACGCCAGGGCGCCGCACACGCCGACCCAACGCCCATGCTGGGCCGCGCCCGCGCAAGTCTGCGCGATCAGCCGCAGCAGCGCCGGGTGCAGAGCATCCACCCGCGCAGCTAAACCTGCGTGGTCGCGGTCCATGGCCAGGGTGTACTGGGACAGGTCATTGGTGCCGATGGACAAGAAGTCCGCATGCTTGGCCAGTTGTTCGGCCATCAGCGCGGCGGCGGGCACTTCGATCATCACCCCCAGTTCCGGGCGTTGGGTCAGCTCCAGTGCCATGCACAGTTCATCCAGGCGTTGGCGGATGTGCAGCAGTTCGTCGACTTCGCTGACCATTGGCAGCAGGATGCGGCAGCGCGCCAGCGGGCTGACTTGCAGCAGGGCACGCAGTTGCTGGTCGAGCACCTCGGGGCGCACCTGGGCCAGGCGAATGCCGCGCAGGCCGAGCACGGGGTTGGCCTCCACCGGCAGTGGCAGATAGTCGAGCTGCTTGTCTCCGCCCACGTCGATAGTGCGGATGATCACCGACTTGTCGCCCATGGCATCCAGCACGGCCTGGTAGGCCTGGCGCTGTTCCTGTTCGTCCGGCGCAGTGCGGCGGTCGACGAAGAGGAATTCGGTACGCAACAGGCCGACGCCATCGGCGCCGTTTTCAAACGCCACCTGGGCTTCGGCGCTGGAGGCGACATTGGCGGCGACTTCGATGCCCACCCCATCGCGAGTGCGTGCTGGCAATCGGGCCTGGGCCTGTTGCTGCTGGCGCCGCTGTTGCTGTGCGTCACGCAGCTGATGCACCTGGGCATGGCGCGCCTCGCTGGGGGCCAGTTCCAGGCGACCGTTGGCCGCGTCCAGCACCACCCGTTGGCCTTGTGGCACATCGAGTACGTCGGCGCCCAATGCCACCACGCACGGCAAGCCTTTGCCCCGAGCCAGGATCGCGACGTGGGAGGTGGCGCCACCCTCGGCCATGCAGATGCCCGCCGCCTGTTGCGCACTCAATTGCAGCAGGTCTGAAGGGGTCAGTTCATGGGCGCTGACAATGGCGCCAGGGGGCAATTCGAAATGCCAGGCTTCACCCAACAGCGCCCGCAGCACCCGTTGTTGCAGGTCGCGCAGGTCATTGGCGCGTTCGGCAAACAGCGGCTTGCCCAGGGCCAGCAAGACCGCGCATTGCGCCTGGATTGCATCGCGCCAGGCGTGGGTGGCGGCGCTGCCGTGTTCGATCGCGCGGGTGGCGGCGTCCAGCAGGGCCGGATCCTCCAGTAAGGCGAGGTGGGCGGCGAAGATGTCTTCTTCTTCGGCATTTTTGCGCTGGCGGGCGTGGGCCAGGGTCTGGCGGATATCACCGCGCACGTGCTCAAGGGCCGCATCCAGCCGTTGCAGTTGTTCGTCGGCGCGGTGGTTACCGGTATCGGCCGGCAACTCGATGCCGGTCAACCGGAACAGTGGCCCGCACACCAGGCCCGGTGCTGCGCACACCCCTTGCAGTACGCCGGTTTCAGTATTCGCACGACGTGGAGCGGCGGTTACCGGCGCGTGAGGTTCTGCGCTGATGGCGACTGACAGTGCGGCGACCAATGCCTGCAACGCCGCCTCGCAATCCTTGCCACGACAGCTGACGCGAACCTCGTCGCCTTCGCCTATGCCCAACCCCATCAAGCCAATCAGGCTGTCGCACGCCGCCGACTTGCCGGCGAAATGCAACTGCGCCTGGCTGCTGAACCCCTGGGCGGTCTTGCGAATCAACGCCGCTGGGCGCGCATGCAAACCGCCGCGGTGGGTGATGCGCACGTTGGCGCTGGCTTCTGCGGCCGAGTTATCCACAGCCGTCTGCGTCGAGGCCGTTGAGCGCAGGCTCACCCGCAGCAGCGGTTCACCGACCTTGACTGTATTGAGTGCCAGCGGTGTCAGCGCGAAGCGATCGCTATTGGTCAGAATGATCAGGCTGACCAGGCTTTTGCACTGGCGCGCAATCCGGTCCAGGTCAAACTGCACCAACGCCTGCCCCTGGCTGACACGGGCGCCTTCCTTGACCAGCAGCGCGAAGCCTTCGCCATTGAGCTCCACCGTGTCGATACCCACATGCAGCAGCAACTCGGCGCCGTTGTCCGTGCGAATCGTCAGGGCGTGGCCGGTGCGGGCGACATGGATGATCACCCCGTCACACGGCGCATGCAGGCAGTCATTCAGGGGGTCGATGGCAATACCGTCGCCCATTGCGCCACTGGCGAAGACTTCGTCGGGAACGCTGCCCAGGGGCAGCACCGGCCCGCTTAACGGGGCGCTGAGGGTCAGTTGATTATTGTTGTTGGACATGGGCACGGTACTCATCAGGAAAACGCAGCAATCGACTCAGTGAGTGCGGGTCACTTTGCTCAGGTGGCGTGGCTGGTCGGGGTCCATTCCACGGGCGACCGCCAGGCCGGCGGCCATCACGTAGAAACTCTGGATGGCCAGAATCGGGTCCAGGCTCGGGTGTTCGGCGCGGCTCAAGGTCAGGTCGCGTTCGGCGATATCGTCCGGCGCGGCCAACAATACGCGGGCGCCGCGTTGGCGCATGTCGGCGGCCAGGCTCAGCAATCCCGGTTGTTCGGCGCCGCGGGGGGCGAACACCAGCAGCGGGTAGTTTTCATCGATCAAGGCCATCGGTCCGTGGCGCACTTCGGCGCTGCTGAAGGCTTCGGCCTGGATCGCCGAGGTTTCCTTGAGCTTGAGCGCGGCTTCCTGGGCGATGGCAAACCCGGCGCCACGGCCGATCACCATCAATTGCTGGCAGCCGCGCAGGGCGTCGATGGCTTTCGTCCAATCCTGCCTGGCGGCTTCGCGCAGGTGATCGGGCAGCGCGTGGCAGGCTTGCAACAAATCCGCTTCCTGGTTCCAGTGGCCGATCAACTGCGCGCTGGCGCTGAGGGTAGCGATAAAGCTTTTGGTCGCGGCCACGCTTTGTTCCGGCCCGGCGCACAGCGGCAGGTGGAATTCGCAAGCGGCTTGCAGCGGCGAGTCTTCGGCGTTGACCAGCGAAATGCTCAAGGCGCCGCGTTTGCGCAGCAGGCGCAGGCTATCGACCAGGTCCGGGCTCTGGCCGGACTGGGAAAAGCCGAAAGCCACCTGGCCGCTGACCTTCAAGGGCGCTTGCAGCAAGGTCACCACCGACATCGGCAACGACGCCACCGGAATGCCCACGTGCTGCATGGCCAGGTAGGCGAAGTAGCTGGCGGCGTGGTCCGAACTGCCACGGGCGATGGTCATCGCCACTTGCGGCGGCTGGCGGCGCAGGCGGCCGGCGACCTCTTCCAGCCGCGGGTTCAGACGTTGCAACTGCGCCGCGACGGCGTCACAGGAGGCCAAGGCCTCTTCAAGCATTTTGGAAGACAATGGCTTCTCCTTCGACCATGACGTCGGTGAGGTGCAGGGAACGGTCCAGGCGCACGCAGTCGGCAAAGCTGCCGGGTTGTAGGCGCCCGCGTTCTTCCAGGCCGAGGTAGTCCGCGGGAAATTGCGACAGGCGTTGTGAGGCTTCGCTGATGGGCAGGCCGATTTTCACCAGGTTGCGAAGCGCCTGGTCCATGGTCAGGGTGCTGCCGGCGAGGGTGCCGTCGGCCAGGCGCACGCCGCCCAGGCATTTGGTCACGGTGTGGCTGCCCAGCTTGTATTCGCCGTCCGGCATGCCGGCGGCGGCGGTGGAGTCGGTGACGCAATACAGGCACGGGATCGAACGCAGGGCCACGCGCATGGCGCCAGGGTGGACGTGCAGCAAGTCCGGGATCAGTTCGGCGTACTGTGCGTGGGCCAGCGCGGCCCCCACGATGCCAGGCTCGCGGTGATGCAGCGGGCTCATGGCGTTGTACAGGTGGGTGAAGCTGGTAGCGCCAGCGGCGAGGGCGGCGACGCCTTCTTCATAGCTGCCCAGGGTGTGGCCGATCTGCATGCGCACACCACGTGCACTGAGGGCGCGGATCAGACTGTCATGCCCGGCGATTTCCGGGGCGATGGTGATCACGCGGATCGGCGCCAGGCGCAGGTAGGCTTCCACTTCCTCCATCAGCGCGGTGTGGGCGAAGTTGGGTTGCGCGCCGAGTTTGCCTGGGTTGATGTAAGGACCTTCCAGGTGCACACCCAATACGCGGGCGGTGCCGATTGGACGGTTTTCGCTATAGGTACCGATATCGCCCAGCACGCGGGAAATTTCCTCGACCGGCGCGGTCATGGTGGTGGCCAGCAGCGAGGTGGTGCCAAAGCGCACATGGGTGCCGGTGATGGTCTCGAACGCGTCGATGCCTTCCATGATGTCTTTGCCGCCGCCGCCATGGACGTGCAGGTCAATAAAGCCTGGCAGCAGGTAGGGCAGGTCGTTGTCGGCCGGGTCGCAAGGCGCGCCTTCAATGGCGACGACCTTGCCGTGTTCATGGACCACGCGGCCGCGAATCCAGCCGTGGGGCGTCAGGATGTTGTCTTCGGACATGGGCAGTTCTCTAAGGCCGCATTCGCGGCAAAGTCATATCGACGCGGCTTTCTAACGTCGAAGCTCGGCGACAAAGTCGTAGTAGTCGTTGCGGCAGTAGGTGTCGGTGATTTCAATCGGCGTGTTGTCGGCGGTGTAGCCGACACGGGTCATCAGCAGCATGGCGGTGCCTGGAGCAATGCCGACCAGTGTGGCGAACTCGTCCGAGGCATTGATCGCCTGGATATGCTGCAAGGCGCGCACGATGGGTTTGCCGATGCCTTCGAGGTATTCGTACAGCGAGTTACCGATGGCTTGTGGGTGCGGCAGCACCGAGGCGGGCATGGCGGTCATTTCGATTGCCATTACCGTGTCATCAGCCTTACGCAGGCGCTTGAGCCGCGCCACTTTGTCAGTCGGTGACAGGCCCAGGCGGATCAGCTCTTCGTGGGTCGGCGGGGTGATTTCGCGTTCCAGCCACTGCGAACTGGGTACGAAGCCCTTGAGCCGCAGCATCTCGCTGAAGCCCGACAGGCGCGACAGCGGTTGCTCCAGGCGAGGCGTGATGAAGGTGCCAGAGCCCTGGCTGCGGCGGATCAGGCCTTGGGCAAACAACACTTCCAGTGCCTTGCGGGCGGTGACCCGGGAAATGCTCAATTGATCGCTGAGGGCGCGTTCCGATGGCAGCGCCTGTTCGGATTTCCACTGGCCGGCATGGATCGCCGCTTCCAGGTTGCGGGCCAATTGCAGGTACAGCGGCGTGGATTGTTTGCCGTCGGGGCGCAGCGTCAGGATGGGGTTCATCGTTAAGGTTTCCGATGCGGTTATTGGAGTGTTGTCGCCCGGTAATGGCCGGAAATTAATACCACTTAAATACCATGTCAATGCTGCCAAAACAGTGCGGGCACTGGTTTCAGGGCATGCTAATGGTGCATGGTATCAAGTGGTATTAGAGAGGTCTTTTGGACGCGCAGAGCTGCGCAGCCCGCGGGGTGAACTGGTATTCACCGGCAGGCGCTGCCGAGGGCAGGAAATTTTTTTAATTAATCTACCAACGGTCGAAGGCTACGGCCGGATCTCGATCAGGGTGCCGTCCTTGACCAGGTTCCAGACTTCACGCATATCGACGTTACGCATGCCGATACAGCCGTCGGTCCAGTCCAGGGTGTGGAACAACTGCTCCGGGTAGTCTTCGCTGTCGGGCGTGCCGTGGATCATGATCATGCTGCCGGGCTTCACGCCCTCGCGGCGGGCGCGCGCAGAATCACTGATATTGGGGTAGGAGATGTGCATCGACAGGTAGTAGCTGTCGCTGGTCTTGCGCCAGTCAATCCAGTAGAGGCCTTCCGGTGTGCGACGGTCGCCCTCGAACAGCTTGGGCCCCTTGGGGTTTTTACCCAGGGAAATGCGGTAGGTCTTGAGGGGCTTACCGTCATTGATCAATTGCAACTGATGGGCGGACTTGAGGACCAGGATTTTCTCGACCGTTTTGCCGCCCAGGGTTTCCAGGGTGGAAGCCGGCGACAACGTGGCGAACGACAGGCAGAGCAAAGCAAACAACCAACGCATTAAAACGACTTCCCTTTGGCGACGATCGGCAGGATTGTTATTGGGCGGGCTTGGACAGCGGCGGTATGGCTTCGCTGCGCACCGGGAATGATTGCTGCCGACGGTCGGCAAAGAAATACTCCAGGGTCCGCCCGACGGTACGGAACGCCAGCTCGGACCACGGGATATCGGCTTCTTTGAACAGTTTGACTTCCAGGCTCTCGGGGCCGGCGGCAAAGTCCAGGTCCATCAGCTCGGCGCGATAGAACACATGCACTTGGCTGATGTGCGGTACATCGATCAACGTATAGATGCTCAGGTTGCGCACGCGGGCACAGGCTTCTTCCATGGTTTCGCGCATGGCGGCCTGTTCCACGGTCTCGCCGTTCTCCATGAAGCCCGCAGGCAAGGTCCAGTAGCCCAGGCGTGGCTCGATGGCACGGCGGCACAGCAGCACTTGCTCACCCCACACCGGCACGGTACCGGCAACGATATTAGGGTTCTGGTAGTGAATGGTCTGACAGTGATCACACACAAAGCGCAGGCGTGCGTCGCCTTCGGGAATGCGTTGGGTGACCGGTTTACCGCACTGGCTGCAGAAGTTCATGCTGGGGTTCCTGGAAAGTGCGTCTATCTTGGCGTGGGCGGCAGGGCCCTGCAAGTTGTCGTTTCGCGACAGCCCTCAGGTTTTGGGGTTGGGCGCCCGGCAGCTTTGGTGCATGATGCAAGGTAGCCAACAGATCGAGATGACTCATGCTGGACGAGCTACTTCGCCGGGTAAGCAATCACACGCCGCATACGCTGGAAACCGACGGGCGTTTCCCCGAGGCCGCCGTGCTGGTGCCGATTACTCGCAGTGACGAACCTGAGCTGATCCTGACCCTGCGCGCCAGCGGCCTGTCGACCCATGGCGGCGAAGTCGCGTTTCCTGGCGGGCGCCGCGATCCGGAAGACCCGGACCTGATCTTTACCGCCTTGCGCGAGGCCGAAGAAGAAATCGGCCTGCCGCCTGGCCTGGTCGAGGTGATCGGCCCCTTGAGCCCACTGATTTCCCTGCATGGCATTCGCGTCACCCCGTATGTGGGCGTGATCCCCGATTACGTCGAATACCTGGCCAACGACGCCGAAATCGCCGCTGTCTTCAGTGTGCCGCTCGATTTTTTCCGCCAGGACCCTCGCGAGCATACGCACCGCATCGACTACCAAGGGCGCAGTTGGTATGTGCCGAGCTACCGGTTTGGCGAATACAAGATCTGGGGGCTTACGGCCATTATGATTGTCGAGCTGATCAACCTGCTTTATGACGATGCCAATATCAGCCTGCATCACCCACCCAAGAGCTTCATCAATACTTAAGCCATCGTCTCCAATGGCAAGCCGTGAGGAAAAACCATGAAATACCGCTTGGGCGACGCCCGCGTCGAGACGCATCCACACAGCTGGGTGGCTCCCAATGCCACGCTGGTGGGCAAGGTCAGGCTGGAGGAGGGCGCCAACGTCTGGTTCAACGCGGTGTTGCGCGGCGACAACGAGCTGATCCTGATCGGTAAGAACAGCAACGTGCAGGACGGCAGCGTGATGCACACCGACATGGGCTACCCGCTGACTCTTGGCACCGGTGTGACCATCGGCCATAACGCCATGCTGCATGGCTGCACGGTCGACGACTACAGCCTGATCGGCATCAACGCGGTGATCCTCAACGGCGCGAAGATCGGCAAGCACTGCATCATTGGCGCCAACTCGCTGATCGGCGAAGGCAAGGAAATTCCCGATGGCTCGCTGGTGATGGGCTCGCCGGGCAAAGTGGTGCGTGAGTTGACCGAGGCTCAGAAGAAGATGCTCGAAGCCAGCGCTGCGCACTATGTGCATAACGCCCAGCGTTATGCGCGGGATCTGGTCGAGCAGGCAGAATGAACCCGGCAGAACGCCCTGTCGCCTCGCCGTGCGTGAGCATTTGCGCATTGGACGATGACGATCTCTGCACCGGTTGCCAGCGCACGGTGGATGAAATTACGCGTTGGAGTCGCATGGACAATGCCGAGCGGCGGGTGGTGCTGGGGTTGTGCCATGAGCGGGCGGTGGCGGCTGGGTTGGTGTTTATGGCTTCTGGTAAATCCGGCGCCTGATGGGTCGCCATCGGGGGCAAGCCCCCTCCCACACTTAACCGCGTTTAATCTGTAGAAATGCGGTCAAAATGTGGGAGGGGGCTTGCCCCCGATGAGGCCCTCCCAGACGACATATTTCAAAATGTGAAGTACCCTGTGCCCCTTGTTCACAGGTCCCTCGCCCCATGCTCTTCCTGATCGCCTACATCAGCAGCGTCGTGCTGATCAACTTTGCCTTCTCCACCGCACCGCATCTGGATGTGATCTGGTCCGCCTGGGGCGGCCTGGTGTTTATCCTGCGCGACATGGTGCAAACCCGCTTCGGTCATGGCGCGATCCTCGCCATGCTGGCGGCGCTGGTGCTGTCGTATATCACCTCCGATCCGTCCATCGCCCTGGCCAGTGCCACGGCGTTCGCGGTGTCCGAGTGCATCGACTGGCTGGTGTTCAGCATCACCAGGCGCCCGCTTCATGACCGCCTGTGGATCAGCTCGGCGCTGAGCATTCCCCTCGATACCTTTATCTTTTTCGGCTTGATCGGCGCTCTGACACCAGCGGTGGTGGGCACCGCCCTGGCGTCGAAATTCGCTGGGGTCACCGTGGTGTGGCTGATCATGGCCTGGCGTCTGCGCAAGCGCGCCGTCGCCAACTGAGGCCAATTTTTACAGTTCATGTAAAATGCCGGCCTTTCTCCCCATGATCCGCTCCCCTGAGGACCTGAGATGACCCGAATCGGAACTCCATTGTCGCCAACCGCGACCCGCGTTTTGCTGTGTGGCTGCGGTGAGCTGGGCAAGGAAGTGGTAATCGAACTGCAACGCCTGGGCGTTGAAGTGATTGCCGTGGATCGCTACGCCAACGCGCCGGCCATGCAGGTTGCCCACCGTAGCCATGTGATCAACATGCTCGACGGCGCCGCCCTGCGTGCAGTGATCGAGGCGGAAAAACCGCACTTCATCGTGCCGGAAATCGAAGCCATCGCCACCGCCACCCTGGTGGAGCTGGAGGCCGAAGGCTTCACCGTGATCCCGACCGCGCGCGCCACGTCGCTGACCATGAACCGCGAAGGCATCCGTCGCCTGGCCGCCGAAGAGCTGGACCTGCCGACCTCGCCGTACCACTTCGCCGACACCTTCGAAGCCTACAGCAAGGCCGTGCAGGACCTGGGCTTCCCGTGCGTGGTCAAGCCGGTGATGAGTTCCTCGGGCAAGGGCCAGAGCCTGCTGCGCAGCAGCGACGACGTGCAGAAAGCCTGGGACTACGCCCAGGAAGGCGGGCGTGCCGGTAAAGGCCGGGTGATCATTGAAGGCTTTATCGACTTCGACTACGAAATCACCCTGCTGACCGTGCGTCATATCGGCGGCACCACTTTCTGCGCGCCGGTCGGCCACCGTCAGGAGAAAGGCGACTATCAGGAGTCCTGGCAGCCTCAGGCCATGAGCCCGATCGCCCTGGCAGAGTCCGAGCGTGTAGCCAAGGCCGTAACCGACGCCCTGGGTGGCCGTGGCCTGTTTGGCGTGGAGCTGTTCATCAAGGGTGATCAGGTATGGTTCAGCGAAGTGTCGCCGCGCCCGCACGATACCGGCCTGGTGACCCTGATTTCCCAGGACCTGTCGCAATTCGCACTGCACGCCCGCGCCATCCTGGGCCTGCCGATTCCATTGATTCGCCAGTTCGGCCCTTCGGCGTCGGCGGTGATCCTGGTGGAAGGGCAGTCGACCCAGACCGCATTCGCCAACCTCGGCGCCGCCTTGAGCGAGTCGGACACGGCGTTGCGTCTGTTTGGTAAGCCAGAAGTGAATGGCCAGCGCCGCATGGGCGTGGCGCTGGCGCGGGATGAGTCGATTGAAGCGGCTCGGGCTAAGGCGACCCGTGCTTCCCAAGCGGTTGTTGTAGAGCTCTAAAAGCATCGGGGGCAAGGCCCCTCCCACACTTAACCGCGTTTAATCTGTAGGAATGCGGTCAAAATGTGGGAGGGGCGGTGCGACGATTCGACTTGCCCCCGATAGCGATCTATCAGACGACGCGATTCAGATCGTTATTGCGCGTCTCTTTCAGGCACAGCACCGCAATCAAGCTGAGCAACGCTGCCGCCGACACATACCCGCCGACATAACTCAGCCCACCCATCGCCACCAGCTTGGTCGCGAAGAACGGTGCCGCCGATGCGCCGACGATCCCGCCCAGGTTATACGCTGCCGAAGCCCCGGTATAACGCACGCGGGTCGGGAACAATTCCGGCAGCAGCGCGCCCATTGGGGCGAAGGTCACCCCCATCAGGAACAACTCCAACGCCAGGAACAGCGCCACGGCCCAGGTCGAACCGTGGGTCAACAGCGGCTCCATGGTGAAGCCCGACAGGATGGCCAGGATCGCGCCGACGATCAGCACCGGCTTGCGCCCGAATCGATCACTGGCCAGCGCCGCCAGCGGTGTCGCCAGCCCCATGAACAGCACCGCGAAGCACAGCAACCCAAGGAACGTTTCGCGGCTGTAGCCCAGCGTCGAAACGCCATAGCTCAGGGAGAACGCGGTGGTGATATAGAACAGTGCATAGCACACCACCATCGACGCGGCGCCCAGCAGGACGGGCAGCCAATGCTGGCTGAACAGCTCCACCAACGGCACCTTCACCGGCGCCTGCTTGGACACGGCATTGGCGAACACTGGGGTTTCGTGCAGTTTCAGCCGTGCATACAGGCCGACCATCACCAGGGCTGCGCTGAGGATGAACGGGATACGCCAGCCCCAGCTGCGGAACTGCTCGTCGTTCAGGTTCATGGCCAGGATCAGGAATAAGCCGTTGGCCGCCAGGAATCCGATCGATGGGCCCAGTTGCGGGAACATGCCGAACCAGGCGCGCTTGCCCTTGGGCGCGTTCTCGGTGGCCAGCAATGCGGCGCCACCCCATTCCCCGCCAAGGCCCAGGCCTTGGCCGAAACGCAGCACGCACAGCAGGATCGGCGCCCAGGCGCCAATGCTGTCATAGCCCGGCAGCAAACCGATCAGCGTGGTGCACACCCCCATCAGCAGCAGCGAGGCCACCAGGGTCGATTTGCGGCCGATACGGTCACCAAAGTGGCCGAACAGCGCCGAACCCAACGGGCGGGCGATAAACGCGATACCGAAGGTCAGGAACGACGCCAGCATCTGCGCGGTACCAGACGACTGCGGGAAGAAGACCGGGCCGATCACCAGTGCCGCCGCGGTGGCATAGATATAGAAATCGTAGAACTCGATGGCGGTGCCGACGATGCTGGCGGTGGCAACGCGGGCGGTCGAGTTGGTCGGGGCGGCGGTTGCGGCCTCGTTATAGGTGGTGCTCATGGAGGTATCCCTGACGGTCGTTGCGCGTTTGGACGCGGATTATTATTGGGTCGAACCCCCTTGGATCAGGGTAGTGCGCGGAGCGGCTCGGGATGGGAGCAAACACCGGTCAGACACGATGCAGCGGTGCCGGACGCGCTCAGTGCGGATAGCACGCGGTCGGGCGGGGCTTGGGTAAGCCGCAGGGATTATAGGAATGGGGCCGGCGATACAACAAGGGGGCGCGCGATCTGCCAATCGCGGCAGATCAATTGTGGGAGGGGGGGGCTCCCACATTCGAATGCGTTGAGTCAGGACGCTATGCGGCGACGGGTACGCGGCTGGTGTGCCAGATCAGCACCTTGCTCACCCGGTTATCCTCGGTCTCAAGGATTTCCAGGCGATAGCGGCCGATCTTCAGGCATACGGCACAATCTGGAATGGTTTCCAGTGCTTCAGTCACCAGGCCATTGAGGGTCTTGGGACCGTCGCTGGGCAGGTGCCAAGCCAGGCTCTTGTTCAGTTCGCGGATCGATGCGGCGCCGTCGATGATATAGCGGCCATCCGCCTGCGCTTCGATATGCGGGTTGTCCACACTGTGTTCGCTTTCGAATTCGCCGACAATTTCTTCGAGGATATCTTCCAGGGTGACGATGCCCAGCACTTCGCCGTACTCGTCCACCACCATGCCCAAGCGCCGTTGCTGCTTGTGGAAGTTCAGCAGTTGCAGTTGCAGCGGCGTGCTTTCCGGGACGAAGTAGGGTTCGTAGCAGGCGGCAAGCAAGGCTTCCTTGGTCAGGCTGGCATCCGGCAGCAGGTGCTGGATCAGCCGGGTGTTGAGCACGGCTTGGACCTGGTTGATATCGCTGTGGAACACTGGCAGCCGGGTGCGTTGGGAGTTGCGCAATTGCTCGATGATCGCTTCAAGCGAGTCATCCAGGTTGATGCCCTCCACTTCGCTGCGCGGCACCAGGATGTCGTTGACCGTGATGTTGTCCAGCGCGTGGATGCCGGGCAGGCCAGGGGTGCGGTTGCCTTCGGTCTCGGCCTCGGGTTCGTCATCATGGTCGGGCAGTGGTTCGTCGCTTTTCTTCACGATGCCGGGCTTGCGCGCAAAGGGGCGCAGCAATAGCAGGCTGATGCCGTTGAGCAGCCAGGCGAAGGGATAGACGATTTTCAGTGGCACGCCCAGCAGTGTGTTGCCGAAGCCCAGCACTGCTTGCGGATGGCGGGTGGCCAGCGCGCGGGGCAGGTAGTCGGCCAATATCAGCAGCACGGCACAGGAAATCAGCCAGCCGAGCCAGGGACCGTTTTGCGCCCAGGCATACATCGCCAGCAACGTGCACAGAACCACTACTGCTGCGCGGCACAGGCTGTTGCACAGGATCAGGCTGTGGCGGGGAAAACCCAGGCGGGCAGCGGCCTTGTCACCCTGGCGCGTGCCGGGGCGCAGGGCCAGCAAGTGTTGCTGTGCGGCTTCAATGGCGGTAAACAGCGCCGCCCATAACACCAGCAGGGCGATTACCGCGAGCATCGGCCCCAGGGGCAAGTTGTCCATGATCGCTGCCCGTCAGATATGCAGGATGTATTCGCGGACCAGCTTGCTGCCGAAATAGGCCAGCATCAGCAGGCAGAAACCGGCCAGGGTCCAACGGATCGCCTTGTGCCCGCGCCAGCCGAGGCGGTTGCGGCCCCACAGCAGCACGCTGAACACTACCCAGGCCAGGCAAGCCAGCAGGGTCTTGTGTACCAGGTGCTGGGCAAACAGGTTTTCGACGAACAGCCAGCCAGAGATCAATGACAGCGAGAGCAGGGTCCAGCCGGCCCACAGGAAACCGAACAGCAGGCTTTCCATGGTTTGCAGCGGCGGGAAGTTCTTGATCAGCCCCAAGGGGTGCTTGTGCTTGAGCTGGTGGTCCTGCAGCAGCAGGAGCAAAGCCTGGAACACCGCGATGGTGAACATGCCGTAGGCGAGGATCGACAACAGGATATGCGCGAGGATGCCTGGCTCTTCGTCGATCACCTGCACCGTGCCGGTGGGGGTGAACTGCGCCAATAACACCGTCAGCAGGCCCAGGGGGAACAACAGCACCAGCAGGTTTTCCACCGGGATACGTGCGCAGGCGATCAGCGTCAAGGCGATCACGGCAGCGGCAATCAGGCTGGCGGCGCTGAAAAAGTCCAGGCCCAGGCCGACCGGCGTCATCAGGTGGGTGAACAGGCTCGCGGCGTGTGCAACCAAGGCGAGGGCGCCAAGGCCGGACAACAGGCGCTTGTCGGCCTTGGCGCATTTGGCCAGGCGGGTGCCCTGATAGAGGGTCGCAGCGGCATATAAGAAGGCGGCGGCGAGACTGGGTAGCAAACTGGGTGACAAAGGGAGCATAAATCCTGTTAGGCAAGCCCGAAAGGCGCTGAGTTTGGCATACCCCTGCGTTCCACGAAAGACTCCAAGGCCAGACAGCGGGTGTGCACAGGCGCAGTCTTCGCTATAATCCGCGACCTGCCCACGCCGCAGGCTCGCCGAGCGCTGTTTTTAATAGCGATTTACCGCAGCCTGGGCCGTCATTACCTCGGTCTACCAATGCATTTCGATGAATAGGGCCTGAAAGGATCGCGCATGTTTGAAAACTTGACTGACCGTCTCTCGCAGACGCTGCGCCACGTTACCGGCAAGGCCAAGCTGACCGAGGACAATATTAAAGACACCCTGCGCGAAGTGCGCATGGCGTTGCTGGAAGCCGACGTCGCCTTGCCTGTGGTCAAGGACTTCGTCAACTCGGTCAAGGAGCGTGCGGTCGGCACCGAAGTGTCCCGCAGCCTGACGCCGGGCCAGGCCTTTGTGAAGATCGTCCAGGCCGAGCTCGAAAGCCTGATGGGCGCGGCCAACGAAGACCTGAACCTCAGCGCCGTGCCACCGGCCGTCGTGTTGATGGCCGGTCTGCAAGGTGCGGGCAAGACCACCACCGCCGGCAAGCTGGCGCGCTTCCTTAAAGAGCGCAAGAAGAAATCCGTGATGGTGGTGTCGGCTGACGTCTATCGTCCGGCGGCCATCAAGCAGTTGGAAATGCTCGCGGGCGAAGTGGGCGTGACGTTCTTCCCGTCCGACCTGAGCCAGAAGCCGGTCGACATCGCCAATGCGGCTATTAAAGAAGCAAGACTGAAATTCATCGACGTGGTCATCGTCGATACCGCTGGTCGCCTGCACATCGATGAAGAGATGATGGGCGAGATCAAGGCGCTGCATGCCGCGATCAACCCGGTCGAGACCCTGTTCGTGGTCGACGCCATGACCGGCCAGGATGCGGCCAACACCGCCAAGGCCTTTGGTGATGCACTGCCGCTGACCGGCGTGATCCTGACCAAGGTCGACGGCGATGCCCGTGGTGGTGCCGCGCTGTCGGTACGCGCAATCACCGGCAAGCCGATCAAGTTCATCGGTATGGGCGAGAAGAGCGACGCGCTCGAGCCGTTTCACCCTGAGCGGATCGCTTCGCGTATCCTCGGCATGGGCGACGTGCTCAGCCTGATTGAACAGGCCGAAGCGACCCTCGATAAAGACAAGGCCGATAAACTGGCCAAGAAGCTGAAGAAGGGCAAGGGCTTCGACCTCGAAGACTTCCGCGACCAGCTGCAGCAGATGAAGAACATGGGCGGCCTCGGCGGCTTGATGGACAAGCTGCCGAATATCGGCGGTGTGAACCTGGCGCAAATGGGCAACGCCCAGGGTGCGGCAGAGAAGCAGTTCAAGCAGATGGAAGCCATCATCAACTCCATGACCCCGGCCGAGCGCCGCGACCCTGAGCTGATCAGCGGTTCGCGCAAGCGTCGGATTGCCATGGGTTCCGGCACCCAGGTGCAGGACATCGGTCGCTTGATCAAGCAGCACAAGCAGATGCAGAAGATGATGAAGAAGTTCTCCGCCAAGGGCGGAATGGCCAAGATGATGCGCGGCATGGGCGGTATGTTGCCCGGCGGCGGCATGCCCAAGATGTAAAGATTTCGAGCGGGAGCCCAGCTCCTGCTCCGACCCACAGGGACGTGGGATCTCCAGCAAACCCGCGATTGGCGGGCGCTGACTCGCCGTTTTAACCGACGGCTCTATAGCAGATCTGAATGGCACGCTGATAGGCGCCAGAAAAAGACATTTGCAAAAGTCCGGATATTCCTTAGAATATGCGGCCTTTCGGGCACCTATGCCCGCTGTGCATTTAGATTTGCAGCACCGACTACAGGAACGATGTTCACATGCTAACAATCCGTCTTGCCCTTGGCGGCTCCAAAAAGCGCCCGTTTTACCACTTGACCGTAACCGACAGCCGCAACCCGCGCGACGGTTCGCACAAGGAACAGGTTGGTTTCTTCAACCCTGTTGCTCGTGGTCAAGAAGTTCGTCTGTCCGTGAACCAAGAGCGCGTAGCCTACTGGCTGAGCGTTGGTGCACAGCCTTCCGAGCGTGTTGCCAAGTTGTTGAAGGACTCGGCTAAGGCCGCAGCCTGAGCAATATGAACGCGACGCCAGCTGTTGCTGATGATTTGATCGTTATCGGCAAGATTTATTCTGTTCATGGCGTTCGCGGCGAAGTGAAGGTGTATTCCTTTACTGATCCGACTGAAAACCTGTTGCAGTACAAGACCTGGACGCTCAAGCGCGAAGGTAGTGTGAAACAGGTCGAGCTGGTCAGTGGACGCGGGAGCGATAAGTTCCTGGTCGCAAAGCTCAAGGGTCTTGATGATCGTGAAGAAGCTCGTCTTCTGGCTGGTTATGAGATCTGCGTGCCGCGCAACCTGTTCCCTGAATTGACCGATGGCGAGTACTACTGGTACCAGCTGGAAGGTCTGAAGGTTATCGATCAACTCGGGCAATTGTTCGGGAAAATCGATCATCTTCTGGAAACCGGCGCCAATGATGTAATGGTGGTCAAGCCTTGCGCTGGCAGCCTGGATGATCGCGAACGCCTGTTGCCCTATACCGAGCAATGCGTGTTGGCTGTCGACCTGGTAGCGGGCGAGATGAAGGTGGAATGGGACGCGGACTTCTAAGCGTGGCTAATTTGCGCATTGAAGTGATCAGTTTGTTTCCCGAGATGTTCTCCGCCATCAGCGAGTACGGCATCACCAGTCGGGCGGTGAAACAGGGGCTCTTGCAGCTGACCTGTTGGAACCCGCGAGACTACACGACGGATCGACATCACACTGTGGACGATCGCCCATTTGGCGGTGGCCCGGGCATGGTGATGAAGATCAAGCCCCTGGAAGACGCGTTGGTTCAGGCCAAGGCCGCCGCCGGGGAGAAGGCGAAGGTGATTTACCTGTCCCCTCAAGGCCGTCAGCTGAAACAGGCGGCGGTACGCGAACTGGCGAATGAGGAAGCACTGATCCTGATTGCCGGTCGCTATGAAGGCATTGACGAGCGTTTTATTGAAGCTCATGTCGATGAAGAGTGGTCGATTGGGGACTATGTCCTGTCTGGCGGTGAGCTGCCGGCGATGGTCCTGATAGATGCGGTTACACGACTGCTGCCTGGAGCTTTAGGGCATGCGGACTCTGCGGAGGAAGATTCCTTCACGGATGGTTTGCTGGATTGCCCGCACTACACCCGTCCGGAGGTGTATGCGGATCAGCGTGTTCCCGACGTATTGCTAAGTGGCAATCACGCACACATCCGGCGTTGGCGTTTACAGCAGTCCCTTGGTCGGACCTATGAACGACGCGCCGATCTTCTGGAAAGCCGCTCGCTTTCTGGAGAAGAGAAGAAGCTGCTCGAGGAATACATCCTCGCGCGGGACGATAGTTAACAACGTATCGATGGTAGGTCCGACGACTTACCTTAGGAGCACAGCATGACTAACAAAATCATCCTTGCACTCGAAGCAGAGCAGATGACCAAAGAGATCCCTACCTTTGCCCCAGGCGACACCATTGTCGTTCAGGTGAAAGTGAAGGAAGGCGACCGTTCGCGTCTGCAAGCGTTCGAAGGCGTGGTAATCGCCAAGCGTAACCGTGGTGTGAACAGTGCTTTCACTGTTCGTAAAATCTCCAACGGTGTTGGCGTAGAGCGTACTTTCCAGACCTACAGCCCGCAAATCGACAGCATGGCCGTTAAGCGTCGCGGTGACGTACGTAAAGCCAAGCTGTACTACCTGCGTGACCTGTCCGGTAAAGCAGCTCGCATCAAGGAAAAACTGGCTTAAGTCCAGCTTCCCGATGCAGAAAAAAGCAGCCTACGGGCTGCTTTTTTGTGCCTGGAATTTGTTGAAAATCCGGGACTACGTGGCGGCTATCGCGAGCAAACCTGCCCCCACAGTTGATCGCTGCGGTTCGCGCAATCGAGTAAGACACAAAAAACTGTGGGAGTGGGCTTGCGCGCGATAGGATCTACCCGACATCACCTTCACCTGCCTGAGTCACCATGCCTGCCATCGACCACCCCTTGATCGACCGCTTCCTCGACGCCCTCTGGTTGGAGAAAGGCCTTTCGGACAACACCCGTCAGGCTTATCGCAGCGACCTGGCGCTGTTCAACGGCTGGTTGCAGGAAAAAAACCTCGAGCTGATCAATGCTGGCCGCGAGCTGATCCTTGACCATCTGGCCTGGCGCCTGGAGCAGAACTACAAGCCCCGTTCGACTGCGCGTTTCCTTTCCGGTGTGCGTGGTTTTTATCGCTACTTGCTGCGGGAAAAGCTCATTGCCCTCGACCCGACGTTGCAGGTGGATATGCCACAACTCGGTAGGCCTTTGCCCAAATCCCTGTCTGAAGCCGACGTGGATGCCTTGCTCGCCGCGCCCGACCTGAGCGAGGCCATCGGCCAGCGCGACCGCGCCATGCTCGAGGTGCTGTACGCCTGCGGCCTGCGGGTGACCGAGCTGATCAGCCTGACCCTGGAGCAGGTCAACCTGCGCCAGGGCGTGCTGCGGGTGATGGGCAAGGGCAGCAAGGAACGGTTGGTGCCGATGGGTGAGGAGGCGATTGTGTGGGTTGAACGCTACATGCGCGATGCCCGTGGCGAACTCCTCGGTGGGCGCCCCAGCGATGTGCTGTTCCCCAGCCAGCGCGGCGAACAGATGACCCGCCAGACCTTCTGGCACCGCATCAAGCACCAGGCCAAGGTGGCGGGCATCGGTAAGTCCTTGTCGCCACATACCTTGCGCCATGCGTTCGCCACCCATTTGCTCAACCACGGTGCGGATTTGCGCGTGGTGCAAATGCTGCTCGGGCACAGTGACTTATCCACAACCCAGATCTATACCCATGTGGCGCGGGCACGTTTGCAGGATATGCACGCCAAGCACCATCCGCGTGGTTGAAAACCGCCAATTTATCAGGCCACGGGCTGCCCTGCGGCCCAACTGTGGTAGGCTTTGCCGGTTAGCAAAGGGGACGGCCCAGACCTGTGTTTGCAGGCCCGTGTTTTTAGATCGGTGTGCTTGCCCGCCGTCCCTGCATCTGCCTTCAGGAGTTCCCATGCGCTTGACCCAGATTATTGCCGCCGCAGCCATTGCGTTGGTTTCCACGTTTGTCGTCGCCGATGACGCTGCCGAGCAGACCATTCGCAAGAGCCTGGCCAACTTGCAGCTCGATACGCCGATCGAAAGCATCAGCGCCAGCCCGATGGCCGGCCTGTACGAAGTCAAGCTCAAGGGCAGCCGTGTGCTGTACGCCAGTGCCGATGGCCAGTACATCGTCCAGGGCTACCTGTTCCAGCTCAAGGATGGCAAGCCGGTCAACCTGACCGAGAAAGCCGAGCGCCTGGGTGTATCCAAGCTGATCAACGGGATTCCGGTGGCTGAAACCGTGGTTTACCCAGCCATCGGCGAGACCAAGACCCACATCACCGTGTTTACCGATACCACCTGCCCTTATTGCCACAAGCTGCACGCCGAAGTGCCTGCGCTGAACAAGCTGGGTGTGGAAGTGCGCTACGTTGCGTTCCCGCGCCAGGGCCTGGGTTCGCCGGGTGACGAGCAGTTACAAGCCGTCTGGTGTTCAGCCGACAAGAAAGCGGCCATGGACAAGATGGTTGATGGCAAGGAAATCAAGGCGGACAAATGCGCCAACCCGGTTTCCAAGCAATTCGCCCTCGGCCAATCCATTGGCGTGAACGGTACACCGGCCATCGTTTTGGCTGACGGTCAAGTGATTCCGGGCTACCAGCCGGCACCGCAAGTTGCCAAACTGGCACTGAGTGCCAAGTAAACCAGTATCGTCGAACCTTTGACGATCATGGCCCGTTGAACGATCAGCGGGTCATCAATTGAAAGCCGCAGTTGTGCGGCTGTTTTCCACGGCCGACCTAGCGTCGGCCGTTTCATGGGGAGTTCTTCAGTGAAACCGGTCAAAGTAGGCATCTGTGGGTTAGGGACCGTCGGTGGCGGTACCTTCAACGTACTTCAGCGTAATGCTGAAGAAATTTCCCGCCGTGCAGGGCGTGGGATTGAAGTGGCGCAAATTGCCACGCGTTCGCCAAAGCCTCAGTTCCAAACGACCGGTATTGCGATTACCAACGATGTCTTCGCCGTGGCCACCAACCCTGAAATCGATATCGTCATCGAGCTGGTCGGCGGCTACACCGTGGCCCGCGAACTGGTGCTCAAGGCTATCGAGAACGGCAAGCACGTGGTCACCGCCAACAAGGCGCTGATCGCCGTGCACGGCAACGAGATCTTCGCCAAGGCCCGCGAGAAGGGCGTGATCGTCGCGTTCGAAGCCGCAGTGGCCGGCGGTATTCCGGTGATCAAGGCCATTCGTGAAGGCTTGTCCGCCAACCGTATCAACTGGGTAGCCGGCATCATCAACGGCACCGGTAACTTCATCCTCACCGAAATGCGCGAGAAGGGTCGTACCTTCGAAGACGTGCTGGCTGAAGCCCAGGCCCTGGGCTACGCCGAAGCCGACCCGACCTTCGACGTCGAGGGCATCGACGCGGCCCACAAGTTGACCATCCTGGCGTCCATCGCCTTTGGTATCCCGCTGCAATTCGACAAGGCCTACACCGAAGGCATCACCCAGCTGACCACGGCCGACGTGAACTACGCCGAAGCCCTGGGCTACCGTATCAAGCACCTGGGCGTGGCGCGCAGCACACCGGCCGGTATCGAGTTGCGTGTACACCCGACGCTGATCCCGGCCGATCGCCTGATCGCCAACGTCAACGGTGTGATGAACGCCGTGATGGTCAACGGTGATGCCGCCGGTTCCACCTTGTTCTACGGCGCCGGCGCCGGCATGGAGCCGACCGCTTCGTCGGTGATCGCCGACCTGGTGGACGTGGTTCGCGCCATGACCAGCGATCCGGAAAACCGTGTGCCGCACCTGGCCTTCCAGCCGGATTCGCTGTCGGCCCACCCGATCCTGCCGATCGAGGCATGCGAAAGCGCCTACTACCTGCGCATCCAGGCCAAGGACCATCCGGGCGTGTTGGCCCAGGTCGCCAGCATCCTGTCGGAGCGCGGCATCAACATCGAGTCGATCATGCAGAAGGAAGTCGAGGAACAGAACGGCCAGGTGCCTATGATCCTGTTGACCCACCGCGTGCTTGAGCAGCGCATCAACGATGCCATCACCGCTCTGGAGGCCTTGCAGGGCGTCGTGGGCCCGGTGGTGCGGATTCGCGTCGAACACTTGAACTAACCGATTTGTTCCAGGGGCCCCGTGTGTGCGGCGGCCCCTGTTCGAGAATGTTTTAGAGGAGCCAGTCATGCGTTACATCAGCACCCGCGGCCAGGCACCGGCCCTGAATTTCGAAGACGTTTTGCTGGCAGGCCTTGCCACCGACGGCGGCCTGTACGTGCCGGAGAACCTGCCACGCTTCACCCAGGAAGAAATTGCTTCCTGGGCCGGCCTGCCGTACCACGAACTGGCATTCCGGGTGATGCGCCCGTTCGTTACCGGCAGCATCCCGGATGCGGATTTCAAAAAGATCCTGGAAGAGACATACGGCGTGTTTTCCCACAGCGCCATCGCCCCGCTGCGCCAACTGAATGGCAACGAGTGGGTGCTTGAGCTGTTCCACGGCCCGACCCTGGCGTTCAAGGACTTTGCCCTGCAACTGCTGGGGCGCCTGTTGGACTACGTGCTGGAAAAACGCGGCGAGCGCGTGGTGATCATCGGCGCTACTTCCGGTGACACCGGTTCGGCGGCCATTGAAGGCTGCAAACACTGCGAAAACGTCGATATCTTTATCCTGCACCCGCACAAGCGTGTGTCGGAGGTGCAGCGTCGGCAGATGACCACCATCTTCGGTGAGAACATCCACAACATCGCCATCGAAGGCAACTTTGATGACTGCCAGGAAATGGTCAAGAACAGCTTCGCTGACCAGAGCTTCCTCAAGGGCACGCGCCTGGTGGCAGTGAACTCGATCAACTGGGCGCGGATCATGGCCCAGATCGTCTACTACTTCCACGCCGCCCTGCAGCTGGGTGGCCCGGCGCGTTCGGTGTCGTTCTCGGTGCCGACCGGCAACTTCGGCGATATCTTCGCCGGCTACCTCGCGCGCAACATGGGCCTGCCGATCAACCAGTTGATCGTCGCCACCAACCGCAACGACATCCTGCACCGCTTCATGAGCGGCAACCAGTACGTCAAGGAAACCCTGCACGCCACCCTGTCGCCGTCGATGGACATCATGGTGTCGTCGAACTTCGAACGCCTGCTGTTCGATATGCACGGCCGTAACGGGGCTGCGCTGGCTGAGTTGATGAACAGCTTCAAGAGCGGTGGTGGTTTCAGCGTCGATCAAGAGCGCTGGACCGAAACCCGCAAGCTGTTCGACTCCCTCGCGGTGGACGATGCACAGACCTGCGAAACCATCGCTGAAGTCTATGCCCAGACCGGCGAACTGCTGGACCCGCATACCGCCATCGGTGTAAAGGCTGCGCGTGAATGCCGTCGCAGCCTGGATATCCCGATGGTGATCCTGGGCACCGCCCACCCGGTCAAATTCCCGGAAGCGGTGGAAAAGGCGGGCGTTGGCAAGGCTTTGGAACTGCCGGAGCATCTGGCCGACCTGTTCGAGCGTGAAGAGCGTTGCACAGTGCTGCCGAATGATTTGAAGGCGATGCAGGCGTTTGTCAGCCAGCATGGTAATCGTGGCAAGCCTTTGTAAGACAAATCACGAAGACAAAAACGCCGCTTTCCCTTCCTTGGGTCAGCGGCGTTTTTCGTTTCTGGCCGGCCCGCTCAAGTGTTACGAGAATAGTTTCTGGGCGACGACTATGACTGTGCCGACAGCGGCATAGAAGCCGGTCGCGATAGCCACCGGGTACCAGAACGTCTCACAGGTTATCTTCAGGGATTCTGCGTGGAGTTTGTTTTGCTCTGCATTCATGCGTGCTATCTCAGCAAAAATACGGGATACCTCGGCGTGCATCCTGTCTGTCGCTGTCTGTTGTTCATTTTGTTCTGCCATCGTATTTATCCTTCGGAATAAGGGCCTTTTGACATGCGCTTTACCTGTGTGGCAGCGTGACCAGCGCTCACCGAGTATAGGATTCACCTCCGGTCACAGCCGTCGGAAACCCCAAAACAGCCGCCCATTGCGTAAGCAGTCATGTGCGCCGTTTTTTGGTTGTCATGTTGCAAGCGCATGCTGGTTCTAGTCACTCCCCGAAACCCCCATAACGACGAAAAAGCGAACTTTCCTACGTTACATCCAGTCACTTAGGATAGATGCAGCTCCCGTTGAACCGATTGTTCCCGAACTATTGAGTGGTGATCGAGATGGAAAGTATCAGCCTATTGCTCGAAGAAGCACTGAGCCCTTATCAGGTTACGCTGACCGCCTCTGGTGCGCAGGGCGAGTGCCTGGTGACCGTGAAGAATCCTGCTGGCGCCATCGTGGTCGAACGTGAAGTCGACCGTGCGCAACTGACTGACAAGCGCGCTCTGGTGGATGTGGTGGATTGCCTGCTGCGCGATCTCAAAATCGCAGAGGGGCGTCTTGAACCGTCGGTGATCGCGGCCCTGCGTAACGCCGCCCAGACCCGTAGTGGGGTGTTGGCATGAAGAATTATTTTTCTTCGGAACCTTCTTACGCTATGACGAGTCAGATTTCGTAACAGTAAGAGCAAACATTGTGCTCCGGTGTTTGTGTCTTGTTGTACTGGTCTTTTTGTAGGCCACGTTTAACCCCGAGTTGTCTCCCCACTCCTCGGGGTTTCTTTTTGCCCGCGATTTGTCAGGGCATGGGCGAGTCCTGGAAAAAGCTTGGGTTGTCGCGCAGGTAGTGTTCCCGGGTGACCGGGTCCAGCCAGGAAGCGTAGGACTGCTGCACCTGTTCCAGAGGGATGTCACGCAGTACCTGGTTGATGCGTTCGATCGCCTCGCGGCCGAGGGCGGTGTTCGAGCAACCGATGTGCGTGCGTTGGTAAGGCGCGGCGCCCTTGATCGGGAAAAACATCAGCTCCTGTGGGTCGATCCCCTGTTGCATGGCGTGGTAGCGGATCTCCGTCCAATAGCCCAGGACCGCTTCCAGGCGGCCGAGACGTTGCATCTGCAACAGGCTGCCCAATGCATCGTTGCCGTAGTGCAGCGCCAATTTGTGCGCGGTGGCGTGCTTGAGGCGCTCGTCGATGACGGCGCCATAGCTGCGTTCTGCGGTGGCGCCAAGCCGGGTGTTGGGAGCGTCGAGAAAAGCCTGCAGGTCGAACTGACCGTCGTTGATGAAGGGCGCCATGGCCTCCTGCTGGCTCCGGCGGATCATCACGCCATTGCTCACCGTCACGAAGGCCTGGGTCGAAAAAACAACGTACTTGGCGCGCTCCGGTGTCCACAGCAGTGACGGGTCACAGGTGAACGACGGCTCGCGCAGCATTTGCGTGCCCCGGGCGCGGTTGACGTGCAGGATCTGATGGCGATATTCCGGCAGGCGCTCGGCGAGCATGGGCAGCAACTGGTCCAGTGCTCCCTGCCCCTTGCGCGGGCCTTCGAAAATGGTCACCGGTGGCAGGTCGCGCAACAACCAGACCAGCGTATCCTGGGCGTTGGCCGATACCGGCCAGCCGCCGACCATCAAGGTTACGTGACACAGGCAAATGAACCAGCGCTGGACGCGACGTGTCATCAGATCGCGCCATCCTCATGCAAACGGGTGATTGCCAGGGCATCGTAGCCCAGCGCCTGGAGCAGCTCGTTGTTGTGTTCGCCCAGCTTCGGTCCGACCCATTCACAACTGCCTGGCGTGTCCGACAGCTTGGGCACGATGCCGGGCATCTTGAAGTCCTTGCCGTCCGGCAGTTGCGCCTTGAGGAACATCTCCCGAGCCAGGAACTGCGGGTCTGCGAGCATGTCTTCAGCACTGTAGATGCGGCTGGCGGGGACCTCGGCCTTGTTCAACTGCTCCACCACCTGCTCCAGTGGCAAGGCGTTGACCCAACGATCAATCACCCCGTAAAGCTCATCGCGGCGGCCATCACGCCCATCATTGCTGGCCAGTTCCGGGTCGTTGGCCAGGTCCTCACGGCCGATGGCCGACATGAAGCGCTTGAAGATCGCATCGCCGTTGGCGCCAATCTGCACGTGCTTGCCGTCCGCACTGGTATGGATCGAAGACGGCGTGATGCCAGGCATGATGTTGCCGGTGCGCTCGCGGATAAACCCGAACACGTCGAACTCGGGGACCATGCTTTCCATCATGGCGAAAATCGCTTCGTACAGCGCCACATCCACCACTTGGCCGACCCCACCGTTGACCTCGCGATGACGCAGTGCCATCAGCGCACCGATCACCGCCCAGAGGGCGGCAATCGAATCACCGATGGAAATCCCGGTACGCACCGGCGGGCGGTCTTCGAAGCCGGTGATATAGCGCAGCCCTCCCATGGACTCGCCCACCGCGCCAAACCCTGGCTGGTCTTTCATTGGCCCGGTCTGGCCGAAGCCAGAGAGGCGCACCATCACCAGCTTCGGGTTCAGTGCGTGCAGGGTTTCCCAGCTCAGGCCGAGTTTTTCCAGGACGCCGGGACGGAAGTTTTCGATCAGGATGTCGGCGTCTGCCAGCAACTGTTTGAGGACCGCCAGCCCGTCCGGATGCTTGAGGTTCAGCGTCAGTGACTTCTTGTTGCGCGCCTGCACAAACCACCACAACGAGGTGCCTTCATACAGCTTGCGCCACTTGCGCAGCGGGTCGCCGCCATCCGGCGACTCGACCTTGATCACTTCGGCGCCGAACTCGGCGCAGATGCGTGAAGCGAAGGGGCCGGCGATCAGGGTGCCGAGTTCGATGACTTTCAGGCCGGCAAGCGGTTTGGCATTAAACGACATGATGATCCTTTCAAGCGCAGGGCAGTGGTGTGATGCCTTTTAACATAGGCGAGTGGCCCAGGGATAAGGATGATGCAGCGCAGGATTCGTTGAATGCCCTCGCCATCGGTTAGACTGGCCGCCTTTCCCTGTCTCTAGAAGCCCGTTCATGGCCCAGCCGTCCACGACCTATAAATTCGAACTCAACCTCACCGACCTCGATCGCTCGGTGTACGAGAGCGTCAAACAGACCATCGCCCGCCACCCGTCGGAAACCGAAGAGCGTATGACCGTGCGCCTGCTGGCCTACGCGCTGTGGTACAGCGAACAGGTGTCGTTCGGCCGTGGCCTCTCGGATGTAGACGAGCCGGCCCTGTGGGAAAAAAGCCTGGATGATAGGGTTTTACACTGGATCGAAGTCGGCCAGCCCGATGTCGACCGCCTGACCTGGTGCTCGCGCCGCGCCGAACGTACCAGTTTGCTCGCCTATGGCAGCCTGCGCGTGTGGGAAGGCAAGGTGGTGCCGGCGGCGAAAAGTATGAAGAACGTGCACATCGCTGCCGTGCCGCAGGAAGTCCTCGAGACCTTGGCCAAGGACATGCCGCGCGTGATCAAGTGGGACGTGATGATCAGTGAAGGCACGATCTTCGTGACTGATGACCGCGGCCAGCACGAAGTGCAACTGCAATGGCTGGTCGGCGAGCGCGGTTGAAAAATGTGGGAGGCGGCGTGCTCCCGATGACGCTGGCGCCGGTCAAGTTGCTGTCACTGTTGCGTCGGCTACCGAGAGCCATTCGAATTGTCGCACCGCCCCTCCCACAGCTGACCCGTGCCGCTTTAAGCCGTGTTGTTTAACCGTTGTATCAGCAGAGAAGCTCCCGTCACCCCATGCGTATCGATCCTCGCCCATTACCCGCCGTCATGCCCTTCCTGGGTGAACTGCCACCGCTGTTGACCCGCCTCTATGCCGCTCGCGGGGTGCAGTCCGAGGCGGAGCTGGATAAAAGCCTGGCGCGGTTGATTCCCTTCCAGCAGCTCAAGGGCATCGACGCGGCGGTAGACCTGTTGGTGACCGCATTGCAGCAACGCCAGCGCATCCTGATCGTCGGCGACTTCGACGCCGATGGTGCTACCGCCAGTACGGTGGGCACCCTGGGCCTGCGGCTGCTGGGTGCGGCCCATGTCGATTACCTGGTGCCCAACCGTTTCGAATACGGCTATGGCCTGACCCCGGAAATTGTCGCCGTCGCCTTGCAGCGCGAGCCGCAGTTGTTGATCACGGTGGACAACGGCATCTCCAGTGTCGAGGGCGTGGCGGCGGCGAAAGCGGCGGGGCTCAAGGTGCTGGTCACCGACCACCACTTACCGGGGGATGAATTGCCGGCGGCGGACGCCATCGTCAACCCGAACCAGCCAGGCTGTGAGTTCCCCAGCAAGGCATTGGCCGGCGTAGGCGTGATCTTCTACGTGCTGATGGCCCTGCGTGCTCGCTTGCGCAGTTTGGGCTGGTACGAGAACAAAGCGCAGCCGAACATTGGGGAGTTGCTCGACCTGGTCGCCCTGGGCAGCGTCGCTGACGTTGTACCGCTGGACGCCAACAACCGCATCCTGGTCCATCAGGGCCTGGAACGTATTCGCGCCGGTCGTGCGCGGCCAGGGATCAAGGCGATTCTCGAGGTCGCCAAGCGCGATGCGGCGCGCATCACGTCCACCGACCTGGGTTTTATCCTCGGCCCCCGGTTGAACGCTGCCGGGCGCCTGGATGATATGAGCCTGGGTATCGAATGCCTGCTGACCAGCGATTTTGCTGCGGCTCGGGAAATGGCTGCGCTATTGGACGGTATGAACCAGGACCGCAAATCCATCGAGCAAGGCATGCAGCGCGAGGCCCTGGCCCAGCTCAAGGACTTGCCGGTGGACTCGATGCCCTATGGCTTGTGCCTGTTCGATCCGGAGTGGCATCAAGGGGTGATCGGCATTCTGGCGTCGCGCATGAAAGAGCGTTATTTCCGCCCGACCATTGCCTTCGCCGACGCCGGTGATGGCCTGCTCAAGGGCTCGGGGCGCTCTGTGCCGGGCTTCCACATCCGTGATGCCCTGGCGGTAGTCGCCAGCCAGCATCCGAACCTGATCGCCAAGTACGGCGGCCATGCCATGGCGGCGGGGCTGACGCTGCCCGAGGCGAATTTTCCCCTGTTTGCCGAAGCCTTTGACGCTGAAGTACGTCGGCAATTGCGCGAGGAAGACCTCACCGGCCGGTTGCTGTCCGATGGCACCCTGGCGGTTGAGGAGTTTCACCTCGAACTGGCCCGCGCGCTGCGGCATGCCGGGCCGTGGGGGCAGCACTTTCCCGAGCCGTTGTTTCACGGCGTGTTCCAGTTGGTGGAGCAGCGAGTGGTGGGGGAGCGACACCTGAAAGTGGTGCTCAAGACCGAATGCGGGTCGGTGAAGCTTGATGGCATTGCGTTTGGAGTGGACCGCGAAGTGTGGCCGAACCCGACGGTGCGTTGGGTGGAGTTGGCCTACAAGCTGGACGTGAACGAGTTTCGGGGGAATGAAACCGTGCAACTGATGATTGCCCACATCGAGCCGCGCTAGATTTTACTAACACCGCAAAACAACTGTGGGAGGGGGGCTTGCCCCCGATAGCGGTAGGTCAGTCACAGCATTATTGACTGACACTCAGCTATCGGGGTGTAGAACCGTAGACATCGTTTACATCTGAAACCGGGGACATCGTTTACACATTTGAGGCTTGGACG
>NZ_JBXAFK010000074.1:0-29373 GCF_058793055.1 Pseudomonas sp. MPR-R2A5
TGGTGGGGCAAGAGCCCTTTTGGTTACTTTTGGGGCTCTTTTCCAAAAGTGACCCGCCGTAAGGGCGGAACCGCCAGTGGCCGTCACCTAAATAACGGATATGTACTCAACCCCACCCCAAAAAAACCTCACCCCGCCTGCCGCAAATGCTCCATCGCCCAAACCGCCGCCTCCACCCGCGACCGCAACCCCAACTTATGCAGCAAATTTTTCACATGCACCTTCACCGTCCCCTCGGTAATCCCCAACTTATGCCCGATCACCTTGTTGCTATGCCCACTGGCAATCGTCTTCAACACCTGCCGCTCCCGCTCGGTCAACTCCACCGCCGCATGGGGTTGCGGCGAGCGCAGGGCCTGGGCCAGGACCCGCGTCAACCCAGGGCTGATCACCAAGGCACCCTGCAAGGCATCGCGGATGAACTGGACGACCAACTCCGGCTCCATGTCCTTGAGCAGGTACCCGTTGGCATCCAGGCGCAGGGCATCGCGAATATCGTCTTCAGCGTCGGACACCGTAAACAGCAACACCTTGCCCGCATAGTTCATGGCCCGCAGGCGGCGCAGGGTTTCCAGGCCGTTCATTTGCGGCATGTTGTTGTCCAGCAGCACCAGGTCCGGTTGCAGCGTGTCGATCTGGTCCAGGGCTTCCTGGCCATTACCGGCCTCGCCGACTACCTGCAAGTCGTCTTCCAGTTCCAGCATCTGGCGCATGCCGTGGCGCATCATCGGGTGGTCGTCGACTAGCAGGATGCGGTGGCGAGTGGGTGTGTTCATGCGTGGGTGCCTTGTAGAGGTTGCCCGAGGAATTCCGGGTGAAAACGCAATTGCACGCGCGTGCCCTGGGGCTCGCGTGGGCCGATGTCGAGTTGGCCGTGCAGGCTGCGTGCGCGCTCGTCCATGATGGTCAGGCCGTGGTGTTCACGTTGATCGACGTCGCCGCAAAAGCCACGGCCGTCGTCTTCGATGCACAGGCTGACGGTCTCGCCCTCCTGGCGCAGTTGCAGCCAGGCGTTTTGCGCATGGGCGTGGCGCAGGCAATTGGACAGGGCTTCGCGGGTGATTTGCAGCAAGTGGATCTGCTCACTGGCCGATAGCTGGAAGGCCAGGGCGTCGACGTGCAGGTGGACCTGGAATTCGCCGCGCCGGGAAAACTCTTCAGCGGTGTCCTGCAGTTCCTGCACCAGCCCGGCATCGTGGATTTGCAGGCGGAAGGTGGTGAGCAACTCACGCAGTTGCCGGTAGGCATTGTTCAGACCGTCGCGCAGCTCGGCGGTGACGGTGGCCAGGGTCTCCACCGGTTCGCCGCGGCGGATCAGGGTTTGCATGCGGCTGACTTGCAGCTTCATGTACGACAGCGCCTGGGCCAGGGAGTCGTGCAGTTCGCGGGCGATGATGGTGCGTTCGTCGAGCAGCAGCAAGCGGTGGTCCTGCTCGCGCTGGCGCTTGAGGGACAGTGAGGTGCCGATCAGGTTGGCCAGGGCCTGGATCAGTTGTTTCTCCCAGTCCTGGGGCGCATGGCCGTCGATGAAGTGGGCCTTGAGTTCGCCCAGTTCCGAGCCCTGGTTGCTGATGCTGAACACCTGGGGCGGCGCGACCTTGTGTTTCTGGCAGGTCGCGCAGTCGCCGATGGCGCAGACGTTGCGGCTGTCGCCGCCATGCAGGGCGAGCATCTGCTGGGCCGGTGCGAGGAAGTGGCCTTGCAGGCACAGCGACAGGCGCAGCCCCGGCAGGCGCTTCTGGAAGCGTCGGATCAGTTCATCCAGGCCCTCGGCATTCGCCAGGCGCGTGGCCAGGCTGCGGCTGCTCTGGTAGAGCAACTCGAGGGCGGCGTTGGCCTGTTGCAGGTTGAGGGTCTTGAGGCGCACCTGGCTTTCCAGGGTGCGGTGGGAGGCTTCGATGGTTTCGGCCATGGTGTTGAAGCTCAGGGCCAGTTGCCCCAGTTCATCCTCGGAACGGTGGTTGACCCGGGTCTTGAAGTCGCCGTCGCGAAAGCGCCGGGTGGCCTGCACCAGCTCCTGCAAGGGGTTGACCACGCCGTATTGCAGTTCATACAGGCCGATCAACAGGATGATCAGGGTGCTGAACAGCGCCAGGCCCTGGATGCCTTGTTGCCAGCCTTGTTTGTGTTCGCTCTGTTGCTGCAACAGGCTGACGAATTGATTCAATTGCTCGACGAACCCCGGTGCGCTGGCCTGGAACAGGGCGGCGTCACCCCGTGCCAGGGCCGGGCGCAGGTCGTCGTGCCAGCGTTGCTGGATCTGTTGGTAGCTTTGCAACAACGCACTGCGCGGGCCGTCTTCGAGCACGGCCTTGAGCGACTGGCTATCGAGACGCCCTTGCAGGCTTTGGGTAATGCTGTCGATCTCGTCGGCCGGTGCGCCGGCGGCGAGCTTCCAGCTCAGGTGGTAGGTCTCCATGCGCACCGAGCCTGCGGTATTGATCGCGGCGGCGTCGCCCTGGCTGAACCAGGCGATCAAGCCGGCACTCAAGGAACTGGCGAGCGCGAGGATCGCGATCAGGATCACGGCCAGGCCGGCGCGGGCGGGCAGGGAACTGCGCAGCCAGCTAAACACGGCGGCGTAATCGAAGGAGGGGGGACGTCTGCATGGCGGCACCAAAAAGGGCAAAAAGGGCTGGAACACCGCAATCCCTGGCGCACTACCTCTAAAGAATTGCCGGCAAACCCTCCCACGGGAAAACACCGGCACAAGAGACCAATCCATTGATAAATAAAGACTTTCTCTTGTTGTTCGAACTACCTCCTTAGAGGTAGGTGGGGCCAGCATAGCCCGATACCCCCCAGGCGGACGTTGATCTGCGTCAAGTTCCAAGGGGGGGCCGCCCCTAACCTGCGCTCATGGAATCACTTTCTGGAGCGCGTACCGTGACTCAACCCCGTATAAGACAAGGCCTGGTGCTGGGCATGAGCACACTGGCTTTCACCGTCTGCTTTATGGTGTGGATGATGTTCGCCGTGTTGGGCGTCCCCATCAAAGAGCTGTTGCAACTCAACGAAACCCAGTTCGGCCTGTTGGCCGCCACGCCGGTGTTGACCGGTTCCCTGGTGCGCCTGCCGCTGGGCCTGCTGACTGACCGTTTCGGCGGGCGCATTGTGTTCTTCCTGCTGATGCTCGCGTGTGTGTTGCCGCTGTACCTGATCACTTACGCCACCGCCTATTGGCAGTTCCTGGTCCTGGGCCTGTTCGTCGGCCTGGCCGGTGGCTCGTTCTCGGTGGGCATCGCCTACGTTGCCAAATGGTTCGACAAGGACAACCAGGGCTTCGCCATGGGGGTGTTTGGCGCCGGCAACGCGGGCGCCGCTGTCACCAAGTTTCTGGCCCCGGCGCTGATCGCCCTCGGCACCTGGCACCTGGTGCCCAAGGTGTTCGGCGCAATCCTGTTTATCACCGCGCTGCTGTTCTGGTTTCTCACCAGCGAAAACAAGGCGCACCGCAGTGCCGGCGGCGCGACCCTGCGCCAGCAGTTGCTGTGCCTGAAAGACCCGGCCGTGTGGCGCTACTGCCAGTACTACTCGATTGTGTTCGGCGGCTACGTGGCCCTGGCGCTATGGATGACCAAGTACTACGTGCAGGAATACGGTTTCAGCCTGCAAAGCGCCGCACTGCTGGCCGCGTGTTTCTCGCTGCCCGGTGGCGTGCTGCGTGCGGTGGGCGGTTGGATGTCGGATCGCTGGGGCGCTCAAAGCGTGACCTGGTGGGTGTTGTGGGTGAGCTGGATCTGCCTGTTCCTGCTCAGCTACCCGCAGACCCAATTGCAGGTGCAGACCGTCAACGGCCCCCTGGATTTCCATATCGGCCTCAACGCCACCCTGTTCACCGTGCTGCTGTTCGTGATGGGCATCGCCTTCGCGTTCGGCAAGGCCTCCGTATTCAAGTACATCGCCAATGACTACCCGCAGAACATGGGCGCGGTGTCCGGCATCGTCGGCCTGGCCGGTGGGCTGGGGGGCTTTGTACTGCCGATTCTGTTTGGCGCCCTGGTGGACCTCACCGGCGTGCGCTCGTCCTGCTTCATGTTGATGTACGGCGTGGTCTGGGTGTCCCTGACCTGGATGTACTTCAGCGAAATGCGCAAGCAACCGCTTTTGGGCAAAACCGCCCAACGTCTCCAAGGAGAATGAACATGTCCATCGCGCAAAAGCCCGGCTCGGGGCCGGTGATCCACGACTGGCGCCCTGAGGACCCCGCGTTCTGGGGCGCCAGCGGCAAGAAGACTGCCACCCGCAACCTGTGGATCTCGATCCCTGCGCTGTTGCTGGCCTTCGCCGTGTGGATGGTGTGGAGCACGGTGATCGTGCGCCTGAACGCCATCGGCTTTACGTTCACCACTGACCAGCTGTTCTGGCTGGCGGCGTTGCCGGGCCTGTCCGGCGCGACCTTGCGGGTGTTCTACTCGTTCATGGTGCCGATCTTCGGCGGCCGCCGCTGGACCGCCCTGAGCACCGCGTCGCTGCTGCTGCCATCGCTGTGGATGGGCTTTGCGGTGCAAGACCCCAACACCCCCTACAGCGTGTTTGTACTGATCGCGTTGCTGTGCGGTTTCGGCGGCGGCAACTTCGCCTCGAGCATGTCCAACATCAGCTTCTTCTACCCCAAGTCGCAGCAGGGCACGGCCCTGGGCCTGAACGCCGGCCTCGGCAACCTTGGGGTGTCGGTGATGCAGTTCTGCGTGCCGCTGGTGATCACTTTCGGCGTGTTCGGCCTGGTCGGCGGTCAACCGCAAACCTTGCCGGATGGCAGTCAACTCTGGTTGCAGAACGCCGGTTTTATCTGGGTGCCGTTTATCCTCACCGTCACCGTGGCGGCCTGGTTTGGCATGAATGACCTGTCCAGCGCCCGTGCCTCGTTCAGCGAGCAGGCGGTGATCTTCAAGCGCAAGCACAACTGGCTGATGTGCTGGTTGTACCTGGCCACCTTCGGTTCGTTCATCGGCTTTTCGGCGGCGTTCCCCCTGCTGATCAAGACTTCGTTCCCCGATGTGGTAGCGCTGAAATTCGCCTTCCTCGGGCCTCTGGTCGGCGCACTGGTACGCCCATTGGGCGGCTGGCTGGCGGACAAGTTGGGCGGTGCACGGGTGACCTTGTGGAACTTCGTGCTGATGATCGTGATGGTGTTCGGCGTGTTGCACTTCCTGCCCGAAAACGGCCAGGGCGGCAGCTTCTATGGCTTCCTCGGCATGTTCATGCTGCTGTTCATCACCACCGGCGTGGGCAATGGCTCCACCTTCCGCATGATCCCGGTGATCTTCCGCACCCAGCACGAAAAGGCCAGCGCCGGTAAATCCGCCGCCGAACGCGAGCAAGCGCTCAAAGATGCCGGCAAGGAATCCGCCGCCGTACTCGGCTTCAGTTCGGCCATGGGCGCCTTCGGTGCGTTCTTCATTCCCAAATCCTTCGGCACCTCGATGGCCGCCACCGGCAGCCCGGCGATGGCCTTCTACATGTTTGTCGGTTTCTACCTGAGCTGCATTGTCGTGACCTGGTGGTGGTACGCCCGCAAAGGTTGCGCCACTCCCTGCTGATCGACCACGAATTCGCCGGGGCAACGTACCCCACGGCACGCCTGATGAGGAAAACATCATGAGTCACTTGCTGGATCAACTGCGGTTCTTCAACCGTAAGCAAAACGAATTCTCCGAGGGTCACGGCGAGACCCGCAAGGAGTCCCGCGACTGGGAGAACGTCTATCGCTCGCGCTGGCAGTACGACAAGATCGTACGCTCCACCCACGGCGTGAACTGCACCGGCTCCTGCTCGTGGAAGATCTACGTGAAGAACGGCCTGATCACCTGGGAAACCCAGCAGACCGACTACCCGCGCACCCGCAACGACTTGCCCAACCATGAGCCGCGCGGCTGCCCGCGGGGTGCCAGCTACAGCTGGTACATCTACAGCGCCAACCGCCTCAAGTACCCGAAGATCCGCAAGCCGTTGCTCAAGCTATGGCGTGAAGCGCGCCTGACCCTGCCACCGGTCGAGGCGTGGGCGAGCATTGTCGAGGACAAGGTCAAGGCCGACTCGTACAAGAGCAAGCGCGGCATGGGCGGTTTCATTCGCTCGAACTGGGAGGAGGTCAACGAGATCATCGCTGCCTCCAACGTCTACACCATCAAGCAATACGGCCCGGACCGCATCGTCGGTTTCTCGCCGATCCCGGCCATGTCCATGGTCAGCTACGCGGCGGGTTCGCGTTACCTGTCGCTGATCGGCGGCGTGTGCCTGAGCTTCTACGACTGGTACTGCGACTTGCCACCGGCCTCGCCGATGGTCTGGGGCGAGCAGACCGACGTGCCGGAATCGGCCGACTGGTACAACTCCAACTACATCATCGCCTGGGGTTCCAACGTCCCGCAGACCCGTACCCCGGATGCGCACTTCTTCACCGAGGTGCGTTACAAGGGCACCAAGACCGTGGCCATCACCCCCGACTATTCGGAAGTGGCCAAGCTCACCGACCTGTGGCTCAACCCCAAGCAGGGCACCGACGCCGCGTTGGCCCAGGCCTTCAACCATGTGATCTTCAAGGAATTTCACCTGGACAAACCGAGCGCCTACTTCACCGATTACGCCAAGCGCTTCACCGACTTGCCGGTGCTGGTGATGCTCAAGCCGATGACCGGTTTTGCCCCCGGCGCCGGCTTCCAGCCTGACCGCTTCCTGCGGGCCTCGGACCTGACCGGCAACCTCGGCCAGGACAACAACCCGGAATGGAAAACCATCGCCCTCGACGAAAGCGGCGAACTGGTCTCGCCACAAGGTTCCATCGGCTACCGCTGGGGCGAGAAGGGCAAGTGGAACATCCTCGCGAAGGAAGGCGGTGAAGGCCGTGCCATCGACCTGAAACTCAGCCTGATCGGTGACGACGTCGCCGAAGTGGCGTTCCCGTATTTTGCCGGCGAAGCCCACGAACACTTCCAGCACGTGGCCGGCGATGCCGTGCAGTTCCGCCGCGTGCCGGTGCACAGCGTGACCCTGGCCGACGGCAGCGTGGCCAAAGTGGCGACGGTGTTCGACTTGTCCGCCGCCAACCTGGCCATCGACCGTGGCCTGGGCGGCCAGAACGTGGCCAAGGACTACGACGACGCCAGCGTGCCGGGCACCCCGGCGTGGCAGGAAGCGATCACCGGCGTCAGCCGCGAGAAAGCCATCCAGATCGCCCGTGAGTTCGCCGACAACGCCGACAAGACCAAGGGGCGCTCGATGATCATCGTCGGCGCGGCGATGAACCACTGGTACCACATGGACATGAACTACCGCGGGCTGATCAACATGCTCATGCTCTGCGGTTGCGTCGGCCAGACCGGCGGCGGCTGGGCCCACTACGTAGGCCAGGAAAAACTGCGCCCGCAATGCGGTTGGCTGCCCCTGGCCTTCGGCCTGGACTGGAACCGCCCGCCACGCCAGATGAACGGCACCAGCTTCTTCTACGGCCACAGCTCGCAATGGCGCCACGAGAAGATGAGCATGCACGATGTGCTCTCGCCTCTGGCCGATAAATCGCAGTTCCCGGAACACGCCCTGGACTACAACATCCGCGCCGAACGCGCCGGCTGGTTGCCGAGTGCGCCGCAGCTCAACACCAACCCGCTGCACATCTGCCGTGAGGCGGCTGCCGCCGGCATGACGCCGAAAGACTACGTGGTCCAATCCTGGCAGGACGGCAGCCTGCGCTTTGCCTGCGAACAGCCGGACAGCCCGGTGAACTTCCCGCGCAACATGTTTATCTGGCGCTCCAACCTGCTCGGCTCGTCGGGCAAGGGCCATGAGTACATGCTCAAGTACCTGCTGGGCACCAAGAACGGCGTGATGAACGAAGACATCGGCCACAGCACCGAATGCAAGCCCACCGAGGCCGAATGGGTCGAAGACGGCGCCATCGGCAAGCTCGACCTGGTGACCACCCTGGACTTCCGCATGTCCTCCACCTGCGTGTATTCCGACATCGTCTTGCCGACCGCCACCTGGTACGAAAAAGACGACATGAACACCTCGGACATGCACCCGTTCATCCACCCGTTGTCGGCCGCCATCGACCCGGCGTGGGAGTCGCGCTCCGACTGGGAAATCTACAAGGGCATCGCCAAGGCGTTCTCGGCCATGTCGGTCGGCCACCTGGGCGTGGAACAAGACCTGGTCACCGTACCGTTGATGCACGACAGCGTCGGCGAACTGGCCCAGCCATTTGGCGGCACCGACTGGAAAAGCGCCGGTGTGGCGCCGGTGCCGGGCAAGAACGCGCCGAACATGGCGGTGGTGGAACGCGACTACCCGAACATCTACAAGCAGTTCTCGTCCCTGGGCCCGATGCTGGAAAAACTCGGCAACGGCGGCAAGGGCATCAACTGGAACACCGACGAGGAAGTCGAGTTCCTCGGTGAACTCAACCACCACGAAAACGACGCGGGCATCAGCCACGGTCGGCCGAAGATCGACACCGCCATCGACGCCGCCGAGGTGATCCTGTCCCTGGCCCCGGAAACCAACGGCAAGGTCGCCGTGAAAGCCTGGGCCGCGCTGTCGGAGTTCACCGGCATCGACCACAGCCACCTGGCGATCTCCAAGGCCCACGAAGCGATTCGCTTCCGCGACATCCAGGCGCAGCCACGCAAGATCATCTCCAGCCCGACCTGGTCCGGCCTTGAAGACGAACACGTGAGCTATAACGCCGGCTACACCAACGTCCACGAAAACATCCCATGGCGCACCATCACCGGCCGCCAGCAGTTCTACCAGGATCACCCGTGGATGCAGGCGTTCGGCGAGCAGTTGATGAGCTACCGGCCACCGGTCAACACCCGCACCATCGAAGGGGTGAAGGGCAAGCGCAGCAACGGCGAGACCGAGATCGTGCTGAACTGGATCACCCCGCACCAGAAATGGGGCATCCACAGCACCTACAGCGACAACCTGCTGATGCTCACCCTGAGCCGTGGCGGACCGATTGTGTGGCTCTCGGAGATCGACGCCAAGCGCGCCGGCATCGAGGACAACGACTGGATCGAATGCTTCAACGTCAACGGCGCCTTGACTGCCCGTGCGGTGGTCAGCCAGCGCGTGAAGGAAGGCATGGTGATGATGTACCACGCCCAGGAACGCATCGTGAACGTGCCGGGTTCGGAAACCACCAAGACCCGTGGCGGCCACCACAACTCGGTGACCCGCGTGGTGCTCAAGCCGACGCACATGATCGGCGGCTATGCCCAGCAGGCCTACGGTTTCAACTATTACGGCACGGTCGGTTGCAACCGCGACGAGTTTGTCGTGGTGCGCAAGATGGCCAAGGTCGACTGGCTCGATGGCTCCACCGGCAATGACCTGCCGCGCCCATTGCCGACTGATATCGAGGAGAACTGAGATGAAGATTCGCTCACAGATCGGCATGGTCCTCAACCTGGACAAATGCATCGGTTGCCACACCTGTTCCATCACCTGCAAAAACGTGTGGACCAGCCGTGAAGGCATGGAGTACGCCTGGTTCAACAACGTTGAATCCAAACCCGGTATCGGCTACCCGAAAGAGTGGGAAAACCAGGACAAGTGGAAGGGCGGCTGGATTCGCAACGCCAACGGCTCGATCAACCCACGCATCGGCGGCAAGTTCCGCGTGTTGGCGAACATCTTCGCCAACCCCGACCTGCCGAGCCTGGACGACTACTACGAACCGTTCGATTTCGACTATCAGCACCTGCACACCGCACCGTTGGGCGAGCACCAGCCGACCGCACGCCCACGTTCGCTGGTGTCCGGCAAGCGTATGGAAAAGATCGAGTGGGGCCCCAACTGGGAGGAAATCCTCGGCACCGAATTCGCCAAGCGCCGCAAGGACAAGAACTTCGACCAGATCCAGGCCGACATTTATGGCGAGTACGAAAACACCTTCATGATGTACCTGCCGCGCCTGTGCGAGCACTGCCTCAACCCGGCGTGCGCGGCGTCGTGCCCGAGTGGCGCGATCTACAAGCGTGAAGAAGACGGCATCGTGCTGATCGACCAGGAAAAGTGCCGGGGCTGGCGCATGTGCATCAGCGGCTGCCCGTACAAGAAGATCTACTTCAACTGGAAGAGCGGCAAGTCCGAGAAGTGCATCTTCTGCTACCCGCGTATCGAAGCCGGTATGCCGACCGTGTGCGCCGAAACCTGTGTGGGGCGGATTCGCTACCTCGGCGTGCTGTTGTACGACGCCGACCGCATCAGCGAAGTGGCGAGCACGGCCAATGAGCAGGACCTCTACGAGAAACAGCTGGAAATCTTCCTCGACCCGAATGACCCGGCGGTGATTCGCCAGGCCCTGGCCGATGGCGTGCCACAGTCGGTGATCGACTCGGCCCAGCGTTCGCCGGTGTACAAAATGGCCGTGGATTGGAAACTCGCGCTGCCGCTGCACCCGGAATACCGCACCTTGCCGATGGTCTGGTACGTGCCGCCGCTGTCGCCGATCCAGAACGCCGCAGCGGCTGGCACCGTGGGCATGAACGGGGTGATCCCGGATGTCGACAGCCTGCGCATTCCGCTGCGTTACCTGGCCAACCTGCTCACCGCGGGCGATGAGAAACCGGTCAAGCGTGCGCTCAAGCGCCTGTTGGCGATGCGTGCCTACAAACGCTCCCAGCAAGTCGACGGCGTGCAGGACCTGCAAGTGCTCGAAGACGTCGGCCTGAGCGTGGAACAGGTGGAAGAGATGTACCGCTACCTGGCGATCGCCAACTACGAAGACCGCTTTGTGGTGCCGAGTGCGCACCGTGAAGACGCCATGAGCGATGCGTTCGCCGAGCGCTCCGGCTGTGGTTTCAGCTTTGGCAGCGGTTGCAGCGGCAGCTCCGACACCAACATGTTCGGCGCCAAGAAGGTCAACCGCCGCGACGTGCTGAAAACCGTACAAATCTGGGAGGACTGAGCATGCGCATTCTTAAAGTGATTTCGTTGCTGCTGGACTACCCCACCGACATCCTGGTGAACGGCCGCGACGAACTGGAACAGGCGATCATCGAATCGCGGGAAATCAGCCCCAAGCAGCGCGGCGCATTGTTCGAGTTGCTGGAGCTGATCTGCGCCAATGACTTGATGGACGGTCAGGAACACTACGGTGCGTTGTTTGGCCGGGGGCGTTCGCTGTCGTTGCTGTTGTTCGAGCACGTGCATGGCGAGTCCCGCGACCGCGGCCAGGCCATGGTCGACATGATGGCCCAGTACGAAGAGGCCGGGTTTGCCATCGGCGTCAAGGAGCTGCCGGACTACATCCCGTTGTACCTGGAGTTCCTCTCCACCCGTGAAGACATCGAGGCCCGCGAGGGCCTGGCGGATGTGGCGCACCTGTTGGCCTTGCTCGCCGCGCGGCTGGAAGAGCGCGAGAGCGGCTATGCCAGTTGCTTCCGTGCGCTGTTGCAGATTGCCGGCGCCGAGCCGCACCAGGCTGTGGCCGAACTGCGTGCCCAGGTCGCCGCCGAACCGCGTGACGACTCCCTCGAAGCCCTGGACAAAATCTGGGAAGAGGAAGCGGTGGACTTCATGCAGGCCGAGCAGCAGGACCGTTGCAGTTCGATGCCCAGCGCACCAGGCAAGGCCCGCGAAGAAAGCGCGGTGCCGTTGCACTGGGTGGATTTTCAGCAAGAAGGGCGGGCCGCAGTGCCGGCCGGGGAGGTGGGTAATGTCTAAGTGGAATTTGCTGGTATTCGGGATCTATCCCTATGTCGCCCTGGCGATCTGCCTGTTGGGCAGCTGGGCGCGGTTCGACCTGTCGCAGTACACCTGGAAGGCCGGCTCCAGCCAGATGCTCAACAACCGTGGCATGCGCGTGGCGAGCAACTTCTTCCACATTGGCGTGCTGTTCGTGCTGGCCGGGCATTTTGTCGGCCTGTTGACCCCGGCGTCGGTCTATCACCATGTGATCAGCACCGAGCACAAGCAGTTGCTGGCGATGGTCTCCGGTGGCTTCTTCGGCCTGCTGTGCCTGGTGGGCCTGCTGATGCTGGTCAAGCGTCGCCTAGGTGACCCGCGTGTACGGGCCACGTCAAGCCCGTCGGACATCCTGATCCTGCTGGTGTTGCTCGCGCAGTTGGTGCTCGGCTTGCTGACCATTGTCGCCTCCACCGGGCATATGGACGGTTCGGTGATGGTGATGCTCGCCGACTGGGCGCAGAACGTGGTGCTGTTGCGGCCGATGGACGCGGCGGCTTCGATCGAGCCGGTCAGCCTGATCTACAAGGCGCATGTGGCGTTGGGCTTGACCCTGTTCGTGCTGTTCCCGTTTACCCGCTTGGTGCACATGGTCAGCGCGCCGATCTGGTACCTGGGGCGTCGTTATCAAATCGTGCGGCAGAAGTATTGAGGAGAACGTCATGACTACAGGATGCGGATGTGGTGGCGGGAATGGCGGCAGCGGTGGTTGCGGCTCGTCGGTCAAGGAACCGGTGATTGCCGAGGTGGCGGCCCAGGCTTCGTTCGAGGAGCTCAAGGCGCCGGAATTGATCGCCAGCAGTGAACAGGAATGGCCGATCGTCAGCGTCAACGGCGTGCCAGTCACGCCCGAGGCCATGGCCCTGGAATTGCAATATCACCCGGCTGAAAGTCGCGAGGAAGCGGTGTACCTGGCCGCCCGCGCACTGGTGATCCGCGAGCTGTTGCAGCAACGGATCGTCGAGCTGGGCCTGGCGGTGGAGATCGCCGCCGGCGAGAACGAAGAAGAAGCGGCCACGCGCCTGTTGCTGGAGCGCGAGGTCAAGGTGCCTGAGTGTGACGAGGCCACCTGTGTGCGCTACTTCGAGAACAACCGCGGGCGCTTTCACAGCGCGCCGCTGCTGGCGGTGCGGCACATTCTGCTTGAATGCGCGCCGGACGATGCCGACGCACGCCACCTGGCGCACACCCAGGCGGAAATCCTGTTGCTGACCCTGGAAGAGCAGCCTGGCCAATTTGCCGAGCTGGCCCTCAAGTATTCGGCGTGCCCGTCCAAGGCCCAGGGTGGTTCGTTGGGCCAGGTGAGCAAGGGGCAAACCGTGCCCGAACTGGAGCGCCAGCTGTTCACCCTGGCCCCGGGCCTGGCCGGCAAGCCGCTGGAGAGTCGTTATGGCTGGCATGTGATCAGTGTCGACCAACGTATCGAAGGCCAGCCGCTGCCGTATGAAGCGGTGGCGGTCGCGATCCGCACCCAGTTGCAGCAGGGCGTGTGGCAGAAGGCATTGGTGCAGTACCTGCAAACCCTGATCGGCGCGGCGGACATCCGCGGCATCGCGCTGCAGGGCGCCGACTCGCCGTTGGTGCAGTGACATGAGCCTGGTGGATGGGGTGGGCCGTTCGATCGATTACCTGCGCTTGTCGGTGACCGACCGCTGTGATTTTCGCTGTGTGTATTGCATGGCCAAAACCATGACGTTCCTGCCGCGCCAGCAGGTGTTGACCCTGGAAGAGCTGGAACGCCTGGCGGCGCTGTTTGTCCGCCAAGGCGTGCGCAAGATCCGCCTCACCGGCGGCGAGCCGTTGATCCGCCCGGGCATTGTCGGGCTGTGCCGCAACATCGCGGCACTGCCGGGCTTGCGTGAACTGGTGATGACCAGCAACGGCTCGCAGCTGGCGCGACTCGCACAGCCGTTGGTGGAGGCGGGGGTCAAGCGCATGAACATCAGCCTCGACAGTCTGGATGACGCGCGGTTTCGTGCGATTACCCGCAATGGCGACTTGCAGCAGGTGCTCGCGGGGATCAAGGCGGTCAGCCAAGCGGGGTTCGAACGGGTCAAGCTCAATTGCGTGGTGATGAAGGGACGCAACTTCGACGAAGTGCCGGCGCTGGTGCAGTTCGCCATCGACCAGGGCATCGACATCAGTTTCATCGAGGAAATGCCCCTGGGGGATGTGGGGCGCTCGCGGGGCGAGACGTTCTGCTCCAGTGATGAAGTGCGAGCGGTGATTGCCCGTGAGCATGGGTTGATTGATAGCACCGAGAACAGCGGAGGCCCCGCGCGGTATGTGCGGTTGGCGGGGCATCCGGGCACCCGGGTGGGGTTTATTTCGCCTAATTCGCATAATTTTTGTGGAAGTTGTAATCGGGTACGGATGACGGTGGAGGGGCAGTTGCTGTTGTGTCTGGGGCAGGAGGATGCGCTGGATTTTCGCGCTTTGCTGCGGCGCTATCCGCTGGATGACGGGCCCTTGATCGCGGCGTTGCACAAGGGTTTGAAAGGCAAGCCGCTGCGCCATGATTTCACGGGGGCGGGGGAGGTGCAGGTGGTGCGGTTTATGAATATGAGTGGAGGCTGATTTGAGATCAAAAGCCAAAGCGCGGCGGCCATAGAGCCGACCGGTGTCGGGTCTGGTGTACTCGGTAAAAAATGTGGGAGGGGGCTTGCCCCCCGATGAGGGAGTGTCAGTGGATGCATCTATGGCTGACCCACCGCCATCGGGGGCAAGCCCCCTCCCACAAAAACGGATATGCCTCCCCAATCAAAAAACCTTGACCCCGATCAAGGGAAATCCACCCCATTCTCCGTAATCTCACTGCATATTGTGTCTATCGATCTAAAAACATCTATATGTAGTGTCTGGAGCCCGGAAATGCAAAACACGCTCACCCCGCTGGTCAGCACCCGCCTACACAAACGCGACGGCAGCCTGGTCCCCTTCGATGCCGAAAAAATCCGTCAGGCGCTGATCGCCGCCGGCACCGCTACCGGCGAGTACCAAGCCGCCGATGTCGACCTGTTATTGGGTGCCGTCCTGGCCCGCCTCAGGGGTATCGAACAGCTGGATGTCGAACAGATCCAGGACAGCGTCGAACGCGTGCTGATGGACGCCGGCTACTTCCTGTCGATGCGCGCCTATATCGTCTATCGCGAACAACACGGCCGCCTGCGCCGCGACCGCAAGACCCTGGTGGAAGTCGCCACCTCGATGAACGAATACCTCGACCGTGAAGACTGGCGCGTGCAGGCCAATGCCAACCAAGGCTATTCCCTCGGTGGGCTGGTGTTGAACGTGTCGGGCAAGGTCACCGCCAACTATTGGCTGGACGAGGTCTACAGCCAGCAGATCGGCCGCGCCCACCGGGAGGCGGACCTGCATATCCATGACCTGGACATGCTCGCCGGCTATTGTGCCGGCTGGTCGTTGCGCTCGCTGCTGCACGAGGGCCTCAACGGCGTGCCGGGGCGTGTCGAAGCCGGGCCGCCCAAGCACTTGAGCAGCGCCCTGGGGCAGATGGTCAATTTCCTCGGCACCCTGCAAAACGAATGGGCCGGCGCCCAGGCGTTCAGTTCATTCGATACGTACCTGGCGCCCTATGTGCGCAAGGACCAACTGAGCTACCCCGAAGTGCGCCAGGCGGTGCAGGAGTTCATCTACAACCTCAACGTGCCGTCGCGCTGGGGCACCCAGACGCCGTTTACCAACCTGACCTTCGACTGGGTATGCCCGGAAGATTTGCGTGAGCAGGTGCCGGTGATCGGCGGTGAGGAAATGCCGTTCGCCTATGGCGATCTGCAAACGGAAATGGAGCTGATCAACCGTGCCTACATCGAAGTGATGCAGGCCGGCGATGCCAAGGGCCGGGTGTTCACCTTCCCGATCCCCACCTACAACATCACCCACGATTTCCCCTGGGACAGCGAGAACGCCGACCGCCTGTTCGAGATGACTGCGCGCTATGGCCTGCCGTATTTCCAGAATTTCCTCAATTCCGATATGCAGCCCAACCAGGTGCGCTCGATGTGCTGCCGCCTGCAACTGGACGTGCGCGAGCTGCTCAAACGCGGCGGTGGGTTGTTCGGTTCGGCGGAGCAAACCGGCAGCCTGGGCGTGGTGACGATCAACTGCGCGCGCCTGGGTTACCTGTTCAAGGGCGACACCTCTGGCTTGCTGCAACGCCTGGACAGCCTGATGGACATGGCGATGGAAAGCCTGGAGGTCAAGCGCAAGGTGATCCAGCACCATATGGATGCCGGGCTGTACCCCTATACCAAGCGCTACCTGGGCACCTTGCGCAATCACTTCTCCACCATCGGCCTCAATGGCATGCACGAGATGCTGCGTAACTTCACCGGGGACGAGCAGGGTATGCACACCGCTGAAGGCCGTGCGTTCGCGCTCAAGTTGCTCGACCACGTGCGCGCCACCTTGCTGCGCTTCCAGGAAGAGACCGGCCACCTCTACAACCTCGAAGCCACGCCGGCCGAAGGCACTACCTACCGTTTCGCCAAGGAAGACCGCAAGCGCTACCCGGACATTCTGCAAGCCGGCAGCGTGGACGCGCCGTACTACACCAACTCGTCGCAGTTGCCGGTAGGTTTCACCGAAGACCCTTTCGAAGCCCTGGAGCTGCAAGACGAACTGCAATGCAAATACACCGGCGGCACCGTGTTGCACCTGTACATGGCCGAGCAGATTTCCTCGGCCCAGGCGTGCAAGCAACTGGTGCGCAAAGCCTTGGGGCGTTTCCGCCTGCCGTACTTGACGGTGACCCCGACCTTTTCGATCTGTCCGGTCCACGGCTACCTCGCCGGCGAACATGAGTTCTGCCCCAAGTGCGATGAAGTCCTCGCGCTCGCGGCCCGTTCTTGAACCGATTTATCAACTCGCAAGGAGCTCCACCATGCAAGCATCCCAGCCACAACGTCAGCGCTGCGAAGTCTGGACCCGAGTGATGGGTTACCACCGGCCGGTGTCGGCGTTCAACCCTGGCAAACAGTCCGAGCACAAAGAGCGTGTGCACTTCACTGAAACGGCCGCCCTGGCCGGGCGCCAATGAGTCGAGCGCTACGGGTCGGGGGCATGGTGCCCCTGACCACCCTCGACTACCCCGGCATGCTCGCCTGTGTGCTGTTTTGCCAGGGCTGTGCCTGGCGCTGTCGTTACTGCCACAACCCGGACCTGATCGCACCGCGCGGTAGCGCCGAGATCGATTGGCGCCGGGTGTTGTTGTTTTTGCAGCGGCGCCAGGACCTGTTGGACGCGGTGGTGTTCAGCGGCGGCGAACCGACCTTGCAGGAAGGCTTGCCGGCGGCCATGGATGAAGTGCGCGCGATGGGCTTTCGGGTCGGCCTGCACAGTGCCGGGATCAAGCCGGCGGGCTTCGCCAATGCGTTGCGCCATGCCGATTGGGTGGGCTTCGATGTGAAGGCCCTGGCCGAGGACTGCCAATTGATCACCCAGGTCAAGGGCAGCGGTGCCGCCAACTGGCGCAGCCTGGACACCTTGCTGGCCAGTGGCGTGGATTATGAATGCCGCACCACGGTGCATTGGCACCTGATTGACCCACCCCGGTTGCTGCTGCTGGCCCAGCGTTTGCAAGCCAATGGTGTCAAGCGCTTTGCCGTGCAGATGGTGCGCACGGCGACGATGCTCGATGCGCAACTGCCCAGTGTCTCCGTACAGATGGCGTTGCCAGAGTTGTGGGGCCGTTTGCGGGAGTTGTTCCCGGCATTTGTATTGCGAGGGTGACCGATCACCCCCGTCAGGATTTTTAAAGATGCTGTCCGTTTTGGGCAGGCTTTCATCAAGGAATAATGGAATGAAGCAGTTAACCACGGCGCAACGCATTGTCATCGGCTTCGCGATCGCGCCGTTGGCCCTGGTCGGTCTGGTGTTTTATGCCTTGCACGACCTGGCAACGCTCAAGCAGCAATCCGAACAAATCGTACAACAGGACTGGCCTCGCATCGCGCCGATCATGGTGATTGCCACCGGCGTGCGTGACAACGGCCGCAACACCCGTGACCTGCTGATCGACCAGGATAACCAACAGGCGCAGGCCTCTATCGGCACGACGCGCGAGCGCATCACCCAGGCCTTCGCAACCCTGGAGCCGCTGCTCGATACCGCCGAAGGCAAGGCCGCCTATGCCACCTTGAAATCCCATCGCGAAGCCTACGTGGCGGCCTTCACCCAGGTGCAGGCGCTGATCAAGCAGGGCGCCCGCGAACAGGGCCTGGCCCAGCTCAAACAGCAGGTGATGCCGGCCGAGCTGGACGTGTTCAAGAGCCTCGATGCGTTGATGGCCATGCAAGGCCGGCTGTTCACCGAGCGTGAGCAGGCGGCGCAAACCCTGTATGACGACGCGCGTCGCACGATGATCGGGCTGTTCCTGCTGTGCCTGACCCTGGTGGTGGCCGCCGCCGTGATCGTCACCCGTAGCGTCACCCGGCCATTGGGCGGCGAGCCGGACGAGGTGGCACGGGTGCTCAAGCATATCGCCAATGGTGATCTGACCATCGAGGTACCGCTGGGCAACAGTGCCGACGGCAGCGTGATGCGCAACCTGCACCTGATGCAGCAGAGTCTGAACCAGATGGTTCGGCACATCGCCGTGTCGGTGGACGGCGTGGCCAGCTCGTCGGAAGAGTTGAGCGCGGTCAGTAGCCAGACCAGCAGCAGCTTGCAGCTGCAGGGCCAGGAAATCGAACAGGCTGCCACGGCGGTCAATGAAATGACCGCCGCCGTCGACGAAGTGGCGCGCAATGCCGTGAGCACCAGCGAAGCCTCGCACCTGTCGGAGCAGACCGCCCAGCGCGGGCAGGCCCAGGTGCAGGAAACCGTGGCCTCGATCAACACCCTGGCCACCGGCGTGGTGGAGACCTCGGAGCGTATCCAGCAACTGGCGGGCCGCGTGCAAGACATCAGCGGTGTGCTGGAAGTGATCCGCAGCATTGCCGACCAGACCAATTTGCTGGCGCTGAACGCCGCTATCGAAGCCGCCCGGGCCGGCGATGCCGGACGCGGGTTTGCAGTGGTGGCCGATGAAGTGCGCGCACTGGCCCATCGCACCCAGTCTTCGACCCAGGAGATCGAACAGATGATTGGCAATATCCGCCAGGACACCGAACACGCCGTGGCCGCCATGCACAGCAGCAGCGAGCGGGTACAGGCAACCTTGGGTGTGGCCCAGCGGTCGGGAGAGGCGTTGGCGGAGATTACCCGGTCGATTTCACAGATCAACGAGCGCAACTTGATGATTGCCAGCGCCACTGAAGAACAGGCGCTGGTGGCGCGAGAAGTGGATCGGAACCTGGTGGGGATTCGGAATTTGTCGCAGCAGGTATTGCAGGGGGCCTTGCATACGGAAACCGCGGGGCATGACCTGGCAGGGATGGCCGGAGCGCTGCATCAGACCGTGGCGCGGTTCAAGGTTTAACGGGGTGGCTTAGATCAAAAGCCAAAGCGCGGCAGCCATAGAGCCGACCGGTGTCGGGTCTGGTGTACTCGGTAAAAAATGTGGGAGGGGGCTTGCCCCCGATGAGGGCGTGTCAGTCACTTATTTGTTAACTGACCCACCGCCATCGGGGGCAAGTCGAATCGTCGCACCGCCCCTCCCACAATTGGATCTCCACAGGTCAGAGATCTCCATAGGTCAGGTAGACCTTGGCCTGCTTTTGCTCTGTCTTTTGCTGCCTTGGAACCGACCGGAGTTGTGCTTGGTGTACTCGGTTAAGTGTGGGAGGGGGCTTGCCCCCGATGAGGGAGTGTCAGTCACTTATTTGTTAGCTGACCCGGCGCTATCGGGGGCAAGCCCCCTCCCACAATTGGATCTTCATAGATCAGATATCTCTGCAAGTCAGGTAGACCTCATTCTGGTTTTGCTCTGCTTTTGCTCTGGCTTTTGATCTTGATCTTAGGCGCCCCGTTAAACCACGCTGGCCGAACGCAGGCTTGAATCCGTGGGTAACCCGGCAGGACGCCGGGTTAGCCGTCCTGGGCCAGGGATGGCCCATGACGGCGGCCCACGGATTCAAGCCTGCGTTCGGGCACACCGAGCCTAAGCGAGGTGCCGAGTGGTGGGGCAAGAGCCCTTTTGGTTACTTTTGGGGCTCTTTTCCAAAAGTGACCCGCCGTAAGGGCGGAAACGCCAGTAGCCGTTACCGCAGCAACGGATATGTACACCAACCCGCTAGCCGCCATTCCCGCAGCAACGGATATGTACCCCAACCCGCCAGCCGCCGTTACCGCAGCAACGGATATGTACACGGACCCAGCCCCGCCCCCCAATCAACCCCACCCCCAAAACTGCAACCACCACCCAACCCCCACCAACCCATTACTCAACACCACAAAAAACCAAGCCCTCCCACGTAACACCCCCCCAACCCCCCGAAGCTGCCGCCACCCCAACCACAAGCACCACCCAACCGCCCCAACCAGCAACACCGCCCGCGCCGACTGCACCCAACCCAACCCCAACCCCTCATAACGCAGCAACTTCACCGTGGTCGCCGACAACCCCAGGAACAACCCCGCACCACCGAGGGGCGTCAGTGTCAGCGCCAAGGGCCGAAACAGTGCGCGATCCCCCGCCACCCAGGTAGCCAGGCGCAGCAGCAGCCAGCAGCCACCACCGAGCAGCAGTGCGCTGCCACACAGGTACAGCACGATGCACAGGCCATCGAGCCAGCTGAAGCTGTCGTTGAGTTGCGGGTAGTGAGTGAGCAGCCACCAGGGCGCATTGTCTTCCAGGGGCCACAGCCAGTCATGACTCACCAGCCACGTCGCCAGGGTTTGCTTGAGCGCGATAAACCATGGGCTGACCGTCCATTGAAACGCCCCCATTGCCAGGCCGATCACGCCAAACAACAACAGGCGCGCATCCCATGCCGAGCCGGGTTGGCGAGGTGCCTGAAGGATCTCCGTATTGCACGACCGGGCGATCAATTGCACGGCCCCGCGTTGTCCGCTGCAACGGCCACAGGCATGGCACTCGCTGGCGCCTTGCAAGCGGCGGATATCCAGCAGCGGCGCGCAGTTGGGCAGCGGCAGGCGCGGTGCGGTGTTGGCCTTCCAGCGTTGCTCATCCACCGCGAAATGCACCGGCGCCAGGCGGGCGAGCAGGGCGAAGACGCCGCTGACCGGGCACAGGTAACGGCACCACACGCGTTTACCGCGCACGAACAACAGGCCGACGACCATGGCCGCCAGGGTCGAGCCGCCGAGGATCAGCAAGGCGGCCTGGGCGTAGTCATACACACTGATCAACTGGCCATACAGGGTCGTCAGGCAAAAGCCCAGCGTCGGCCAGCCGCCCCAGCGCACCCAGCGCGGAATGCCCAGGCCGCGCCCGTGCTGGCTGGCCCATTCGCTCAACGAACCTTCTGGGCAAAGCACCCCGCACCACAGGCGCCCGAACAGCACCATCGACAGCAACACGAACGGCCACCAGAGGCCCCAGAAGATAAATTGCGCGAGCAGTGTCAGGTTGTTCACCAGGCGCGCCTGGCTGCTCGGCAAGGGCAGCAGCGCCGGCAACACCAACAGCACGGCGTAAACCAGCACCACCAGCCATTGCACGGTACGGATTAACCGCCCATGGCGCCGCATGCTATCGCCCAGGCGCTGCAGCCAGGTCATGCCGCTGGCCGCGAGCGACGCAGGCCGTTGCCGACCCACAGCCAATAGCCGAGCAGCACCAGCACGGTAACCAGGCTCGGCGCGGCACGGTAGCCGGCAAAATCGGCCAGCAGCGACCCCAGACCGTGGCTGTCGCTGAGCAGGGCGCTGCTGTCCCAGCGGCTTTCACCGAAGGCGCCATACACCCATTCGGGCAGGTCCATGCCCAGCAGTTGTCCGCTGATACGGTCCACGCCGGCCACCAGCAAGGCCCCACCCAATAGCAACAGCAGTGCTTCGCTGAGGGCAAAAAACAGCGACCAGGAGATAAAGCGTCGACTGCCCCGCAGCAGCACCACCGTCAGGCCCGCCAGTACCAGGCCCAACAGGCCGCCGATGGCGAACAGGCTCAGTGCCGGACCGTTAAGGCGCGCCCCGGCGCCATACAAAAACACCACGGTTTCACTGCCTTCACGGCTGACTGCCAACAGTGCCAACAACAGCACCCCCCAACCACCTTGGCGGGCCAGGCGCTGATCGGCTTCGCGCACCAGGCTGTGTTTGAGCGTGGCGCCGTGGCGATGCATCCAGAACACCATCTGCACCATCAAGCCGCTGGCCAGTAACGTCAGCGCCGCTTGTGCCCATTCACCCTGGGAGCCGCTCATGGCTTCGCCGGCCCACAGCATCAAGCCGGCCAACCCGGCGGAGCACAGCAGCCCGAGCAACACCCCGGCCCACAGGAAACGCGCCAGGCGTGAGTGTTCGGCCTGGCGGCTGATCCACACCTGAAGAATGCCGATCACCAACAACGCCTCGACGCTTTCACGCCAGACGATAAACATCGATTGATTCATCAAAGGCTCCTATTGCGCGAGGATGCTGCCTTCGGGCAACTGTGGGTTGAATTCGTCGAAGAACGGGTACAACCCCGGCTTGAGCGGATGGATGACCACAAAAGTGGTCACGCCAGGGGACAGCACCTTCTCCACCCGCAACGGCGTGCTTTCGAATTCGGCCGGGCCTTGGCCGATATTGTTGAGCACGATCTTGAAGCGCTCATCGGCCTTGACCACCAATTGCGGGGGGGCGAAATGGCCGTCTTGCAGGCTCAGTTCATACGTGGGCAACGGCGCCGCCAGGGCCGAGCCGCTCAGCAGCACGCTGCCCAGCAGCAGGGCGCGGCGCATCAGTAGCCGCCTTTTTTGCCGATACCGGCGTAGACAAATTCGTAATGCACTTCGCAGCGTTCGAACCAGGGCGCGACGCCGGTTTCCTTGTCGGTGTGGCGGCCCAGGGAGTGGTGGCCGGTGGGCGGCAATACGCTGAAGGTGAGGGTGTATTTGCCAGGGCCTTGCAGCTTGACGTTGTCGCCATAGTGCGGCCCGTCATTGGCGACCATGGCGTGGAAGTCGCCGTTGATCGGCGTCTCGCTGCCTTGTTTTTTCAGGGAGAACGACAGGTTCAGGTAGGGCACGAAACTGCCTTCCTGGAAGCCTTGGGCGTTGTCCGCCGTGGCGCGTACATCGGCCTCCAGGTGCACGTCGGAATCGGCGGTGGCGCGCATCATGCCGGCGGGGGCCATCTCGATGGGTTGCAGGTACACCGCGCCGATTTCAAGCCCTGGGCAGTGTTGCGGTTCGCCGATGGGATATTCCTTGGCGAACGCCGCAGAAGTGGACAACAGCAGGATGAGGGGCAGTGCAGAAGGGATACGCATGGAGGCTTCCTGACGGGTGAGGGGAGAGAGCCCGAGTCTAGGAAGGTCAGGGGTAAATAATAATGATTCTTGTCAAGTTTCGATGATATTTCATGTTGGCCAGGCTTGATATCGGTCAAGGCCAGGCACCTGTGATCGGCGTAGGTTGGACCTATCGTTCGCCGGTAGGGAACCTCGTCATGGCCAAGCCTTTTCCACTGCACCCCAAGCACCCCGAGCGCATCTGCTGGGGGTGCGACCGCTATTGCGCCGCCACCGACCTGGCCTGCGGCAACGGTGCCGACCGTACCATGCACCCGGCCGAGATGATCGGTGATGACTGGTACGAACACGGCGATTGGGGCGTTACCCCGGAGCCCGCCGCCGCGGACGAGCCATCAACGACTACAGTGCTCAGGCTGCGAGGGGTTTAGTCTGCATCGACTTTTTGTAGGCGGCTTTCATGGCTTCCATTTCGGCGCCTAGCTCCTCGAGGACAGCTTTGCCCAACAGCTTCTTCGCTTGAGGGAACATCTCGGTTTCCTCTTCTTCGATATGGTGCTCCAGCAGCTCCTTGACCACTTTGACGCGGCCGGAAAACTCAGTGGTGGAAGGCTCGGTCTGTTTCAGGTCGGGCAATACCAGGACATCGACTGTGCGGTGCTCTTCCTTGGCTTCGTGGTACATGATGTCCTGTTCCTTGCCACCGGCTTTGCGGAAGGCCGGGTACAGAATCTCTTCCTCCAGCTTGGTGTGCAGGCTGATTTCCATCTCCAGTTTGGCCAGCAATTCGGTGCGCTTCTTGACGCCACGCTCGGTGGATTCGCTCAGTTGAGTCAGCAGTGCTTTGACGCGTTCATGGTCAGCCTTGAGAAGGTCAATGGCATTCATGTTGAAACCTCACGGATAGCGCTCGGGCGCGTCGACATGCGCGCCTCGTCCAGTGGGATATTGCATCAGCTGTACCAACATGGCTGATTAGTGAATTTTCTTATTAATCAGTTGGTTGATGGTGTTTTATGCGTCGGCTTATCGTGCAGCTTGCATGGTCGGGCCCTCAGCGGGTTGCATTACACCGTCCCTGACTTTCCGGTGTTTGAAGTTCTCGGTGGCCAGGCACTGGAAGATTGCCAACTGGGTTTACGCCTGCAGGGACACCCGGTCGTCCTGAGCGTTTGGCATTTCCAGTAAGAAGGGAGCGGAGGTTGGGTCAGGGGGGCTCCAGTGCGCCATAACCGTTGGGCGTGAGCGGCTGCACGAAATCCGATGGAACCCTCGGGGTAGATGCTTGACCTAATGCATGGACCTCAGGAGGTGAACCATGCAAATTGAATATATCTGGATCGCGTTGGCGGTGATTCTGCTGCTGTTGGAATTGTGGGCGATCAATATCGTATTGCGCAGTACCAGTGGCTGGGAGACCAAGGGGCTGTGGCTGGTCATTCTGATTTTCGTGCCGCTGCTGGGGCTGATTGCCTGGGCGATGTTCGGGCCCAAGCGGGAGATGCCGGAGCAGCGCAAACAGTAACCTGTGGCGAGCGGGCTTATTGTGGCGAGCTGGCTTGCCCTAATGCCATTCAGTTAAGCGTACATCGCCTTCTGTAGGAGCGAGGGGGACGCCTAGTTCTTGCTCGCGAAAAACGTCAACGATAACGCGTGTTTCCTGAATGAACGCGGCGCCTGTAAGTTCTTCGCGAGCAAGCTCGCTCCTACAAAAAAGCCTTAACTGAACGGCATTAGGGCTTGCCCCGCGTTGGGCTGCGAAGCAGCCCCAATAAGAGCGCTGCAGTGTGCCAGGCAGCTCCGGGGCAGTTTTTTGGGGCTGCTGCGCAGCCCAACGCGGGGCAAGCCCGCTCGCCACAACGGCCCGTTCGCCACCGTGCTATTGGGTGCCCCTGTTCCTACTCGACCTCGACCCGTATCACTTCCAGCCCTAGCTGCTCATACGCCTCGATACCCGGCACGTGCCATTCGGTAATCAGCGTATGGATACGGTTGCACGGCGCCACCACAAAAGGTTCCACGGCACCGAGTTTGTCCGCCATGGTCACCGCCACCACATGGGACGCGCTGTCGAGCAACGCTTGCTTGACCGCCACTTCATCAAAATGCAGCGAGCTGATGCCGACCTGCGGATGTAGCGCGCACACCCCGGTAAACAGCAGGTCGGCCTTGATGCCCTGGATCAGGCGCACGGTTTCCTGGCCGCTGGTGGACAAGGTCGCGGGGTTGAGTTGGCCGCCGGCGAGGATGATTTTCACCTGGGGATGATCGGCCAGGGCGATGGCGATCATCGGTGACGGGGTGACCACGGTCAGGCGGATCGAGTGCGGCAAGGCCTGGGCGATGCGCAGTGTGGTGGAGCCGGAATCGAACAGCACGATCTGGCCGTCTTCCACACGATCGGCCGCCAGTTGCGCCAGGTGGTGCTTGGCCTCGTTGGTCTCGCCGACACGGGTGAAGAAGTCCTTGCCGCTGTCCTTGGGCCGGGGCAGGGCGCCGCCGTGCACGCGTTGCAACAGGCCGGCCGCGGCCAGTTCGCCGAGGTCACGGCGGATGGTGTCGTGGGAGACGGCAAAGTGTTCCACCAAGTCGGAGGCCGTGACTTTGCCGTCACGTTCCAGCAATAACAGGATCTTTTGTTTGCGCAACGAAGGCAGGTCAACGGCTTGATGGGTGTTGTGCATGTTTGTGCGTCTTTTTGCGGGTTTGTGCGAGATTAGTCGTCCGTCGATATAAACGCAATGGCTGGTTGCGCGGGCGATGGGCGGTTACTCTCGACGTTCAGTTCAGGGAGAGGTGACCCCGATGTCGTTGATCACAACCATCGAAGACTTACGCAAGCTGGCGCAGAAACGTGTCCCCAGGATGTTTTACGACTACGCCGATTCCGGCTCCTGGACTGAGAGCACCTACCGGGCCAATGAAAGCGATTTTGCCCGCATCAAATTCCGCCAGCGCGTGGCGCGCAACATCGATGAGCGCTCGATCCGCACCACCATGATCGGCCAGGACATGGCCATGCCGGTCGCCCTGGCGCCCACTGGCCTGGCCGGCATGCAGCATGCCGATGGCGAGATTCTCACCGCCCGCGCTGCGGCCGCTTTTGGCTTGCGCTATACCCTGTCGACCATGAGCATCTGCTCCCTGGAAGACATCGCCGAACAGGTCGGCCAACCGTTCTGGTTCCAGTTGTATGTGATGCGCGACCGTGGGTTTATCGAGCAATTGATCGAGCGCGCCAAGGCGGCCGGCGTGGATGCGCTGGTGTTGACCCTGGACCTGCAGATACTCGGGCAACGCCACAAGGACCTGGTCAACGGTCTGTCGGCACCGCCCAAACTGACCCTGCCAAATATCCTCAACATGATGACCAAGCCGCGCTGGGTGATGGGCATGCTCGGTACCAAGCGCCATGGCTTCGGCAATATCGTGGGGCATGTGAAGGGCGTGGCGGACATGAGTTCGCTGTCGTCGTGGACCGCCCAGCAATTCGACCCGCGCCTGAGTTGGGACGACGTGGAATGGATCAAGAAGTGCTGGGGCGGCAAGTTGATTATCAAGGGCATCCTCGATGTGGAAGATGCGCGCCTGGCCGCCAATTCCGGCGCCGATGCGCTGGTGGTGAGCAACCACGGCGGGCGCCAGCTGGACGGGGCTCCATCGAGCATCAGCCAGTTGCCGGCGATTGTCGACGCGGTGGGCGAGCGCATTGAAGTGTGGCTCGACGGCGGCATTCGTTCCGGTCAGGACGTGCTCAAGGCGATCGCCTTGGGCGCCAAGAGCACCATGATCGGTCGTCCGCATTTGTATGGCTTGGGCGCCATGGGCGAAGCGGGGGTGACCAAGGCACTGGACATCATTGCCCGTGAGTTGGACGTGTCGATGGCGCTGTGCGGGTATAACGATATACGCGATGTGAATCGCGAGATTCTGCTGCCAGGGTCCTTTCCCGAAGGGGCAGGCTGCGCAAAAAAATCATAAAAAAGTGAAAAGAGTTGTCCACGAAAACCGTGGGTATCTCTGTGGATAACTTTGCCGGGGCCCGGCAGGGTTGGCGATTTAACCCAAGGTTAATATTTGATCAACTTGTGGCGAGGGCCAGCATGGGCTGGGTTTGCGCTTGACAGGCTCGCGCGAACCCAGTGCCGAAAACCTTTTTTATGACTCGTTATTGCGCCCTGTGGCGTGGGTGACAACCTGTGCCGGCATCTTCGCCCGCATCAGGTTGTCCAGCGCCTGGCGATAGCTGCGGCCGGCCAGGCTCATGCTGTTGTTATGGCTGGCGCCGGGCACCAGCAGCAACCGTTTGGGCTCTTGGGCCGCGTCAAATAGTTGCTGGCTGAAACGCGGGGGCACGTAGCGATCGTCCAGGCCATGGACCACCAGCAGCGGCATATGGATGTCGGCAATCTTGTCGATGGAGTCGAATTTCTGCGAGAGCAACCAGCGCACGGGCAACGACGTGTTCGCCACGGCCGTGGCCACATCCGCCAGGGAGGTGAAGGTGGACTCGACCACCAGCCCGCGCACCGGCAGCGGCGTTTGCCTGCCCAGCTCGGCCGCCAGGTCGATCGCCACCGCGCCACCCAGGGAGTGCCCGTAGATCAGGCGTTTGTTCGGGTCGGGCTGCAACACCTGGAAGCGTTCCCACGCAATGCGCGCGTCCTCGTATACCGTGGTTTCCGAAGGCAGGTCACCGTGGCTCTGGCCAAAACCGCGATAGTCGATAGCCAGCACCGAGAAGCCCAACGCATGTAATTGCTCGATGCGAAACAACTGCCCGGTGAGGTTCCAGCGCACGCCGTGCAGGTACAGGATCGCCGGAGCATCCTTGTGCTCCGCCGGGTACCACCAGCCATGAATGTTCTGCCCTGATTTGAAACGGGTGGGCTTGAGTTCGAATTCCTGCACCGCCCTGGGTAAGCCGCTGTACCAACTGGCGGTACCGGGCTCGATGCGAAACACCAGCTCGCGTTCCTTGTGCTGGAGCACCGAGCAGCCCACGGGTAAACCTACGATCAACAGGAGCATGCACAGCAGGGGAAACCAGCGTAGGCCCAGGCGCGACATAAAACGAGATGACATCGAAGGTTCCAAGGCAAAGGTGAAGGACGGTTTTTAACAGAAGGCTTGTCGGTACAGGAATTAATTCGACAGCCGCGAAGGGCGATTGCTTGCAAAGTGTTACAGCATGGTGCTCAGGCCGTCTCGACCACTTGCACCCGATTACGCCCCCGCGCCTTGGCCAGGTACAGCGCCTGGTCGGCCTGGGACAGCAAGTGCGAAAGGTCATCGCCTGCGGTGCGGGTGGTCACGATCCCGATACTCACGCTGAGGAAACCCGGTGCGAGCAGGTCCAGGCGGTCCAGTTCATCGCCGCGCTGAGCAGCAATACCCCATTGCCCAGGAGCAGCGCGACAAAGTCCATCCCCGCCCGCGCGCGATTGTAGCGGTATGCGACGCGCTTGACGCTGGTGTTGCCATCACGACATGCTCACGCTCCTTTGAGCTAAGGCCTGACCATGGATAACAGTCCCGTTCGCATCACTGCCGAAGAGACCCTCTCTGACAATTGGTATGTTTTGAAGAAGTACAGCTTCGACCTGCGCCGCCGGGATGGCAGCTGGCAGGCCCAGACCCGCGAGGTGTACGACCGGGGCAATGGCGCGACCATCCTGCTGTACAACCGCACACAGCGCACGGTGCTGCTGATTCGTCAGTTCCGCATGCCCACCTTCGTCAACGATTACCACGGTTACCTGATCGAAGCGGCGGCCGGGTTGCTGGACAACGCCAGCCCAGAAGAGCGCATTCGCCTGGAAGCCGAGGAAGAGACGGGGTATCGGGTGGGGCACGTAGAGAAGATCTACGCAGCGTTCATGAGCCCGGGGTCGGTGACGGAGCGGATTCACTTTTTTATCGGTGAGTACCAGGCGGGGGATCGGGTAGGGACCGGCGGCGGGCTCGAAGAGGAGGGGGAGGATATCGAGGTGCTGGAGCTGGGGTTTGAGCGGGCGCTGGCGATGGTGGCGAGGGGGGAGATTGTGGATGGGAAGACCATTATGTTGCTGCAGCATTTGGAGTTGCGGATGTTGAAAGAGGGCTGGTGAGGGGGATGCGTTCGGCCAGCGTGTTTGACGATCAAAAGCCAAAGCGCGGCGGCCTGAGAGCCGACCGGAGTTGTGCCTGGTGTACTCGGTTGAAATGTGGGAGGGGGCTTGCCCTAATGCCGTTCAGTTAAGGCTTTTTTGTAGGAGCGAGCTTGCTCGCGAAGAACGGGACTGTCAGATATTTTGTGTGCGGGCCGGTAACGGCCTGCCGTCAGGCAGGCCGTGCTTTTACCAGGTCGGCCT
>NZ_JBXAFK010000075.1:0-28328 GCF_058793055.1 Pseudomonas sp. MPR-R2A5
GCTTCATCGGGAAACTCGGTGGGTGGGGTCGCGGTATTTTGCCAAATCAGAAAGTTTTTTTCAGAGTTTCCTTAGCGGACATAGAACCTGCCCTACGACTCTGCTTTACACACGAACGCACAAAGCGCCTTCAACTCCACTCAGCTCAGACCATCAGTGACAAAAAATTAGGTTTTCACCACCTCTTCTCTTGATTCTGCCTTGGCTTTTTCTCTCTGGATTTAAAACGACGTGATTTATGGCTAGCGCTCCTGAATACCTTGCCAGACCAACCCAGCCGTCACTGAAAACCCACCGACAACTGGACGGATACAAGACTGTCATGAGTTCCTGCTGCCCTCAGCACCGTTCCTCCACCATGTATCTGCCTCAGAGGAGGCGCCTTGAGGGTAAGCCTGCGTGGCGCCAACTTCTGCGTCGACGGGTTTTATCAAGCTACTCACTAATGCAAGCTCCACGGCTCGCATCGACGGCTCTTACCCATACCTCTGTCACGGTAGATTTGATAGCAATCTAATTCTGCATATAGAGTGACTACTGCTTCGATTGCCCGGCGCAAATCAGACTTACTCAGTTGATCTTCATGTCGAAATACGATGGTAGGAGGCAGATGACCACCCCATCTTGAAACAACGTATCCCCAGTCTGTCCAGTGGTGCTGGTAACTGGTAGGGTTTAAGCTATCCGAGTCAATCTTCTTAACGAAGTCGCGTATCTGCTCGACCAGTCCAACGAGGCGCTCGAAGTTAGGCTGCCGATGGTTGTATTGGGTGATTTTATTGGTCTGCTCAAAAAAGTTTTTATCCAACGAAGGAGTAGCTGGATAACGCGCGTCATTAACGACACTTTGCGATAGACCATTCAACTGCTCAAACTGATCAGGCTCAAGTTTAATTTTCAGCCTTTTTGCCATCCCCTCATAGTCGTGCCCGAGTTTACGCATCAGGCGCTCAACCATTTCTTCAGAGCAGTACGAATAAAGTTTGACGACTCCACCTTTCAAGAACATTTCCACTGAATAGCCGAGAAGTAGCATTGAAGCCCGAGCCAGAGCGGTGTCCTTGGTGAATACCTCAGAAGACCTAGGGCTCCATTCAGTAATGACGCTCACTAGCTCTTCTCTATTTGAAAGCCACTGCTGCCTCAGGGCTTTTGCGGCCACCAACAGGCCGTCACCTTCTTTCTTCCAGTTAGAAGCCTTGAATATTCCCATACTATGCGAATTTACAACCGCTTCCCGATCACTCATAAATCCCCGCTTAAAGCTCCGCCACATTGAAAAAATTACGCATTGAACACTTGAAATTCCTCAGTTCGCCACCATCTGACTGGCCTAGGATGCCCCTCTATTATTCGGAGCTTAGATGACTATCGAAGGCTGCAAGCAAAATTTACTGCTGACCCTCGCTTCTCCGGATAATCGAGTCATCGCCCTCACAGGCAAATGGGGCACGGGTAAGACCCACCTGTGGCAACAGGTTCGTGATACCGCGAAGGACGATACGATCAAGAAAGCAGCTTCTATTTCTCTTTTTGGGGTGAGCTCATTAGTCGATCTCAAGAGCAAAGTAGTTTACGCCCTACTGCCCAGCCTTAACGACGCCGGTGTAGCGGCTCAGGTTAGCGGCGTACTCAACGGATTCAAGAAAGCAGCCCAGGGATTGCACCGTGGCTTTAATGCTTTAGATGACCTGGCCCTCGTCGCTCTTCCTACCCTTCTTAAAGGTAAGCTCCTTGTTATTGATGACATTGAGCGCAAGCACGACAAGTTGCACATCGATGAAATCCTCGGCTTCATTGACGAGTGCGTCCAAGTGTACAAATGTCGGGTACTGCTCGTGCTCAACGATGACAAGCTGAAGGATAAAGACATCTGGGAGCAGTTCCGAGAAAAGGTAATCGACCAAGAGCTACGGCTGGACACGTCTGCGGCAGAAGCGTTCGACATCGCCAAAGACATCGTGAAAACTGAGTGGGCCGAACCACTCGAAAAGGCCACGGTCACCTGCGGCGTCACTAACATCCGCATTCTTTGCAAGATCATCCGTCTTGCCAATCGACTGCTCGAGGGGCACGGCCATCTTCAGGACGAAGTCATCGAGAAAGTTATTCCCTCAGTCGTCTTGCTAAGCACTATTCATTTTAAATCGCTACCCGATGGCCCTACGTTCGAGTACCTGCTTGATTACAACGGTACGGTTTCGGCAACCCTCCGAGCCATTCGGGCGCGGCAAGGCGATCCAGATGACAGTGAGGAAGACGCCCGGCACGGTCAGTGGGACTCACTGCTGAGCTCCTTAAACATCCACAGCTGTGGTGAGTTTGAAAAACTGGTTGTCGAGGTTCTTCGCACCGGGTTAATGGATACACAGGCAGTCCGAGAGCTGATCGAGCGCTACCGTCTCGACGGAAGATATCTGGGTACGGGGAAAAGCGTTGCGCAATTTATCCAGCACTACAACTGGCATCCTGAATTTTCAAGGGAGCAACTGATCGCTGAACTGCGCAGCCTGGTTCCTGGTGCAGAATTCATCGAGCCACCGACGCTTAGCTACCTCATGGATCTGTCAGAGGAGCTTACTGGCGACCCGAAACTGGCCGAAGAATTTTTGTGCGCCTGGTCGACCGCCCTAGACGCCGCCCATCCCGACGGGCTAGCACCTACGCAGTGGCCATCCACTCGGCCGATTCGGCCTGAGGTAGAAGCTGTGTTGAACGCCGCATATGCGCGTCTATCCTCGGCAACAACCCTTGCCGAGGCATGCACTCACATCCGTTCGACCAGAGGCTATGGCGATGCTGAGGAGCATCTGCTGAAGCACATCAAGGCCACTGATGTCGGCGCTGATTGAAAACTGACCCACCCTGCCGATTGAAAATTGACCCAGGACGGATTGCTGATTTTTGCATCAGCAATTGTGGATAAGCTTAGCAGTCGTGTCCCGGTGGAAGAGGCATTAAAGCCCCACCGCATGTGGGCATGCGGCAGGGTATTTTTGGTGCAGATCAAAACAGCTCATCGTCCTCGGTACCATCATTGTCTTTGCGCTTTCGTTCACGTGATTTGATCTTGGTCTGGGCGACCAAGCTGCTGTGTTGCAGGCGGTAGGACTCGTTGCCCGTTTCGACGATGTGGCAGTGGTGTGTCAGCCGATCCAGCAACGCCGTTGTCATCTTGGCGTCACCAAACACGCTCGACCATTCCGAGAAGCTGAGGTTGGTGGTGATCACCACGCTGGTGTGCTCGTACAGCTTGGATAGCAGGTGAAATAACAGGGCACCACCGCTCTGGCTGAAGGGCAAATACCCCAGTTCATCGAGTATCACCAGGTCTGTTCGTAGCAGCCCTTGAGCGATGCGGCCCGTCTTGCCGTCGTACTTTTCGCGTTCCAGCAGATTGACCAGATCCACCGTGGAGTAGAAGCGCACGCGTTTGTGATGCGTCGTGATCCCGGACACAGCCAAGGCGGTGGCGAGGTGTGTTTTGCCTGTTCCAGGCCCGCCGATGAACACGACATTCTGCGCGGTATCGGTGAACTCCAGGTTGGACAGATCCCTGATCAGGCGGGCATCTGCGCTGGAAGCGCTGAAGTCGAAGCCGGCCAAATCACGATGCATGGGGAGTTTGGCCATGTTCATCTGGTGGTTCACTGAGCGCACCGCTCGATCCGCATGTTCTTGTTGGAGAAGATGCTCAAGCAGCCACTTCGACGAGATCGTTGAGGATTTTCCTTGCGAGGCCAGTTCTTCCCAGGCGCTGGCCATGCCATGCAGGCGCAGTTCTTTAAGTTCCGCCATCAGATCACGCATTGCGAGTCTCCTCATCGGTGGTACGGAGCCGGTCGTAGCGTGCCGTATTGGCGACAGGCACTATCTTGAGTTGAAGGCTGGTTTCGGCGGACGGAGGGGCTGCTGTCGATGTCAGTCGAGCCAGGACATTCAGAATGTGGTCAGCGCTCAAGCTGCCTGATTCCAGTACCAACTCCACTGCCACCAACACGGCATCGAGCCCGGCGATAGGAACTGCCGCCAGTACCTGCGTCATGACTCGATCACCGTTGGTGTGACGCCTCAGACCGCGTTTTAGCTGTTGTAACGGTTTTGGCAGATCGGCAAACGGAGCACCATTGCGCAGTGCGCCGGGCTTACGTTCGATGAGCGGGATGTAATGCTGCCAGTCGAAACTGACCTGGTCTCGATCAAAGAGGCGCTCGTGACTGGCAATCATCGTTTCATCGGCAATGACCACTACCCGGGAAGGATACAGGCGGCTGCTGACCCACTGGCCGACCCGCTCACACGGTACTGAATAGCGATTTCGCGCCACGCTGATCAGACAGGTGCTGGAGACTCGTACCGTGCGTTCGACGTAGCCATCAAAGGCAGTCGGCATGGGCATCATTTCCACCCGTTCCAGCTCCAGGACATCCGCCACCGTCAGCCCGTTGTACTGCGGGTGCAGCAGTTCGTCCCAGAGCGCACGGCAGCGTTGGCCGAGCCAGGCATTCAGTTCCTCGAAGGTGTGGAACATGCAGTTTTGAGCATCGAGCCAGATGCGCCGTCGGCTGTCTTGGACGTTCTTTTCAACGATACCTTTTTCCCAGCCGGAGGCCACGTTGCAGAAGTCCGGATCGAACAGGTAGTGCGCGCACATCACGGCAAACCGGGCATTGACCGTGCGGCCCTTACCCTTGTTGACCTTGTCGACAGCGGTCTTCATGTTGTCGTAGATACCGCGACGCGGCACCCCACCTAACGCGCCAAACGAACGGGTATGGGCATCGAACAACATCTCGTGGCCCTGGCTGGGATACGCCACTAACCAAAACGCGCGACTGGCGCACAGCTTCATATGTGAGACCTGGATGCGTCGGAACAGGCCGCCGATCAGCAGACCTTCTTCGCTCCAGTCGAATTGAAAGGCCTCGCCGAGTGCAAAGGTCAACGGTACGAAGGCCCGTAATGACTTACCTTGCTCGCCGCGCCACGCACGGATGAAGGCGGTGAGCTGGCTGTAGCCGCCGTCGTACCCCTCGGCCTTGATCTGTTCGAAAAGTGCTTTGGCGCTTCTGCGGTTGTGCTTTGCCCGAAACGAATCGGTCTTGAGCGCCTGTTCCAGCGTCTCGTGAAATGGACTGAGTTTGTTGAAGGTTGCGCACCGTTGGTACGCCGGCTGGGTGGCTTCGGGTGCTCTGACCCATTTTCGAATGGTGTTTCTCGACAGTCCGGTACGCTTGGCTATCTGATGCAGCGAGAGCTTGTCGCGGAAGTACATCCGCCGGATTTTTCCCAACATTTCCATGCTGATCACCCTGTGTTCTCCTGCTCGAAAAGTGAGCAGAAGCAGTTGAACACCTGGGTCAGTTTTCAGTCGGCAGAACAGCCTTTACTGGGTCAGTTTTCGGTCAGCGGCAACACACCAGTTAGCGCATTTCCCTGCGAGCAATCCGTATCGCGTCGATGGTTGCCCGTTAGCTCCTAGCGTATGCTTCAGTGACTAGGTGGCACGACCTAACAAGGGTAGTCTCATTGCGTTTTTACATCCGTAGACCGCGATCAAGTGCAGAGAGCGGTGCACTGAAAAAAACTAGAACGGAAGCTGATGATGAAGCTGTGCAGCCTGCAATTGAGTAACTTTCAGTCCTTTGGCCCTGCCATGGAGGAGATCTCATTCGAGGATGTGACATACCTGCTGGGGCCAAACGGTTCCGGCAAGACTGCGGCCCTGCAGGCACTTTGCCGGATGTTCGCGTTTGAGCCAAATCTACGCCGTATTCGTCGCTCCGACTTCCATGTACCCGCTAAAGAAAAAGAACCGCCGGAACAGCGCAATCTATGGCTCCAGGCGGACTTCACCTTTGAAGAAACATTGAATGATGAAGAGAACGACACAGTCCCAGACTTCTTTAATCAGATGGCACTGCGTAAGGCCAAAGATGTTCCACGCGTACGATTTCGCCTAGAGGCAACTCTCTATGAGGATGGCGAAATTGAAGAGAGGTTCTTGTTTGTAACGAAAACTGATGAGAATGACAAACCTACATCCACCTCGACAGTACCGAAACGGCACCGTGACAAAATCCACCTCCACTACCTGCCAGCTCGTCGCGACCCATCCGACCACGTAGCGTATGGAGCCACTGCCCTCCTCGGTCGCCTCCTGCGCTCGGCGAACTGGAATGATGACCGGGAGACAGTGAAGGAGCTCACCGAGCAGATCACTGAATGCCTATCAGAGAATGACTCTGTACAGGCGCTGAGTTCTAGCCTCAATGCTGCTTGGCAGAAACTGCACAAGGGCGACTTCTTCGCTTCACCTCGCCTGACGTTCGAAAATTCGGAGATTGAAGCGCTACTTAGGCACCTGTCGGTCACCTTCAGTCCAGGCCACGGTGAGAACCAGGTGGACTTTGTGCGCTTGAGCGACGGTCAGAAGTCCATGCTGTACCTCTCGCTTGTTCTCTCGACACTTACAATCGGCCGTGAGGTTAGGTCGGGAGAGAATACTTCCTTCGACCCACACAAGTTGAAGCCACCTGCCTTCACCATCCTCGCGGTAGAGGAGCCTGAGAACAGCCTTTCACCTCATTATCTCGGGCGTATCGTCAACTCGCTTAAATCCTCAGTAGGCGTAGACGCCCAAGCTTTAATTGCTACCCAGGCTCCATCCATGTTGCGTCGGGTGGAGCCTGAAAACATTCGCTACCTTCGTCTAAATCAGAGGCGACGAACGCAAGTCAAGATGATTGAATTACCATCCAAGCGGAGTGAAGCCTACAAGTTTGTCAGAGAAGCTGTTCAGGCCTTTCCCGAACTGTACTTCGCTCGCCTAGTAGTGCTGGGGGAAGGCGACAGCGAGGAAATTGTTCTTCCTAGGATTCTGCAAGCCAAGGGAGCCCCCGTTGATGAATTTGCAGTGGCCATTGCCCCGCTGGGTGGACGTCACGTGAATCATTTCTGGCGACTTCTTTCGGCAATCGGAACGCCTTACATCACTCTTCTAGACCTAGATGTTGGGCGGCATCAAGGAGGATGGGGGCGCGTGAATTATGTCAGGGATCAGATAGATAAATACGAACCAGACGATAACCTACCTCATGATTGGATACGCCACGCCTGGGATGATCCTTTAACACCCGTGAGAACCCATCACGTCTTCGAAGGAAACCGCTTTGGAAGAGACCTGAATCTTTTCGACGAGCTTGAAAAGCGAGACGTCTTCTTCTCTTGGCCTTTAGATCTAGATTTTTCTATGCTGTGTTCCTTCCCTCACGCCTACAGAGCCACGGAAGCTCCAGCCACGCAGAGAAACTATGTTGCGGTTCTTGGCGAAAATCACTTCAACCCAAACCAGTATAACGATTTCGAACAAAGCTGGTTCGGGGCGTACCACAAGCTGTTCAAACTGAGCAGCAAACCGGTCGCCCATTTGGATGCCCTTGGCAATCTTACTGATCGTCAGCTTCTGGACGCCCTACCACCGTCTCTACATCGGTTGGCTGACAGAGTGATTGAGCGTCTCGCGGAGTCCCCGGAATGATCGAGCCGGATCGCTGGAGTCCTTCACCTGGCATTCGCCTTGAGAAGAACGCATGGAAGGTCATTCGAGAATGCACTAGGTCAGTGGCACTGACCGCCGGGCCCGGTGCAGGAAAAACCGAAGTGCTCGCTCAGCGTGCAGATTTCCTGTTGCGTACGAACAGCTGTCGCTACCCAAAACGAATCCTTGCTGTTTCGTTCAAGGCAGATGCGAGTCGAAACCTAAAGAAGCGAATACAGCTTCGCTGTGGCTGGGATTACGCTTCTCGCTTGGATAGCGTCACCTTCCACGGCTTTGCGAAGCGGATCATTGACCGATTTCGGCCGGTCTTGGTGAATGAAGCGCTGAGCCAAGACTATGTGATTGGCCCGGAGTACATCGCCGGGGAGCAAATCACCTTCAAGCACCTCCTGCCGTTCGCTTTACGAATCTTGAAAGACAGCAAAGTCGCCCGCAATGCGATTCGGAAAACCTATTCACATGTTTTTCTCGACGAGTTCCAAGACTGTACTGCAGACCAGTATGAGCTCATAAAGCTGCTCTTCCTCGGCACCCCTACCGTTATAACTGCTGTCGGGGATACCAAACAGACGATCATGGGGTGGGCGGGAGCTCTAGAAGGCATCTTCAAAACCTACGCCGACGACTTCGCTGCCCGTCCACTGCGGCTGTACTTGAATTTCCGTTCGCAGCCACGCCTGTTGCGTGTGCAGAACGAGATCATTTGGGAGATTGACCCACCGGCCATGATGCCTGACTCGCTGATCGAGGGTGAAGGTGGTGAGATACTCATTGGTCATTTTCGAAACTCGGCCGAAGAAGCTCAATCCCTTGCAGATATTATTCAGCATTGGATTGATGAGGAGGACATCCCACCTAACGAGATCGCAGTCCTGATGCCCCGCCAGGTTGAGGAGTACGGCGAGGCCCTGATGGAGCAACTTTCAAGAAGGGATATACCCTTTCGAAACGATCACGATCTCCAAGATCTACTCAAAGAGCCTGCGGCACGCCTTGTGGTCGACTACCTCGCGTGCCTCTATGGCAAAGGAGAGGCTGATGCCTGGTCGCGCTTGATGGAGCAGCTTGCCCGGTTCGAAGATGAAGATTGTCGTAACAGCGCGCATCAGATCTTTGAGGATACGTTTCGAACTCATAGCAGGCAGGTGAGAGCCGACCGCAAAACTACTACGCCATATGTATCGTGGTGGAAGCTTGTGCTCGGGCTACTCAATAGGTTGAGTTCACCTGATTTAGCCGCCCTCTCCGCCGATTATCTGTCGCGAAAGCGTATGGTGGAGGTTGTGCACGAGGTTCGCGACCGAATCAAAGCCCATCTTGCGGATGACCCAAACTTACTTCGGGCGCTAGCAGGACTTTCTGGCGACGCCTCAGTGCGACTGCTTACCATGCACAAGAGCAAGGGGTTGGAGTTTCACTCGGTGATCGTCCTTGGAGTCGAAAAGGAGACCTTCTGGGGCAAGCTTGCCGAGGAACGCTGCGTATTTTTCGTGGGAGTTTCGAGGGCAAAACAACGACTGGTGCTGACCACTTGTGAGCACCGACCCCGCCCCCACTGCGCACAAAGTCGGTGGAATGAGCGTAGGAGCCCACATGGTGAGTTTGTAAACCACGTGACTCGACATCAAACCAGTACGTTGCGTGCACCAAGGCAAGGATCACCGAAACAGACGCCGAGCTGATTCCTACCACCGCCGCTCAACACAATGTCTGCCTACTCAGAAGGATGGATTAGTCTAAGTGGCTGAAGCGACTTGGTTGCCGACTCCAGATCGAGTAGAAGTTTCGCCCGTCCCAGTAGCTCACCCTCCCCTGATCATCCACTGAGCGTTTTGCCCGAAAGACCGTATCGGCATTTTTCACAGTCAGTATTTGGTTATCCAGCACAGGGACTTCATGCCCTTCGAGTCCATGAAAGTCCTGGCCGACAACCCGTCTTGGTAGGGCCATGAGGAGAGCCGCGTGCTTCGTTTCCTTAAGGACGAGCGCAAAGCTATTGCCGATTGTGCGGTAGCCGGTGTGAGCGTGAACGACCAGAGCGTGGCTACCAGCTTCGATTCGGCGCAAAACAGATAGCAAATGAATGTCAGACACCAAAATAGATTTATCTTGGACAATTCCCGCCTGCGCCTGCTGACACCACTGGGCGACGTCTGCAGAGGTCTTCAGCACCAATATTCCCGAGGAACGATTTGCAAAGTTTTGCGCCCCCGGTAGATACCGCGAGGTGGTGACAAATATGCCTTGGTCGGCGCCGTCGTTCGCGACCGCTCCGCGCAGAGCTTGCACTGCCTCAAGGCCTATCGGCCGATGGGGAGCGTATCGCCTAGCTTGGACATAAGCCAAGGTATCGCCCAACGGGCTTCGCTGAAGTAATTTGACATCAACCCCACCATCCCCCACTCCAGGCCCCAGCTCTGATTCGTATCCCAAGGTCTGGAAAATGCGGTAGAGCAATATCTCGAATTCGCGGTGATGCAGGTTGTAAAGACGCTCAGGGTGAGCGTAAAAATACTCATAGAGTTCAGCGTAGACGTCGCCGAAATCTTCGATGATTAGGCTGCAGACCCATTTCCAATGAAAGAGCTGGTCGTAGGCCTCCTGAAGGTCTTCGGTCGTGGCGTAAAAGTAGTATGAGCAACCATCATTGTTGTCATACCAAAAGCCATGCGAATCAGCGATGGCGTCAAATCCCGCTCGCAGCTTTGGATCTAAATCTTCGTCAAGAAGCCGGGCAAGATCCCCGCTGCTGTAGAGGATGAAAATCACCGCCCCTTCACCAGGCTCCCCCTGCACGCGCTTCGCATATGAAGTGAAACCGCTATCATGCCAAAGATCGTTTGCGACAGCCCAGGCTCGTAGATCATTTTGAGTCGCTACGATTTTTCGCTCCAGCTCTCTATCCGTGTTTGCGCTCAATCCGCCATTCTCCTGCCCGAGGTCGCTAGAAATCTACGTCATCCGAACGACCTTTCTCAGCGCTACGGCTAGAGCTGACGATAATGTATGAACCCCTTCTGTCGGTTCAGTACATCGCTCATGAAGGGCCGATGGATACAATCGTTAGCCTATTACTCACAATTGAATTAGGCCGGCATCGCGTTTCCCCTATCGAGGTCAGCGGGGACAAGGAAATTTAAGAATTTCGCCGCCCCGCACACTGATCCTAAGGGTTTGTCTTGCGGGTGACATCAAGCTTACGATGCATCAGCGATACCATCGTGAGGATATCGAGGGCATCTTGCTCGGACATTGGCCAATCTGCCTTCGTCGCGTGCGCTAGAGGGTTGCGGACTGCGCCGAACAGCCCGATCAGTAGATTCGCGAATCCCTTCTGTTCACTCTTGTCAGACTCGGTGGCCAGGGGGCCCAAAGCAAGCACTGGGCATTGCCCAAGGAAAGCCTTTGTCACCAGATCGGCGCCATCACCATTCAGGCCCGACAGATTCCGGATGCGTGCCGCAATCCCTTTTGAAGCCTCAAATACGGCGTGGAAGTAATTTTCGCTCAAAAGTTCTGTCCGGCAATATTTCAAAACTTCCTCATGCACCGCTCGGGTTTCAAGCGCAGCTTTGAGCCTCCCCACGCGCGCACGGGCTACATCCAGAGTGGTTGCCTTGTCAGCACGACCGACTTTTCCATCATCGCGTACGTAGAATCCCGAGAAAGCCAGAACAACATTGAGCTCATCCCTACGCCAAATGAAGGCCTCACGATCCCTGGCGTAGCTCACAGGATTCATAGCGCTGTTGATAAAAAGGATGAGATGGTTCCCGACCTGATGCTGGTTCTGAATTTGTGCCAGCGCGTTGAATAAGCGTTTCCACTTGGTATTGTTCGGGTCGAAGTCTGGAACGCGAACATCTTGGAGGAGACGTCCAATTTGGGTGCCGCTTAAGCCACGCTCGGTATCTGCGAGAACACGACATGCAGCTTCCAGATGCTGTGAACTGAAGGGTGGGATGCGGCTACTCAAATCGAATCTCCATCGGTAATCACGCCAGTGGCCCTCGGGCACCTGAGAAGCAGCCCATCGGCCAGAATTGGATGAGGAAGAGTTTCGCTCAGCATAGTCCGGAGAAATCTTGGATGCTGGAGGGCTGTGCGCGCCTTAGAAGCCTAGCGGCTATCAAAGGCGAGGCAATCTTCCCGTCCCCACCCGAACTTGGTGTGACGACGTCCCGCTAGGTGTACCAAATCTTCTCGGGATCTGACTCATCATCCATATCTCAATCGGGATTTCAGTACCAATTGAGAGCAAACTGGCAAAGCAGGCTCTCAAACAAACCCGCCGCGTCGTTCCGCATTTAGCATTTGCGTACATATCAGGCATCGGAGCGCCTAGTGAAACCCGACCGTTGAGTCTTACTGCACCCTGCAGGCCGCTGATCTCGATCAGCCTTGCTTTTTCTTCAGGGCATCCAGGCGGCGCTTCACCTCTATTTTTGGGTTCAGAGCGATTGCCTCCTCATAAAACTCGATCGCCTGATGAGTTTGCCCGAGTATCTCATGCGCAAAGCCTTCCACCTTCAATGCATTGGGCTTCCATGCAGGGTTGGAATCAGCACCGAGTGACCTAGCCCGCATCACAGCTTCAAGAGCCTCAGTGGCACGCTCATCCGACAAGTCCTGTTCCCCGAGGATCTTTTCGGCTGCGCGGATGATACGGCTGTAGTCGGAGGAGTCGAGATTGGCCTTGTCTAGATTATTGGCATCGACGAAATTTCCGGTGCTGTCATACCTGAATTTGCCCACGCCCTTGACGTCCGCGATCAGGTGTTTTCTTTCCTCATCGAAGATGTAGGTTTCGAGGCCTTGTGTACGGGGCGTCACGCAGAACAGTTCCTTACCCGACTCTAAGTCAAACAGGATGACTTTATAGCCGTGCTCGGTCTTGCTATTAGCAGTGGCGCAGTACGCGAGCTTTCCATTTTTCGAGATACCACTCCCGAAGATGTTGGCAGTCAGCTCTTTCGTGACGATTGGATTGCCGGCGGAATCAAACACGCCGAAGGTGCCTGACAAAGAGCTGCCCAAATGCCAATCTTCGAGACAGAACGACCCATTGTCAGCAACTGCACCATTGTTTGGGCGTTGCATCTGTCCATGCGCAGACACAACATCGCCGGCTAGATCAGCTAGGACATATTCCCCGTAACCGCTTTCACGATGCCCTCCTCTGCCAGCGACAGGATCCGAATCTCTCCAAGAAATCGCCCACTTCCTGGATTTGGAAAGACTGTAGAGACCAGCGTAACCGATCGAGCTGACACTCAAAAAAGGCTTGGATACTTCTATCGTCTGAGTGCTGGATTGAATCGCCCTTCCTTTCGGTGGGATTACTGTCTTTTTCTTGAACAGCCAGTCGAAAATTCCCATATGTGCTCGGCTCCTTATTCCTTTAGCGTGGTGGCACGTTGGTGGAGCGATTCCTGGAGCTCGCACCTGAATTTGGCTATCAATGTCCGGGTAGCGGATGCGCCAAGCCAACTGCCTCAGCATTCGCACCGTGCGCGTCATTCTCTGGATAGATGGCCGAAACGCTCAGGATTCACAGCAGCCACCAATCCAACCTGGCATCCCCAACGCGTATTCCCGTTGACGTATGACTGGCAGCAAAAAAAGATGGCACATAGCCATTTTTTTCAAAAAAAATTGATGCTTTTTGGGATCAAAAAGTAGCTGCGACTAACGTCGCAAAGGTGCGATCAGCATACACAACACAGGCTTCGCCGCCCTTCGGTCATGCTTCTCACCATGCAGAAATCCGAAAAAACAAATGCAAAAAGACCAAAAGCAAAATGAGCAGAGGCGCTAAGAGCATAAGCAGGGCAATCGGGTCGATCGCCCCACAGCTTAAGGCAAGCCAGAAAAAGCGGGGGCCTTTGCAGATTGTCGCTTTTTGTTTGTTTTCAAATATAAGATCTCCGGTTTGAAATTTTACTTTCAAGGGGGCGAGGAAAATATATTTTCGGTATGTGTGGCAGAAGCGTCCTGAAAATCCAAATTCTTGAGCCTCTTGAGCAGAAAAACAGGCGAAAAAGCGTCTGAAGTGGCTGATCCATCTGAATTCCACGGTACGTTGCCGTTAGCTCATCGAGCTTTGCAGCTCTACGCTCGTGAACAGACGAAGCCCGTGCGACGCATTGATGGGCTTCTGAGACTCAATGCCTACGTCATCTGGATTCGGTACTCCGGAACATAAGCATGCGAATCGGCTGACCGGTGTACTCATTCATCCGGGGATATGACCAAGCCTTCTGCCGAATTTGAGACCTCTGGCAGCTCATACCATTGCTCAGTATGGCCCCTGTCGGAAAATTCCCAACAGTCGATCATGCCTCCAACGTAATTACGATCTCCCTCCTGGTCTGCCAGAATCTCTTTTCGTACCAGTGCTTTCGCAGCCCTCAGCTCATCAGTTCCTCGATCCAGCTGGGCTCCAATTTCAGCTTTTTCTGCTGGTGAGTCCGGAGCCTGGCGAACCTCCTGCATCAATTCCTCTACTTCTCGCTGAAGCGACGCTCCAAGGACGACTGTCTCCTGCTCACCAAGCCGCCGATATTTGAGTGTCGCGTACTTCGGAAACTCATCCGTTAGTACGACCTCCACATGGTAGAGAACTGGCTTCCCTGCATCCCAGCAATAGAGCGCCACAGCCAGCTGACAGCTAATAGATCTGAAAGAATTTTGATCCAACAACCGGTGCGCAGAAACGTCCTTCAAGGCACGCCGTATGACATGCGAGATTACCTCCATTTGGAAATCTGCCGCCAAGGAAGGCAGGTTCCGGGATTCGAACACGATGTCATCGGCCCACGTTACAGCATAATTTTTTTGAATGGCCTCACTGGAGCAGTGTTTGACGATCTTGTATTGACCGTCATTGAAGGTGTAGCGGAGCTGTCCAAGGTGCTCTTGAATACCATTCAACATATGACTAAAGGTCAGTGTACTGCCTGCGTAAGCAATGACGCATGAGCTGGAAAAGGACTCGAGATACCGACTGAAATGCCCATCACTATCAAAATGAGGCGTCCAAATTTTTACCGGAATGCGTCGAACCTTCTTGAAAATTTCGATGAGGCGCTCACGTGCATCGGTTCGACCCTCAGCAGACAGAAGCGTGTCGCCCACAAAAAAAATCCGGTCATAATTTTTTTTCTTCCAGAAGGTGACACCTGTGTAGCCCGCAACAATTAACGTCATGCACCGCTCCTCACCAATGCAAATCGAGCAGAATATCTGGTTTGCTCGCCAACCAGGTATTGCCACCATCTCTGGTTACCGACGTAGCCCGAACGCAAACTCATGCCTCTATTTTCCTGCCTCCCCTTCAACCTCGCCGCAACTCAAAACCCGCGGATCAGAAACACTACATTTTGACGAAAACACTGAGCCCTGTAGCCCTTTGGCTGCTGAGCACGCTCCGCCCCTACCCATCTGACATAGCACCAGATCGAAAGCCACCACTGTCGGCGTGAAGAGCTTTTAGCTGATGACTGATACACCTACGAATAATCCGACCTCCGACAAGCACGAGGGGCTTGCCAGAAAACAACTCATCTCCCAGATCGCACTCAACTGTGTTTCGATCTTGGCGGTGCTGATTGGAGGTGTTTGGATTGCTTTCAACGCCTTGTACGTGAAACAGGAACAACAGATTTCCGCCTACACGCTTCGGGAATTGGAACAGAAAACAAACCTCGCGCCACATGTGAGATCGAAGGTGACCGCGACGGTGGGCGAACCACAGGGTAATGCTGGTTCGATTGTGCAGGTAAGAGTGGAGCTTTCAAATCAGGGTACTGATGCACAGCGGGTAATTTTGGATAACGGGGCTTTGTCGGTGAGCGGAATCGTCTTCATGGACAGCATGCCTCAGTTCATCGGAGAGGTACCCATGGGCAGCACCCGCTTTGAAGGCGTCCTGAGGCAAGTGGGTAATTTCATTGATATCGGAGCGGGAGAAACCTACGACATCAGCTACATATTCCGCCTGAAATCGCCTGGCACGTACTTGGTGAGATTCCTCGCCAAAATGCAGAGCCCCTATTTGGACAGGTACAAGGAAAGGGTAGGAACGTCAACGCTTCAGGATTACTCGGTGGGCGACGACCAATACATCACCGTGCCACAGCCTCACTAGACGAACCTTGAGACACTCGTCGCATGCTACTGGATCCGCGTTGGTGAGCTAGCTACGCAACTGGTGGCGACATACTGAATCAGGTTTAAGGCTACGATTGGCGAGTGCTGCAACATGCAGTCCATGCCCTGAGCTATAGACCAAGGAGGAATGAATGGGAAGCAAAATCCCTGAGGCTAGGAACGCTCTTGGAGCAAAAGTCAGTGCACTGCAATATGAAGGGAGCCCTGTAGGACAATTATCTTGCCCATCCAACGGGTGTGAAGCGCGGCTATCTTTCGTCAAGCGACATGACAGACGATACGCCACCAAGACGATTGAGGTGGCTCCTTGCTTCAGGCTGAAGAAGCGGTTCAACCACGATGCTAACTGCAAATACAATCTTGGGGGACAGCTCAGCATCATCGCAAAAGGATCGTCTTCAGATCTGTTTTCGGCCATCTCAGCGTCGAAATTTGAGTTTCGTCTTCACATACTGATCAAAGCGCTATGGGAGCTTGATGACGAAGAAGTGGATGCTCGGGGGCGAGGCTGGGGATCCCCTGAGTCGCAGAACAAAAGCTATGGAAACAAAGGCCGCCTTTCCAACTATCTAAAAACCCTGGGTCAGATACTCGAGCTGAGGGCATTGTGTGAAGACAATGACGAGCTCAAAAACCTCGTTACGCTGAAATCCAAGGAAACCACCATCCCTTGGAGTAAATTCTACTTCGATCACAGCAACCTTTGCGACTTCACTCGCTACTACGGTACGGGCACCCTGACAATTCCATTGGCTATTTCCGGGTATGTTCAAGACATTCGTCCACCTAGCGAGCGCTTCCCACATCACGTGGCAGAGCTCACCTCTCCCTATGTTGAGCCCGACAAGAACGGCGTCGTCCGCAAGCCCGTGCCTCAGGTGATTTTAAAGCAGTCCGCCCTCGCCTCCCTGCTCAAACGCCAACATGAATACATCTTCTTTGGGCAGTGGAAAGCCCGTGTCCGCAGAACGAGCGGCCGAGGGGAAAATTCTAACCAGACCTGGCTCTTCGAGAACATCGAAATGTACATTGACCAAGCGGATCATTTCATCGAGTGCTGAACAGGCGTCATTCTGTCCAGCGCATGAAACAGCAAGCGGAGCGCGCAGGCCACCGGCCGTAGCCGTGAGGATGGAAGCCCACCGGGCCGAGACACGGAGTGGCTCGGTTTACGACAGCCGTCCGCAGAGCGGCACGTCCAATGTCCAGACAACGTACGACGCCCTCGAAAAAAAACGGGCCTCGGGGGAAAATAATTTGAGGAAAACAGCGATGCCCATCACCACAATTGCAGAGCACCTCAGAGCAGCCAAGCGCGTTGTCGTTTTCACCGGCGCCGGCGCATCAGCAGAAAGTGGTATTCCGACCTTCAGAGATGCCCTAACTGGCCTATGGGAAAACTTCGATGCATCGAAGCTCGCGACAGCCGAAGCATTTCGCGCAGACCCCGGTTTGTGCTGGGGCTGGTACGAATGGCGCAGACGCAAAGTCATCCAGGCCCAACCTAACGGGGCACACTATGCAATCGCACAGCTCGCCAACCACGTGCCCAAATTGACGGTCATCACTCAGAACGTAGACGACCTCCACGAGCGAGCAGGAAGTTCCGCAGTGGCTCATCTCCATGGAAGTCTGCACTCGCCTCGATGCATCGACTGCAGTGCCGCACACGAGCCCCCTCTCCCTTCTGAGCCACTACCGGAAGCCGGGATTCGCATCGAACCACCACGATGCACCAGGTGTGACGGGTATGTGAGACCAGGTGTCGTATGGTTCGGCGAAATGCTTCCGGATGACGCATGGGCGAATGCAATGACTGCCGCAAAAGACTGTGACATGTTCATATCGATAGGCACATCCGGGATCGTTTATCCTGCCGCAGAATTGCCATTCGCAGCTTTAGCGAATGGCGCAAAGGTCGTGCACATCAACCCAGCACGCTTTGCGATTAGCAGTCAGGAGTTTTTCGTAGAGGGCACCGCAGCGCTCAGCATGACGTCCTTGGTTGAAAGGGCATTTCTCTAACAGGACGAAGCTCAAGCGTCGCATCTACCAGAGCGAAACGAGAGCACGAGCAGTAGCCGTTGAGGCAAGTCATCTCCCCATGGGTACTGCCCTTAATAAGTAGGATCACATGCATGGCAGCAAAAAAACCGCCACACCCTTTACGAGCAAGCGAAATTGAACGTTTCGAACGAAACCTTGCGAACTGGCTGAAGCTGGACGCTGCGGATGCGATGTATCACCGATTCCAAGGGATACTGGAAAGCCAAATCACGACACTACAAATCTGTGGAGTAATCACCCGCCAAGGAGCAGTGAATTTGCTGATGCGCATGGGTGAAGCGAGGCGAGAAAAGGATGCAGCCGCCGACGTCGACACACCCGGTGGTTTGAGATTGGTTTGAGACGTGGGAGGCCACACGCCCATCCCGTACCGTCTCAACCATGCGTGACCCGAGCCTGGTAAACCACCCTTGCTCGTCGCCCGGGCCGTCGGTGGATCCGTGCTCTAGAGAGACTCACCGCCGCTGCGCTGGAACTTGAGGCCAGCCCGCCCCGCCTTGGAAAACTTGACCCAGCCAAAACAACGGATAGCGTCCGCCGCCTCAAGATCATCATCGTCGGGATCAGCACGATCATCCATTCCATGGACTGTGCCAAAACCAGATACTTCCCAAGTATCAGAAGCCCCCCAAAGCGGCTCGCTGAACGATCTTCCCTCCTCCAGCTCGACCGAAAATGGCTCAGATCCTGCCGCAGCGATGACACCCTCATCCGAAAGAATCACATCCCGAAGCTCGTGTTGAACGTAACCATCGAGAAAATCGGGCAGATCTGAAAACACACCATCGCGACAGCTGGCGATAGCATCGATGAAATCCTGAACTATGAAGGCCTGCAGTACCTCGAGCTCAGCCAGCCGGGATACGCCGCCTTGGTAATCGAGAACGATAACCTCAGCATCAGCCAGATGATGTTTCAGATCCTCCCTACGTTCTTCAACCACAAACGCGGCGTAGGTTTTGTAGCCGAGAAACGCAGCGACGACCTCCAGCGCGATACCGTGCTGGACTTTGATACCTTTCGCGGCAAGAGAAGTTTTGGCTGCAAATGCAGCTGCCTTGACGAAGTCTGTCATCTGAAAATTCCGGAATGTGTCGCTGTGCTGGGCGTTTTGTCGTTAGCGAATAACCGGGAAATCCGGATGCCGATAGCAGAATATTGAGGCGGGTGGGACGTTCTCTTTTTTAAGCCGACCAGAGCTTCGGCGGAGAGCCGAGGATGATCGTATCGGAGGGGGTGATGCCGGACAAGACCTTAAATGAACGATGAAAACCAGATTCTAAGACTGCTCGTCGCCAAAGGCCCGCGCGTCTCCTATGGATGCTGTGTCACTCGGTCGCTGATTAGCGCTTGGCGGTGGCCAGAGCCCCCGCCAAACCCACCACAAGACCCGCGTCACTCAATCAACCAATGCGCCCGGGAGGCATTTACGGGGCGTACTGAGCAATCGTGCGTCCGACGTGGGCATCCGCCAGCCGATAGATATTCAACAGTTCAGCATCGAAGGCCTGTGCTATCTCTTCTAGGGTTGGAGAGTCACCCACTCGATCAAACGTGCGCCTTAGGCGGGACTTCACCTTCTCGTAGACTCTGCTAAGCACCTGGTCGCTCTCCAGATACCTTCTCAAGCTAGAAAGCTTGTAGGGATCAGTAAATCTAGATGCCGCATCCTGAACCATCACGTCGTATTTCGACGTATCTACCGAAAATGCGGGGACAGTGTAGAAATGGTAGGCACACGCCTTCCTGATGCGCTCATCTTGCTCATAGTATGCCTGCTGTTGCTCATCATGCTCGCGGTCAGCCTCCTCCTCTGCGGCTTCATTAGCGCTAATCATGCTCTCGACTTGCATCTCGGCTTTTGACGCGAATGCAAGCAGCTCGAGATCGTCTTCTTGGTAGGCTACCTGCTTCAGGAACGTCGCTATCCCCAGCACCTTGTACTCCAAGAAAAAGTCGTAATCCGAATAGGGGTCGAAATCCGAATGACGGTCACGTCCCGTATCCTGCTGTGCTTCGAGCCGGCCCACCCACGACTGCAAATGGGCTTTGAGTGTAGCTTTCATCAATGTCCTCTTTAACTCAGAAAATCAAACCTGTTAGCAGGGTTATATCGACACCATCCCCATCACTTCTGCCCTTGGTACAGCAGCTGAGAGGTCTCGGCACAGGTGAGGGCCTCCCTACCCTGCGCGTGCCTGGCGCTTCAAGTTGCGGGGTTCACTGGCTCCGCTTTAAATCGATCAGCGCAGAAATGTCTCAAAGATATTTCCCCCCTGCCGTTAACACACTGGGGCGCGGAGGCTCTAGCCCGAGCATTTTGCTTGATTTATCGATTATGTTGGAGACAGAGAGTTGAAGAATTTCACGGCGCAAAGCATCAAAGCAAAAAGCAAATTCGAAATGTGGGGGGAGCGTCATTGGGGCTGGATCGTAGCGTTTCTGTGTGCGGCGTTGGCTGGAGGGTTGGTGATTTCCCTTCGGTTTAGCGTGAGTAACACTGCCCTAGCTGTGTCCCTTGCATCGGCCGTGATGGCGATAATCGCGGGTGCCGCTGGCATGACTCTTAAAGGCAAGGCCTTGGGTTTCGTCACCTTGGCGGGAATACTAATTACAGCGGGGGTTTTCATGTGGGGCGTGAAAGACGCAGCACGACCTAACGAGCACACGATTAGCATCACCGGTGTAGAAATGGGATTCGTCATTGATCACAAGGATTGTGATTTCTCAGACCCGACCAAGCTGGTGTGCAAGATTCGATAAGCGTGAAATGTGCCGCCCCTGTTTCTTCTTCAGGGACAGGGTCTGCCTTCTCGTGCAATCCGAAACGGCAAGTCAGCCTCCGTCAGAAGCCAGCAACTCCCCTTTGCTGCGGGCTAAGGTCAAGTGGCGGCATGGTCACTACGGGGGCAAAGCAAGGGCGCGTCATCTGAGCGCCTAAGCCTGCAATCGGCGTCAAGTAACGCCCTTGCTCTCGGCTGCCATATTTGAAGAAGATCAGAGCCGATATGGCTCAATGTTCCCCCATGCCTAGGGCAAGCGGAGCGCGCAGGCCGCTCGGCCGTAGACGTGAGGATGAAAGCCCGCAGGGCCGAGCCCGTATGGGCTCGGTTTACGACAGCCGCCCGCAAAGCGGCACGCCCTCACCCTCCCTCGCACCTTCAAATGATCACTGCAGCACTCGTGGAGTGATGTGCAGTCCTGCACGAAGACGCAAATACTCACGCAGACTCGCACGACCGTTCCCCCGCTGAAACGTGGCGAGCACGTAGCGCGAATTCTCGGTCGTCATCACCCAAAACCTCCCCTCGCGCTCGACCTTCAATACGTCAGAAGTCCGGATCAAATGACCATCCTCGAACCGACCGTACTGATCTTTACGCGCATGACCGAAGACCACGCCGATACCCGCGCATGACCTTATGGAAACCCCGCAGAGGTACGCCGTAACCGGTTCATCAAAACCTTGCTCTTGGGCTCTTAGGATCCGCAGAAGATCAAAATCTGTATGGCGTTTACCGTGAAAATTTACATCAACCGTGTCGAGCATCATTGCTCCTCCCAGAGCAGTACATAAGGCGATATCAGGAATTGCGCACGACACCAGACTCGCGGATAGCGTGCGAAAATCTTGGTAAATCTCAGGCTGAACGAATCATGGTCTCGAGGAAGATCGGCATGAGGTCTGTTACCCGACTGATGTCGAAATTGGGCCGATGTGAGCTGTGGTAGATGACCCCACTGCCGACCTCAATCAGGCAGACATCACAGTCGTACTCATCCTTACCAACAGTGACTTTGACCACGCGATCCATAGTCCACCCATCACAGCGATTCATCCATGCAGGAGTGACAACACTCACGTCGACTATCACCTCGCCCGCACCTTGGCGCACGAGCATTTGCTGCAACCGGTGCTCGCCTTCAACCATGCGAGTGAACTCAGTGCTACGACCTTGCTCGGTGATGCGGACAGTAATGTGGTACCAATGCGATCGAAGTACCCGGGACACTTCCTGCCAGTGCATCAACCCTTCGCCAAACAATCCTGGAACACCAACAGCATCGGAGTCTTCGGTTCTGAACATCAGGTGCCTCTGTTGTCCCGGGTAGAAAAGCAGCCCGGCTGTTAATTCAAAATAAGGAAAAAATTTCTTGGATTGATGCGGATTTGCGATGACCAGGCCCGAGCAATACATAAACTGTATTTCGGGTAGCAAACAAAAATCCGTCGGTGAACGCAGTTCCCATGCTTGACCTCACCCAGTGCCCTGGTTCGAAGCGTCGTTGGTGGTCATCAACAACCTTGTGGGCAAACATGAACATGGGCACGCAACCTGCGGCGGCTATTTTTGCTCGCTCATCGTCGGTGACCGTGGCATCTAAAATGACCCACTCTTCAACGGCACAGAGAGGCAGTCTTTTGTAGCGCTTCCTGGCTGCCTCGATGGCGTCCTCGAGGTCGAGTTCTGACCCGACTATAGAAGTGCCGCTGCCTCCTAAAAAACCTTCATCAACAACCCCTATCATCTGTAGCCTCTTTGGTTCATCACTAGCGATAGACCTGCTGACCAAGCCTCAAGCCTCAAGCCTCAACCATGAATAGGGCTCGGCGCTGTCCAAGCCGGTTAACCGCTCAACCGCAATTACCGACAATCGCCAAACGACTCGCTAAAGCCATGGGAAGGGCTGCGCGGCTGCGCCCCCTGAGGTCACACTATGCTCAATACTACCTCATTTTGGCATTTAACGGAAACCCTTCTGTATGGCTATATCCTAATTTTTGAGTGAGCTATGCAGCTTAGAATCGCACTCGCAGGCGCAATCCGAGCCTTGCGCATGCAGCGTCAACTCAGGCACGAAGACCTCTCCGACGCTTCCGTGAAATCCAAACTCAGCGCCCTTGAACGAGGCGAAACCAGCATTACGCTCGAAAAGTTTGACAGTCTGGCGGAGGCCCTTCGGATAGAACCCTTAGCGCTCCTAGCCATATGCATGTCCACAAAGCTGAACACCCCCTACCCTGTCCTTCTGGATGCCGCCTCAAAACAGCTTCAGGCATTTGAAAAGCAAGGTGGTCTGGAGATATTGGCGGAGCAACTCGCAGGTGGAGAGGTGGCCTATCGCAAACCTGGCAAACCTCTGAATAGAAACAACGAAGGCGTGGTACGCAAACTCAAAGCTGCAGGAATGAACCAGTCCCAGATTGCCCGCGAGACTGGCCTGGCTCTATCGACTGTCCATAGATACTGGAAAAGGATCAACGCTGGCGATTTCGGCGCGGACAAAGCATCTTCAGACGATTGAGTCACGAAGCCACACTGCTGATTTAGCTGAAATGACTCGAAAAGGAGTTCTGGGAGGCATCGTATCAGGCCAAATTGGTAGCAGCGAGACGCTACCAGCTGACCGATCTGAACTGATAGCGACCTGGCATGTACGAAGCGACTGGAAAAATCTGAAATCAGATTACGCCCTGCCAAACCTACTGGCGTTGACACTACTTGAAAGCAGAATGAAGATTTTCATAGGCGTTACGACAAGGGGGCATTCCCAATCTGTGAAAATAATCGAGCGCCGGGATCGCTCGACTCGGGGCGACCTTTTGAGGCTGAACTCTTGGCGCTGCACGCCTCACGACCCGGCGCCATTGTAATATACGACGCCGGGCACATCCGAGAAACGTGAGAGCTATACTTTGCAGAGCTGTCTACGTAAAGTATCAAGCTTCAAAAGTTCGTCATAAGTAGCGATCATATCGAACAACCCCCACAATCCCGGCGACGGTTGCTGATCGGTTTCCTGCCCTGGTGGAACTGTGATCAACACTTGACTACACTCGCCCAAAACGTTGTCAAGTACCTTACAAACCATCGCCAAAGAGTCACGAAGGCTTTCAGTTTCGCTACGAAGCTTATCCGTTTCTTCTGGCGAATTAGGAAGAACACCAGAATCGATATTTCTGATTGTAAGTTTCAACTGGTCTATTTGGCCATTCAAACTCGCATTGCGGATCTTAAGCGCTTCGAAATCCGAAGTAGTGACGACAGGAGTTTCCTCTGCAGACTCTTCAATCTTGCCGCTCTGATCTAGGTAAAGACGATAGTCGGAATTTCTAAGCAGCGTGACATGGCTAACGGGCTTAAAGCCTTTGGCCTTTGTCTTTTCAGGCAACGACTCGAAATCCCGATATTCAAACTCCTTCACAATTTTAGCAACATCGATTGCCAAATTTGTGATATTCGGATACGTAGCCTTAGACAGAATAGCAAGCGCACTACGAATATGCTTAATGCGTAATGCCTTGTGTTCTGTCCTATAATTATCAAACGGATCGAGTCGCTGAACCAATATTATGCTCCCATTTCGGCTAATCCCATGTTAGCAGAAAGTGATAATGCGGGCCTACCTTCTAGGCTAACATTGGCGCTATCGTGACTGATTTTCATAACATCCCGGACGCTGAGCATGCCCGTCGTCATCATACTGGAAATCTGTGACGCCAGCTGATGACTCGCAGGTTTGCTACTCGGCTTCAGTAGCTCATCATACTTACCTTGATTCACAAGCATCCTCATCCTCATTTGGGCGAACTGCGCATCAAGCCGAGGACTGGAAAGATCCGGAAAGTTCTGAACGTCAACCAAGCGCTTCAGGACGTGGTCGGACTCTGAGATCTCGACTTTCTGGAAGTGAGCCATCAGTCCATCCTTCTCTCGGAGAAAAAAACTATTAGCCTCTCCGGTTTGCGCCATCAGGTACAGTTGCTGCTCAATAGCCTCCAGGGCGTAAGCTTCCAAAGCATGGTGGTCATACTCAACATACAAATTTTCCAAAATTTGCGGATTGCGAGCGCTTGGCTTAAGAGCTCGATACTCTTGAATTTTGTCAAGCACGACCTTCATCATCTCTTTTGCTTTATCTTTTTCTGCACTCACAGCCTGTAAGTGATCGATGCCACGGATGGCATAAGGGCACAGCGCGCACTGACGGTGCCCACCGATTTTGGAGACTACTTCCTTCGGACAACGATTATCGAACGGGCAAATATGGCAGTTATTGAACGCGAGCTTGGTGTAAAGTCTCGCGCGCAGAGTCTCAAGCCCGTTCTTGTCATCCGCTACACCCGCGAGACTGATCAAGCCGTGAGTTTTGATAGCCTGCACTGGATCTTTTTCAATAGACGTCATCAATTTAGCATGAAGCTTGAGGACGGTCTCAGCGAGTTCAGGAGCATCGCCCCGCTCAATGCTCTGCATGTTTTTCATCATGTAATCAGCAAGTAACTGTTGGTGATCAGACAGATTATCGCCATCAAAAATTGCGTAGTACCAGACCAGTGCTTCACTCTGACCAGTCAAATATTGACCGATGATCGAAGGCGGTAGGAGTCTGATCGCATCGGACACAAACCCCGCGCGCAATGCATGAGGTGTGTGTGGGCTGACCAGATCACTGACGGCGAGCTCTCTGAGAAAATATGGCGAATAGTCGAGATAAGGAACAGGCGAACCACCTTCAGACTTGACGAAAACCAAGTCCTCCCCAGAAGCGTCCTGCATCTGAACGCGAATGAAATGCTGCAGAATCAACATGTAAACACGAAACTGCCGAGAGTTGTTCCAATCAGAGTCGGTATTTCCTTGCCCCCTGAACAGGGGTTTGTATCGACCAAATTTGGATCCCTCAACCATGCCATACCACAAGTCCTGCTTGTAACTGGGCGAAGAGCACGCATCATACCACTTGCGCTGCCTGTCCATGATCTCGATTGCGCGCATAGCAACAATCGCAGTCCATTCTCCATGCGATTTATCTGAGCTGACAAACATGGGTTGGAATGGGAGCGAGCGATACCGATCTACTCCACGATCATACCTATCTTTGTCCAGCCAAATCAGATGCTGCTGGCGAATTCCAGTGTGACACATCAGCTGCGTCAATCTGACTTCATTGGGAGAAATACGACTAACTACCTCACCCCTAATCTCAATATCGACAATTTTATAAAAACGGGGAAGAAATTTGAAAGTCTGTATTTTATTCTCATGATAAAAGATCGGAGTATAATTCAAAAGACTCTGATTGACCTCATCAAGACCCTTAACATTGCGTCCGATCAATCCCGCCCAAGCATGACTATGAGTGAGCTCGGCCGTGGAGGGCTGATAAAGCTCACCACCCAAAACTCCATAGTTTACATCTTGCTCCAACTGGCCATCGTAATATGGCATGCAGTTAATGTGATCGACCAAATACTCAAGACTATCAAGCATGCTGATGAATGTGGAAAAATACGGTCTTGGAACCGGAACTTTGTCAGTGCCAGACCTTTTTGAAACAGCTGGATAGCACGAGCTCGTAAAATTATTTTTAAACTTATCGGCACCTGGCAACACCAGATTATTGTCTTCGACATAATCACAAAAACGATCAACGATGCCTACTCGAGCGTAAAGAGTATCGCTACCCCAATCTTTTACACGAGAAAACTCATTAACATAACCAACAAATGTTCTTGGCGGCTGCTTTTCATATAGGATTACACCTTCAAGAAAAACTGACTCTCGGGTAAAAAAAAGTGTGCAATTGAAGTCATTCAAATTCTTAGGATAGTCTAAGAGATCGCCATCCCGTTGGAGGAAGAAATTGGGCAGGTAGCACATGACATAACTCATGAGCAGGCCGAGTACAAACTCATGATTGGTAGAGTTTTGGAGCCTCATTGAGTGCAGAAACGATTTGTAAAAACCGTTTACCATCGAGGAAAATACCTTCACAGGATAACGCGAGGACTCATAAAAAGGCGAATCCTCGCCCTCCCCTCCAATGTAGAAAATTTTCTTGAAAATGTGGGACGGAAAATATGTACTAAAATCCTCTGCGAAATTCATGTCTCGCACACCGGATGCAATGTCTTGCGCTGCCGCATAAGACTTATCATACGCGCTTTCAGCTTTCTTTTTTACTTTTCCAACCCGGATCCGCCCTTTATAGACCCTAGCAGGCTTGTTCTCGCGCTTTTCTAGCTGGTATTGGCTGATAACATCCACAACCATCTGCTTCTTTTCCGCACTCTGAGACGAGAGTGTGAGAAGAAAATCATTGACGTAGTACCTGCGCAATGGCAGCTGTCCTGAACCATTAGCAGCTGAAAACAGGCTATTGGCATCTGATTGCGACAGATCCTCAATGGTGTAGGCGGTGGTGCTTAACAGAAGCCTCAGCCAGAAGTTTACACGACTGCTCCCACTATCAAACTCTTCTCTCTTGAAAAGACTTTTGATCTTGGATTCAGGGTGCACGCCACGAATCAACGTCAGATTTTCTACATTCAACTTCTCACAAAGCGTATCAAATACTTCTGGCATATGTGCGATAGTCTGCATACCGAGTGGAGCGACAAAAACTTTTCGCGCCCAAAGCGTGATGAAAACCAAACGAAAAAACTGTGAAATTGATCCTTCGTAGGCGGCTGAGACCCCCGAAATCCTAGGATCAACTTCGCTCCACGACACTTTACTAGCGCGGAACGTAGCTTCTAGCGTAAGTTGAACCTGAGCCACTCCCCAGCCTTCAAAGGTCAGAGCACGCCTGAAAACAGACTCGACCCGCTCCGCAGCACTATCAGGCTGTGCGCCATAGAATTTTTTATAAAGGGTTCGAACTGTCGCAACAGCCTTAACGAACTGCGGAGCGACCTCATTTTCTTCCACGAGCCAAATGGCGTCAGCAGGGTGCAAATTAATCATTAGTTACTGTCGCCTTGCAGTGAGAGCTTGAGTTGTTTAATTTCATTTTCGAGATACTGAATCTGAACATGGGTCACGCTGTAGTTAGCCGTTGACATGCGAAGCATATTGATAGCCGCAAATGTTGCCTCAAGCATTTTGATATCTTTTCGTGCGTATCGCTCAGTTGCCTTGATGGTCTTATGCCCCATGAAAACTTGCACCGTTTTCAAATCCAGTCCGAATTTGTTATGACCAACCGGATTAGGGCAATGGTTGACCAGGTAATACGCGTACATATGACGGAGCGAATGAAAGCCGTAGCTCATGCCGGTAATTTTCTGCGCTGCTGAACGGAAGCGCTCGTAAACGGCCTGATAAGACGTGGGCATGGGGCCTCCGTCACGAAGGTTACGAAATAAAAATCTGTGCGCTACCGGACGGTGCCTAGTCGTTTCTAGAGCACGCTGCTCTTGGTCATACAACCCTAAGTAATACCAGAACATTGAAGCAAAGGGCTGGATCAAAAACGTATCAGGCTTAACCCGCCCCTTATGATCAAGCTTTTTGAGCTGATGCTCAGGCATGTAATTGATCAAAACATCAAGACGCGTGTCAGGATCAACGATAAATACCTTATTGTTTTTCGGATTATCGGTATCGATATGAATATCGTCCCACAACACTGTAAGCGCTTCCGAAATCCGGCAGCCGGATGCTGCTAGGGATGGTCTGAAGTAGCCATGTATTTCCCCGGCATACCACCTAGCGCAACTTTTAAACTCGCCAAATGATCA
>NZ_JBXAFK010000076.1:0-27060 GCF_058793055.1 Pseudomonas sp. MPR-R2A5
GTCCAAGCCTCAAATGTGTAAACGATGTCCCCGGTTTCAGATGTAAACGATGTCTACGGTTCTACACCCCGATGAGGCCATCCCAGTCAACACAAGGCTTATCGCTTGGGCAGATACGCCGGCAAATAAAGCCCGACATAGGCATCGAACACCCGCATCCCTTCCTCCGCCATGCGCGGCGTGATCAACCCATGCTGATGCACCGAGCGCGCATACACCCGGTCACTCAGTTCCAGTGCCAGGGCAAACACGTCCACATCCTTAGGCAGGCTCGGCACCTCGAAGTGACGATTGAACACCTCCAGCATCAAGTCGCCCAGTTCCAGATCATGCTGGCGATCCGCCTGGGTCACTTCGGTCAGCCCATGCTGCGCCAGGATCAGTTGGCGGGCGGCGGCGTCTTGGTCGTAGATGGTGAGCATGCGTTGCTCGACGATGCAGGACAGGTCACGCCAGTGCTTGAGTGAGCCATGCTCGATGGGCGCCTGGATTGCTGCCCGGAAGGCGGCGTGGACGTCCGCCGTCAGTGCCTCGAGCAGCGCTGGCACACTGGCAAAAAAGTGATACACCGACGACGGTGGAATCTGCGCACGCTCGGCCACGCTGTAGATCGACAAACTGGCCACGCCTTCGGCGGCCAGCAAGGTACGGGCGGCATCAAGGATCGCGTCGATCCGGGCCTGGCTGCGGGCGCGGGGTTTGCGAGGGGCGGCGGGGCGGGGTGGCATGGAAGTCTCCTACAAGGCAGCGGGCATTGTATGAGCAGGAACCGGTGTTGTCTGCCAAGGCGCCATCGGGAGCAAACCCCCTCCCACAGTTGACTGAGTTCCAACCTTGAAATGCAGTCAAGTGTGGGAGGGGGGCTTGCTCCCGATGAAGCCGACTCGGTCAACCGGAAGAAACCCATAAAAAAACGCCACAGACCAAAGGTCGGAGGCGTTTTTCAGTACAACCACTGCTTACACGGTATGCAGGTACCAGTTGTACTCAAGGTCGGAGATGGAGTGTTCGAACTCTTCCAGCTCACTTTCCTTACAGGCGACGAAGATATCGATGTATTTAGGATCGATGTACTTGGCCATCACCTCGCTGTCGTCCAACTCGCGCAAGGCATCGCGCAGGTTGTTCGGCAGGCTTTGCTCGTTCTGCTCGTAGCTGTTGCCTTCCACGGGAGCGCCCGGTTCGATCTTGTTGGTCAGGCCGTGGTGCACGCCTGCCAGGACCGAAGCCATCAGCAGGTAGGGGTTGGCATCGGCGCCGGCCACGCGGTGTTCGATACGCACTGCATCGGACGAGCCGGTCGGTACGCGAATCGCCACAGTACGGTTATCCAGGCCCCAGCACGGCGAGTTCGGCACGTAGAACTGTGCGCCGAAACGACGGTAGGAGTTGACGTTAGGGCACAGGAACGCCATTTGGGCGGGTAGGGTCTCGAGCACACCGCCGATCGCGTGACGCAATGCGGCGTTCTGCTCGGGATCCTCGCTGGCAAAGATGTTCTTGCCGTCCTTGTCCAGGATCGAAATGTGTACGTGCAAACCGTTGCCTGCCTGGCCTGGGTAAGGCTTGGCCATGAAGGTGGTGTCCATCTCATGGTCGTAGGCGATGTTCTTGATCAGGCGCTTGAGCAGTACCGCGTAGTCGCAAGCCTTGATCGGGTCGGCCACGTGGTGCAGGTTCACTTCGAACTGCGCCGGGGCACTTTCCTTGACAATGGCGTCGGCCGGGATGCCTTGTTCCTTTGCACCTTCCAGGATGTCCTGGAGGCAGTCGACGTATTCGTCGAGGTCGTCGATCAGGTAGACCTGTGTCGAGTGCGGGCGTTTGCCGGAGATCGGCGAGCGGGGCGGTTGCGGGCGGCCGTTCACGTTCTCCTGGTCGATCAGGTAGAACTCAAGCTCGAAGGCAGCACAGATGGTCAGGCCGAGGTCATCAAATTTGCTTACAACTTGGCGGAGCACTTCGCGCGGATCGGCGAAGAAAGGTTCACCTTCAAGTTCGTGCATGGTCATCAGCAGTTGCGCGGTAGGGCGCTTTTGCCAGGGTTCATTGCACAGGGTGTCAGGGATCGGATAACAGATTCGGTCAGCATCACCGATATCCAGGCCCAGGCCGGTGCTTTCCACCGTAGAGCCATTGATATCCAGGGCAAATAGAGAGGCAGGCAGGTTAATGCCCTTCTCGTAAACCTTGTGGAGGCTGGTGCGTTCGATGCGCTTACCGCGCACCACACCATTCATATCCGCAATTAGAAGGTCTACGTACAGAACCTCAGGATGATCCTTAAGGAACGCGTTCGCTTCGTTAAGCTGAACGGCACGCGGGGGTACCGACATGATGCAACACCTTTGTTGTTAAAAATATCAATCATTGATCTTTTCTGGTTTCAGTCAACCCGAACGGCATGCCGAAGTCAAGCGAGGCCTTTTTTGCCCTAAAAAAGCGCCTTGAGGGCTTTTTTGAGGCTTTTTGGGGCTGTTTTTTCGGTTTGACCGCCGTGGGACCAGCAGGCTTGAGCGGGCCGTGTTGTATTTTTTACGGGGGTGTTGTGTAAAAAAATGAACAAGGCTAAGCTCGATTCAAACCCATAACAGCAATAATACCGGGGTGTTTCATGTGTCTCCTGCCGCCACTTGGCGTCTTGGCCTGCTCCATACAGGCTTTGTCATCCGTTCATCCGTCCTGTGTGAACACCCGCGCCCCGGCCAATATTCTTGACGCTTCGGCGGACCTCTTCTATGCCTCTGCGCTTCCCTCGAATTTACCCCTGAACGGCTCCCGTGCAAGGTGCTGCTCATGATTCTGCACGACTTTGGCCTGAGGAATGCAACGCTGCAGCAAATGGCAGGTAAGCTCCTACTCTGAACGAAAAAAACGACGCGGATGCTGCGTCAACCAACGCCTGGCCTTTAATGGATGCCAGGAAACCCAGCCCAGAGGCATTTATGAGTAACAACCTCGACCAGCTCACCGATTGGTTGAAAGACCACAAGATCACAGAAGTCGAATGCATGATTGGCGACCTCACCGGCATCACCCGGGGCAAGATCTCGCCGACCAACAAGTTCATCGCCGAAAAAGGCATGCGCCTGCCCGAGAGTGTGCTGTTGCAGACCGTGACCGGCGACTACGTCGAAGACGACATCTATTACGAATTGCTCGACCCGGCCGACATCGACATGATCTGCCGCCCCGACCAGAACGCGGTATTCCTGGTGCCTTGGGCCATCGAGCCGACCGCCCAGGTGATCCACGACACCTACGACAAGCAAGGCAACCCGATCGAGCTGTCGCCGCGCAACGTGCTCAAGAAAGTCCTCAAGCTCTACGCCGACAAAGGCTGGCAGCCCATCGTGGCGCCTGAGATGGAGTTCTACCTGACCAAGCGCTGCGAAGACCCGGATTTCCCGCTGCAGCCGCCGATTGGTCGTTCCGGTCGCCCGGAAACCGGCCGCCAGTCCTTCTCCATAGAAGCCGCCAACGAATTCGACCCGTTGTTCGAAGACGTCTACGACTGGTGCGAGTTGCAGGAGCTGGACCTCGACACCCTGATCCACGAAGACGGCACGGCGCAGATGGAAATCAACTTCCGTCACGGCGATGCCCTGTCCCTGGCCGACCAGATCCTCGTGTTCAAGCGCACCATGCGGGAAGCCGCGCTCAAGCACGACGTGGCCGCCACCTTCATGGCCAAGCCGATGACCGGCGAGCCTGGCAGCGCGATGCACCTGCACCAGAGCATCATCGACATCGCCACCGGCAAGAACGTCTTCTCCAACGAAGACGGGACCATGAGCCAGCTGTTCCTCAACCACATTGGCGGCTTGCAGAAATTCATCCCCGAATTGCTGCCGCTGTTTGCCCCCAACGTGAACTCGTTCCGCCGCTTCCTGCCCGACACCTCGGCGCCGGTCAACGTGGAATGGGGCGAAGAAAACCGCACCGTCGGCCTGCGCGTACCGGATGCCGGCCCGCAAAACCGCCGTGTGGAAAACCGCCTGCCGGGGGCCGACGCCAACCCGTACCTGGCGATTGCCGCCAGCCTGCTGTGTGGCTACATCGGCATGGTCGAAGGCCATAACCCGAGCGCACCAGTGGTTGGTCGTGGCTACGAACGGCGCAACCTGCGCCTGCCGTTGACCATCGAAGACGCCCTGGAACGCATGGAAAACAGCAAGACCATCGAGAAATACCTGGGTCATAAATTCATCACAGGCTACGTCGCGGTCAAGCGGGCCGAGCATGAAAACTTCAAGCGCGTGATCAGTTCGTGGGAGCGGGAATTCCTGCTCTTCGCCGTCTGATGCGCCGGGCGTGCCGTGGGAACGGCGCGCCCTCACCTGAAAAGTCTAGGAGATTGGTATGTCCAGCAACAACCCGCAAACCCGTGAATGGCAAGCCTTGAGCAGTGAGCACCACCTGGCACCGTTCAGCGACTTCAAGCAATTGAAAGAGAAAGGCCCGCGGATCATCACCAAAGCCCACGGCGTTTACCTGTGGGACAGCGAAGGTAACAAGATCCTCGACGGCATGGCCGGCCTGTGGTGCGTGGCGATCGGCTACGGTCGCGATGAACTGGCCGACGCCGCCGCCAAGCAGATGAAAGAACTGCCGTACTACAACCTGTTCTTCCAGACCGCACACCCGCCGGTACTCGAATTGGCCAAGGCCATTTCCGACATCGCGCCTGCTGGCATGAACCACGTGTTCTTCACCGGTTCCGGCTCCGAAGGCAACGACACCATGTTGCGTATGGTCCGCCACTACTGGGCGATCAAGGGCCAACCGAACAAGAAAACCATCATCAGCCGCAAGAATGGCTACCACGGCTCCACCGTGGCTGGCGCCAGCCTGGGCGGCATGACTTATATGCATGAACAGGGCGATTTGCCGATCCCGGGCATCGTCCATATCGCCCAGCCCTATTGGTTCGGCGAAGGCGGTGACATGAGCCCCGAAGAGTTCGGGGTGTGGGCTGCCAACCAGCTGGAAGAGAAGATCCTGGAGCTGGGTGTGGACAACGTCGGGGCCTTTATTGCCGAGCCGATCCAGGGCGCCGGTGGCGTGATCGTACCGCCCGCGACCTACTGGCCGCGCATCAAGGAAATTCTCGCCAAGTACGACATCCTGTTTGTCGCCGATGAAGTGATCTGTGGTTTCGGCCGTACCGGTGAGTGGTTCGGTAGTGATTTCTACGACCTCAAGCCCGACATGATGACCATCGCCAAGGGCCTGACCTCGGGCTACATCCCGATGGGCGGCCTGATCGTGCGTGACGATGTGGTTGCCGTGCTGAATGAAGGCGGCGATTTCAACCACGGCTTCACCTATTCCGGTCACCCGGTGGCAGCGGCGGTTGCGTTGGAAAACATCCGCATCATGCGCGATGAAAAAATCGTTAACCGCGTTCACGACGAAACGGCACCGTATTTGCAGAAACGTCTGAGGGAGCTGGCTGACCACCCGTTGGTGGGTGAAGTACGCGGTGTCGGCATGCTCGGTGCAATTGAACTGGTCCAGGACAAAGCGACGCGCAAGCGTTACGAAGGCCGTGGCGTTGGCATGATCTGCCGCACCTTCTGCTTCGAGAATGGCCTGATCATGCGCGCCGTGGGCGACACCATGATCATTTCGCCGCCACTGGTGATCAGCAAGGCTGAAATTGATGAGCTGGTAACCAAGGCTCGGCATTGCCTGGACCTGACTTTGGCGGCATTGCAGGGCTAAGTGCTAGGCTCAGTGCGCGGTGGCTTTGCCGCTGCGTCTGGGCAGCTATAAATATGCATGTATAAATCGAGGGCTTTGGTTGAAAGCCGGCCCTCTAAGTTGCCAGACTGTCGCCCTGTTTTGTTGCCCTTTGTGGGCCGCGAAACACACACAAGCTTGTGGCCCAAAAAAGAAAAATTGGAGCATCACCAAATGAAGGCATTAGGTTTGAAGAACGCGGGCAAGACCCTCCTCGCCTTGTCCCTGATGGGCGCAATGGCAGGCGCGGCCCAGGCAGACGATAAAGTGCTGCACGTCTATAACTGGTCCGACTACATCGCTCCGGACACCATCGCCAACTTTGAAAAAGAGTCGGGCATTAAAGTGGTGTACGACGTTTTCGACAGTAACGAGACCCTGGAAGCCAAGTTGCTGGCAGGCAAGTCCGGCTACGACATCGTCGTACCGTCGAACAACTTCCTTGCCAAGCAGATCAAGGCTGGGGTCTACCAGGAGCTGGACAAGTCCAAATTGTCCAACTACGGCAACCTGAACAAAGCCCTGCTCAAAGCCGTGTCGGTCAGCGACCCGGACAACAAGCACGCATTCCCGTACATGTGGGGCTCGATCGGTATCGGCTACAACCCGGAGAAGGTCAAGGCTGCGCTGGGCGTGGACAAGATCGATTCGTGGGACACCCTGCTCAAGCCGGAAAACATCGCCAAGCTGAAAAGCTGCGGCGTGAGCTTCCTCGATTCGCCAACCGAAATGCTGCCAGTGGCGCTGCATTACCTGGGCCTGCCGACCGACACCCAGAAAAAAGAAGACCTGAAGAAAGCTGAAGATCTGTTCCTCAAGATCCGTCCTTCGATTGGCTACTTCCACTCGTCCAAATACATCTCCGACCTGGCCAACGGCAACATCTGCGTGGCCGTGGGCTACTCGGGTGACATCCAGCAGGCCAAGTCCCGCGCGGCTGAAGCCGGTGGCAAGGTCAAGGTCGCCTACGACATTCCGAAAGAAGGCGCTGGTAGCTTCTACGACATGGTCGCCATCCCTAAAGATGCCGAAAACGTCGACGCTGCCTACAAGTTCCTGAACTACCTGCTCAAGCCGGAAGTCATGGCGAGCATTACCAACAGCGTCCGTTTCCCGAACGGTAACGAAAAAGCCACCGCACTGGTCGATAAAGACATCACCAGCGACCCGGGCATCTACCCGCCGGCGGAGGTGCAGGCCAAGCTCTACGCCATTGCTGACTTGCCGGCGGCAACCCAGCGTGAAATGACACGCAGCTGGACCAAGATCAAGTCGGGCAAATAAGCGAGGAAACCTGTAGCAGCGAGCTTGCTCGCGAAAATCGTCAACGATAACGCAGCGCCTCTGGTCGCCCGCGTTGCCTGTGAGTTCTTCGCGAGCAAGCTCGCTCCTACAAAGAGCGGCAACCGTACAGTAATTAAATGACAGAAAGTTTTGCCGGATCGGTTTATCGAGGGTAAGTTGCGCGCCGGTTTTGTTGCCGGGCAACAACTTTGGGCCCAACTATTTAAGAGGACCTCCACTTGCCATTTTCTTTATTTCGCAAAGCCTTGCTGGTGGGTGCAGGTATCACGCTGGCTGTCAGCGTGCAGGCCGCATCGACCGTGCATGTTTATAACTGGTCGGACTACATCGGGCCCGACACCCTGGCCAACTTTGAAAAAGCCAGCGGCATCAAGCCGGTGTATGACGTGTTTGACTCCAATGAAACCCTGGAAGGCAAGTTGCTCGCCGGGCGCACGGGTTACGACGTGGTCGTGCCGTCCAACCACTTCCTCGGCAAGCAGATCAAGGCCGGAGCATTCCAGAAGCTCGACAAGTCGTTGCTGACGAACTACGCCAACCTTGATCCTGCGTTGCTCAAGCGCCTGGAAAAGAACGACCCGGGTAACCAGTACGCTGTACCGTACCTGTGGGGCACCAACGGCATTGGCTACAACGTCGATAAAGTGAAGGAAGTACTGGGTGTCGACCATATCGACTCGTGGGCCGTGCTGTTCGAACCGGAAAACATGAAGAAGCTGGCGTCCTGCGGCGTGTCCTTTATGGACTCGGCGGATGAAATGCTGCCGGCAGTACTCAACTACATGGGCCTCAACCCCAACAGTACCAACCCGGACGACTACAAGCAGGCCGAAGAAAAACTACTGAAAGTGCGTCCCTACGTGACCTACTTCCACTCCTCCAAATACATCTCCGACCTGGCCAACGGCAATATCTGCGTGGCTGCCGGGTTCTCCGGTGATGTGTTCCAGGCCAAGGCCCGGGCGGCCGAAGCGGGTAAAGGCGTGAACATCGCCTACGCGATTCCGAAAGAAGGCGGCAACCTGTGGTTTGACGTGCTGGCGATTCCCAAGGATGCCACCAACGTCAAGGAAGCCCACGCCTTTATCAACTATTTGCTGCAACCTGAGGTGATCGCTCAGGTCAGTGATCACGTCGGTTATGCCAACCCTAACCCAGGGGCGGACAAACTGATGGAGCAATCGATACGCACCGACGCAGCGGTTTACCCACCGCAGGCGGTTCTCGACCGGACATTCGTCAACTTCGAGCTACCCCCGAAGGTGCAGCGTTTAATGACCCGTAGCTGGACCAAGGTCAAGACGGGCAAGTAAGGCTCTAACTATCCAAGGTTCGCCCACCTCGGGCGAACCGCACTCTTTTTTTTGGGAGTTTCGTAAATGGCAGTTGCCTCCGGCGCCTATAAGAAAGCCCTCGAGGGCGACCAGACACCGAAAAAGGTGCTGGTCAAAATCGACCGGGTCACGAAGAAGTTCGACGAGACGATTGCCGTGGACGATGTGTCCCTGGAAATCAAGAAAGGTGAGATATTCGCCTTGCTCGGCGGTTCGGGTTCGGGCAAATCCACCTTGCTGCGCATGCTCGCAGGCTTTGAGCGCCCCACCGAAGGTCGCATCTACCTCGACGGCGTGGACATCACTGATATGCCGCCCTACGAGCGGCCGATCAACATGATGTTCCAGTCCTACGCCTTGTTCCCGCACATGACCGTGGCGCAGAACATCGCGTTCGGCCTGCAGCAGGACAAGATCCCCAAGGCCGAAGTGGATGCGCGCGTGGCCGAGATGCTCAAGCTGGTACAGATGAGCCAGTTCGCCAAGCGCAAGCCGCACCAGTTGTCGGGCGGCCAGCGTCAGCGCGTGGCCCTGGCCCGTTCCCTGGCCAAGCGCCCGAAACTGCTGCTGCTCGATGAGCCGATGGGCGCACTCGACAAGAAACTGCGTTCGCAGATGCAACTGGAACTGGTGGAAATCATCGAGCGTGTCGGCGTGACCTGCGTCATGGTGACCCACGATCAGGAAGAGGCCATGACCATGGCCGAGCGCATCGCAATCATGCACCTGGGCTGGATCGCCCAGATCGGCAGCCCGGTCGACATCTACGAGACCCCCACCAGCCGCCTGGTGTGCGAATTCATCGGCAACGTCAACATCTTCGACACCCAGGTGGTGGACGACGCCGAAGGCCACGCGGTACTCAAGTGCCCGGACCTGGACCGCGACATCTACGTGGGCTACGGCATCGCCACAGCGGTCGAAGACAAGTCGGTGACCTACGCCATCCGCCCGGAAAAACTGCTGGTGACCACCGAAATGCCGACCTGCGAGCACAACTGGTCCAGCGGCAAGGTGCACGATATCGCCTACCTGGGTGGCCACTCGGTGTTCTACGTCGAGCTGCCGAGCGGCAAGCTGGTGCAGTCCTTCGTTGCCAACGCAGAGCGCCGTGGCCAGCGTCCGACCTGGGGTGACCAGGTGTACGTATGGTGGGAAGACGACAGCGGCGTGGTACTTCGCTCATGAATATGAAAAAGTTCAAGCGCCAGCTGCAACGAATAACCCCCGGTGGCCGGCATGTGGTCATCGGGATCCCTTTCCTCTGGCTGTTCCTGTTCTTCATGCTGCCGTTCTTCATCGTCCTGAAGATCAGCTTTGCCGAAGCCGACGTGGCGATCCCGCCATACACCGAGATCTACACCTTCGTAGAGCAGAAGTTGCAGTTGGTGCTGAACCTGGCCAACTACGCGATGCTCGGCGATGACGAGTTGTACATCGCCGCGTACCTGGGCTCGCTGAAGATGGCGTTTTTCAGCACCATCCTCTGCCTGGTGATCGGCTACCCGATGGCCTATGCGATTGCCAGTGCGCGCAAGGAGATGCAGACCGTACTGGTGCTGCTGATCATGATGCCGACCTGGACCGCGATCCTGATCCGCGTGTATGCGTGGATGGGCATTCTCAGCAACAACGGCTTGCTCAATGGCTTCCTGATGTCCATGGGCCTGATCAACGAACCGTTGCAGATCCTCAACACCAACATCGCGGTGTATATCGGCGTGGTCTATTCGTACCTGCCGTTCATGATCCTGCCGCTGTACGCCAACCTGGTGAAGCATGACCAGAGCCTGTTGGAAGCCGCGTCAGACCTCGGGTCGAGCACGTTCAACAGCTTCTGGAAGATCACCGTGCCGCTGTCCAAGAACGGCATCATCGCCGGCTGCATGCTGGTCTTCATTCCGGTAGTGGGCGAGTTCGTGATCCCGGAACTGCTTGGCGGCCCGGAAACCCTGATGATCGGTAAAGTGTTGTGGCAAGAATTCTTCAACAACCGTGACTGGCCGGTGGCCTCTGCCCTGGCGGTGGTGATGCTGGCGATCCTGATCGTGCCGATCATCCTGTTTAACCGCAGCCAAGCCAAAGAGATGGAGGGCAAGATATGAAGCGCGTCAGTTTCTCAAGCTTCATGCTGGTGGCGGGGTTGTTGTTCATCTACCTGCCGATGCTGATTCTGGTGATCTACTCGTTCAACGAATCCAAGCTGGTGACAGTGTGGGGCGGTTGGTCGATCAAGTGGTACGTGGGCCTGCTGGACAACACCCAGTTGATGGGCTCGGTGGCGCGCTCCCTGGAAATCGCCTGCTACACGGCGGTGGCGGCGGTGGCGCTGGGCACCTTGGCCGCGTTCGTCTTGACGCGCATCAGTCAGTTCAAAGGCCGTACGCTGTTCGGCGGCCTGGTGACTGCACCGTTGGTGATGCCGGAAGTGATCACCGGTCTGTCGCTGTTGCTGCTGTTCGTGGCGATGGCGCAGATGATCGGCTGGCCCCAGGAGCGTGGCATTGTCACCATCTGGATCGCCCACACCACGTTCTGCGCGGCCTATGTGGCGGTGGTGGTGTCGGCGCGCCTGCGTGAACTGGACCTGTCGATCGAAGAAGCGGCGATGGACCTGGGGGCGCGGCCGTGGAAGGTGTTCTTCCTGATCACCATCCCGATGATCGCGCCGTCGTTGGCGGCCGGTGGGATGATGTCGTTCGCGCTGTCCCTGGATGACCTGGTACTGGCCAGCTTCGTGTCGGGCCCGGGTTCGACCACCTTGCCGATGGAAGTGTTCTCGGCAGTGCGCCTGGGGGTTAAACCCGAGATCAACGCCGTGGCCAGCCTGATTCTGCTGGCGGTATCGCTGGTGACCTTCCTGGTGTGGTTCTTCAGCCGGCGTGCCGAAGAAATGCGCAAGAAGGCGATCCAGCAGGCGATCGAAGAAGCAGCGGCGGATGGCTGGCAGCAGCCGGATGTGCGTCGGGCGCCAGCGCCGGTCTAAAAGCCTGCGCGGTCAAAATGTGGGAGGGGGCAAGTCGAAACGTCGCACCGCCCCTCCCACAGTTGATTGCATTTCAACTCCGCTACGCCAACCACGGCGACTGGCGAATCACCTCGACAAAATTCATCGGCTTGAACCCCGGCTCCTGGTCCACCAGCACATCGGTCTTCACGTTGCCAAACGTGGTCTGCGGACGATGGCGCAAGCCGTCGGCGAAGGCGCAGATGATGCATTCCTTGAACCCTTCACCACGTGGATGCGCATGCACCACGGCTTCGCGCTGCACGCTGGGAAAGGCGGCGTAGTCCATGCCCAGCACGTCCATTTCCACGCCAGCCGTCACCAGCGCCACGGTCGGGCGCAGATGCTGTGGCACACCCGGTGTGGTGTGCAGGGCGATGGACAGCCACACCTGTTCGATATCGTCGTCGCTCAGTCCGTAGGGCTTGAGAAAATCCGCCGCTGCGTTGGCACCGTCTACTTCGAAACGCTCGTTGTCACTGCGATGGCCTTCCACCAGGCCCAGGTCATGGAACATCGCACCGACGTACAGCAACTCGGGGTTGTAGGCCAGTTGCCTGCGCTCACCGCTCAAGGCGCCGAACAGGAATACCCGGCGGGAGTGGTGGTAGAGCAGGTCGGATTCAATGTCGCGGATGTACTCGGTGGTGGCCTTGGCCAGGGCGCTGTCCGGGATCTTGATGCCGGCGATGGTGGTGCTCATGGTGGTTCTCCTCTGGAAAGCATCCAGTCTGGCCGCGCGCCCGTGAAGCGGCCATGGTGACGAGGGGGCGATCCCGGCCAATCTGCCGTCACATCGTGCCAAGGGGAAATCGACTAGGGTGTAGCGGGCGATATCACTCTCGAAGCCTGCGAAAATCAAAATGTGAGAGGGGGCTTGCCCTAATGCCGTTCAGTTAAGCGTACATCGCCTTCTGTAGGAGCGAGCTTGCTCGCGAAAAACGTCAACGATAACGCGTGTTTCCTGAGTGAACGCGGCGCCTGTGAGTTCTTCGCGAGCAAGCTCGCTCCTACAAAAAAGCCTTAACTGAACGGCATTAGGGCTTGCCCCCGATAGCTGAGCACCAGGCACTGCATCTGCTGACTGATACAACGCCATCGGGAGCAAGCTCCCTCCCACAGGGTTTGCATTTTATTCCGCTAGAAAAAGGTGTCTGTGAGCATGCACAAGACCGTCGCCATCCTGATCTTCCCCGGCGTCCAGTCACTGGATGTGACCGGCCCCCTGGATGTGTTCTGCGAAGCCAACCGCTTTCTGCCGCCCCAGGATCACTACCAGATGGAGGTCATCGGGCTGGGCCACGGCACGCTGGCTGCCTCCAACGGTTTGTCATTGCAGGCCCACCGGCACTACAGCGGAGCCCTGCAAGCCTATGACCTGCTGCTGGTCCCCGGTGGCCCGCAATTGCCCTTCGAGGAATTTGGCGCCCCGTTCGATGATTGGCTGCGTGGTGCAACCGCCCGGGCGCGGCGCTTCGGTTCAATCTGCAACGGCGCCTTCACGCTGGCGCGCGCCGGGCTACTGGATGGAAAAACCGTCACGACGCATTGGAATGATGCGGCAGGCCTGGCGCGTTTGTGCCCCCGCGCCCAGGTCGAAGCTGACCGCCTCTACGTGCAAGACGGCAACCTCTACACCTCGGCTGGCGTCACGGCGGGTATCGACCTCTCGCTGTACCTGTTGGCCCAGGACCATGGCCCGGAGGTGGCGCTGAGCGTGGCCAAGCGCCTGGTGGTGTTCACCCAGCGCTCGGGCGGGCAGTCACAGTTCAGCCCGTTCCTCACGCCCCATGCCGAAACCACCTCGGCGGTAGCGCTGGTGCAGGTGTACGTCTTGGCGAACCTGACCGGTGACTTGACCATCGCCGACCTGGCCAAGGCCGCGAATATGAGTGCGCGTAATTTCTCTCGGGTGTTCACCCGTGAAGCGCGGATAACGCCTGCGGAGTTTGTCGAGCGGGCGCGGGTGGATGCGGCGCGGATGATGCTCGAAAGCAGTCCCGCGCCGCTCAAGACCGTGGCCTATCAGTGCGGTTTTCGCGATGCGCAGCACATGCGCAGCGTGTTCAATCGCCGCCTGGGCGTGACGCCGCAACAGTTCCGGCGCAACTTTGCGGCGCCGCTCTAAACGGAACACACCGTGGGAAGGGCTGTATTAAACGACGGCATTTTTTGTGGCGTACATCGCCTTCTGTAGGAGCGAGGGGGACGCCTAGTTCTTGCTCGCGAAGAACTCACAGGCGCCGCGTTGATTCAGGAAACACGCGTTATCGTTGACGTTTTTCGCGAGCAAGCTCGCTCCTACAAAGGGCAAGCCCGCTTGCCACAGGGGGCCAGTTTGCTGGGCGACGGCGCTTTTAGCGGGACCTCCCACAGGTTTGATCGCGTTTCAGGCCGTTATCGAGCGAGCAATAGCTTCAGCGTACCGCGCGTATTGGCCGTGACTTCCTCATCACTGAAATGCGCCTGCTCGTAACCCCCTTCGATATAGGTTTCCGCTTGATCGCTGTAGTGCTTGTCGAACGGCACGCCGCTTTGCCCCACCGGGTTGATGGTCAGGGCGTGGGCCGGGTCAGCGAAGTCGATCAGGCGGCGGGTCGATGGGCCGTAGGTCACTGGCCATGGCGCCGGGCCGATGGCGGCCGACTGGTTGTTCGGCACTTCGTGGGTGCCGGGCGCCGGGAAGGGGCCGACGTTGACGATCAAGTCCAATGGCTTTTGCGAGCCCAGTGGATGGCTGTGGGTCAGGGTATGGGCCTTGCCCCACTGCCACTGAGTCGGGTCATCGCCGAAGGTGGTCTTGAGGTGCGCCAGGCTGTTGTCCCAGGCCAGTTTGACGAGGTCGGCGCGCTTGTCGTCCCACCAGGGTGAATCCGCCGATGCGGCCAGGCGTGGCAAGGCGGCGTCGATCACGCGGGTGCCGAGCAGGGTCTTGAACATGCCGTCGCCCAGTTTCGGGTGGAAGGTGGCATCGGCCAGGTTGAACAGGAACTGGTTGAACAGCGTGGCGCTGGTGGAGTCCAGCGGGTAGTCGCCTTTCCAGCTGGCAAGCTGTTCCACCAGCTTCAATTGCGCCGGGTCCTTGACCACCTCGCGCAGCACCGGCAGCAGCGGCGCCAGCAGGCGCGGGCCGTAGGCGGTGGTGGTGCCCAGTTGCAAGGCCTGGCTGTTGTTCACATCCCACTTCACGCTCTTGTCGCTCAACTGCGCGTTCAACTGTTGGCCCCGGTCGGCCAGGTTGTAATAACCGGGGATCTCCATGCCCGTGGGCGATACCGGCTGGGCGTTGGCCGACACCACGTAGCCACGCGCGGGGTTTTCTTCCTGGGGGTTGGCGCTGAAGGGGTAGAAACCCAGCTTGTCGGCCTGGGCGCTGCTACCGTCGAGGATAAACCCGGCGTTGACACCGGCCGGGCGGATCGGCAACTGTGCCGCCGCCCACCAGCCGATATCGCCCTTGGCATTGGCCCACACGATATTCAGCCCCGGCGCGGAAACCTTGGATGCAGCCGCGCGCGCCTTGGCCAGGGTGTCGGCGCGGTTGAGCTGGTAGAAACCTTCGAGGATCGGGTTCTCGGTGTCGAGGAACGCCCACCACATGGCAATCGGCGTCTTGCCGGCATTGTCGCCAAGCACGTCATTGATGATCGGGCCATGGGGCGACTGGCGCAGGGTGACCGTGACCGGTGCCTGGCCTTTCACCGCGATCTGTTGCTCGCTGCTGGTCATGTCGACCCACTGGTCGTGGTACCAGACCTGGTTGGAATTGTCCGGGTTGACCTTCTCGGCGATCAGGTCGAGGTCATCATTCTGGAACATGGTCAGGCTCCAGCCGAAGTCCAGGTTGTGCCCCAGGAACGCCACCGGTACCAGCGCGTTGTGATAGCCGTACAGTTCGAAGCCCGGCGCCGACAACTGCGCCTCGTACCACACCGACGGCACCGAGAAGCGGATATGCGGGTCACCGGCCAGCAACGGCTTGCCGCTTTTGGTGCGGTTGCCACTGATGGCCCAGGCGTTGCTGCCTTCGAACTGCGGCAAGCCGTTGTCGGCCAAGGCTTGCTCGCTCAAAGAGGCGATGGCGCCAAGGGTTTGCCAATCGCCGGCGGCCAGGTTGAGTGCGCCCTTGGGTTGCCAGTCGAGGTCGAACACTTTCAGGTAATCGCTGCCCAACTGGTCACGTACATAGGTCAGCAAGGGCTCTGTACGAAACGCGGCGGCAAAGCTGTAGGCCAGGTAGCCGGCGACGCTGATGGTGTCTTCGGCGGTGAACCGGCGCTTGGGAATGCCCAGCACATCGAACTCCATCGGGCTGGCGTGGCTGTCCTGATACGCGTTGATCCCGTCCAAATAGGCTTGCAGGGCCTTCCACGACGCAGACTCGCGGTCCATATGCTCCACATAGCTCAGGGCGCGCTCACGAATGCGCAGGCTGCGAAACAGCTTGTCGGTCTCCAGCAGCTTGGGCCCCAGCACCTCGGCCAGCTCGCCACGGGCCAGGCGCCGCATGATTTCCATCTGGAACAGCCGGTCCTGGGCCTGCACATAGCCCAGGGCGCGGTACAGGTCGGTCTCGTTCTCGGCGCGGATATGCGGCACGCCACGGTCGTCGTAGCGCACGGTGACCGAGCCTTGCAGGTGCGCCAGCTCAACCGTGCCCTGGCGGGTGGGCAGTTTGCTGTAGACGTACCCGCCGGCGCCGAGAGCGATCAGCACCACCAGAACCGCGAGAGCCTGCAAGACGCGCTTCATGAACATTCCTTAGCAAGAGAGGGGGAGTGGGCTACGAACCTGTTGGCCACGAACAATAGCAGCCCACCGCCAGGGTGTGAGTGGCATTCACTGCGCGTCCATCTTCAAGAGCCTTGAGGATCGGCTCGATAAAGCTGTTGCTGGAATTGCACGTCAGCCCTTCGCTATAAGGCCCGAAATACGCAAGCTTGCCCGTGCGATCCCAGATCCCCACGGCGGGGACGGCGGGTATCTGGTCGGCACCGGGCAGGGCGGTGAGGATTTTCATTTGGCGCAGGTTATCGGGCAATTGGCCGTGGCTGCCGGTTTTTTGCAGGGCGTAGAATTCGACGCCCTGGGGCGCGTAGTGCTCGATCAGCTCGGCCAGGTGTTGCTGGTTGCCGACGTTGCACGGGCAGGCCGGGTCCCAGAAGTGCACCAGGCGGATGTTGCCGGGGCCGGCAAGGTCGGCGGGCAGGCGCAGGGCGTCGCCGGAAAAGACCGCCGTATGTTCGCTGAAGGCGCGCAGGTAGCGGCCTTGGAACCAATCATAGGCGGCCCATAGCACGCCGACGCAGAGGATCAGGAGCAGGCTGGCGAATAAGGCACTGCGGTAGGGCTGTCGCATTCAGATCTATCCTCGAAGGTCGCGTAGCTTGCCATGCTTGCCCTGACAGATGAATATCGCAGCTCGATATTCATCTGCGCAGTGCGTGAAGCCTCAAGTCTGGAACCTCCTATGCCCGTCACCTTTGACCCCGATCATCTGCGCGAAAGCTTGCGACCCCTGGTGGATGCGCAGCCGCTCAGCGCCGAGGCGCGGGTCTACCAGCGTTTCTACGGCCTGGACCTGGCCGCACGCAAAGTGCCGGCAGTGAGCCGGCTGGGACGTTTCGAGGTCGATGGGTTCCAGGTGGTGGCCCAGGTATGGTGGCCGCCCGCACCGGTGGCGACGATGTTCATGTTCCACGGCTTCTACGACCACATGGGGCTGTATCGCCACGTGGTGGACTGGGCGCTGGACCAGGGCTTTGTGGTGATCGCCTGCGATTTGCCAGGCCATGGCTTGTCCAGCGGCGCGCGTGCCAGCATCGATGATTTTGCGGTGTATCAGGACGTGGTGCAGGCACTGTTCGCTCAAGCCCAAGCGCTGCAATTGCCGCAGCCCTGGCACTTGTTCGGGCAAAGCACCGGCGGCGCGGTGGTGGTCGACCACCTGCTCAGCCGCGGGGCCGACAGCCCGGCCCAAGGCAAGACCTTCCTGCTGTCTCCGCTGGTACGGCCGCGTGCGTGGGGGTGGTCGCAGGTCAGCTATTACCTGTTGCGCCCGTTCGTCAAAGGCATCGCCCGGCGTTTCAGCGAGAACACCAACGACCCGCAGTTCAAGCCGTTCCTGGAGGCCGACCCGCTTCAGCCGCGCCAGCTGCCAACCGCCTGGGTGGGGGCGCTGGCGCGCTGGATCAAACGCATCGAAGCCGCACCGCGCAGCCCACGGCGGCCGGTGATTGTGCAGGGAGAGGAAGACATGACCGTGGATTGGCAGCACAACTTGCAGGTACTGCGGGGCAAGTTCGACCAGCCCGAGGTGTTGATGCTGCCGCGTGGCCGGCATCACCTGGCCAATGAGATTCCGGAGATTCGTGAAGAGTACTTCCGGTATTTGACAGACCATTTGAAATAACGCAATCCAAATGTGGGGGGGGCTTGCCCCCGATAGCGGTGCATCAGTCAGCTTATCTGTAGCTGACCCACTGCCATCGGGGGCAAGCCCTAATGCCGTTCAGTTAAGCGTACATCGCCTTCTGTAGGAGCGAGCTTGCTCGCGAAAAACGTCAACGATAACGCGTGTTTCCTGAGTGAACGCGGCGCCTGTGAGTTCTTCGCGAGCAAGCTCGCTCCTACAAAAAAGCCTTAACTGAACGGCATTAGGGCAAGCCCCCTCCCACATTTTCTACTGCGTCAGGCTTGAAGTGCTTTGGCCGACCGCCAGCCCCGCACGAACCGCTGCCAGCGCCGCCCGGTAATACGCCTTACCCTCCGGCGACTCCGCAAACGTCGCGAATTCTTCCAACTCCGGGTCAGACAAATCTCGATAGACGTACAGCAGTGTGTTGTTCAGGTCATTGCCGATCTGTTGCATCAAGCGCTCGCGTTGCCCATCCAGCATGCCCTGGGCTTGGTCGCCGCCCAACAGGCCGGGAATCATCTGGCTCAAGCTGTCGGCCGCCACGCCGGCGATTGCCAGGCTGACTTCCGCACCGGCTTCACGGGCGGGCAGGGCTTGGGCCAAGTGGCCGATGATCAGGCTGCGGGTGGCGTCGGCTTCGACATGCGGCAGGCCCTGGGCATTTTTAGCCAACTGGTCGCGGCGGGTGGCGAGCAATTCGGCGGCGACGATCTTGCGGCCCAGCGGCGATTGGAAGAACGCCAGGGCCGGCTTGGGGTCCGCCAGGTGCTGGCGCAACTGCGCTTCGGCACGCTGGTCCATGGCCTGGGCGGCGAAGCGCCTGTTGCTGTTGTCCACCAGCGCCTGGTACACCGCCGGCGGCAGGCTGTTGCGGTAGCGTTGCTGGGCTGCACTGAGGGCATCATTGAAATGCGCACGTTGTTCGGCCCAGCCGGCGACCTTGTACAACTGGTCATGGCCGTCTGCCCAGGCGGGCAAAACGCAGAACATCAGCAAGGAAAAAAACAAACGACGCATATGGACTCCTGTCAGTCGGCCACTATTGTCCGTGTCGGGCGTAGGATTTGTCGAGAAGTCCTATCAGTCACCTGACTAAAGTGCATTCAGACGCTCGGCGGCTCTGTCGGATTCATAGGCGTATGGATACTATGCGCGCCATGCAAATACCCTTTGATCACCCGCTGCTGCAACGCATCGTCGACGACCTGGCCGAGAAAGGCTGGTCGCAGCAGAACGCCTTCCTGTCCCAGGCTCTGACCCTGGAACTGGCGGCTGAGTGCCGTAAACGTGCGGCCGAAGGTGAGCTGTCGCCGGCGGCGGTGGGGCGCGGGCCGGCCCAGGAAATTCGTGAGGGTATTCGCGGCGACCATATCCAGTGGCTGGAAGAGGGCGACGCGGCGGTCTGTGGCGACTATATGGCGTTGATGGACAGCCTGCGCCTGGCGATGAACCGCAACCTGTTCCTGGGCCTGGAGGATTTCGAAAGCCACTTCGCGATGTACCCGCCAGGGGCCTTCTACCTCAAGCACCTGGACCGGTTTCGCGATGATGATCGGCGCACGGTGTCGGCGGTGATCTACTTGAACGACGCCTGGCTGCCCGAGCATGGCGGCCAGTTGCGCATGTACCTCAAGGACGGCGTCGAATACGACGTGGTGCCCACCGGCGGTTGCCTGGTGGTGTTCCTGTCGGGCGAGGTACCCCACGAAGTTTTGCCTGCTACGCGTGAGCGCCTGTCCCTGACGGGCTGGTTTCGCCGGCGGGGCAATGAGCCGTTTTGAGCATGCAAAAGATTCTTGTCAGCCGCTGCCTGCTCGGGCACAAGGTGCGTTACGACGGCGGGGCCAGCGGGCCGTTTGACCAGTTGGCCGCATGGCAGGCCGAGGGGCGTGTGGTTGCGATCTGCCCGGAAGTGTCGGGTGGTTTGCCAACGCCACGACCTGCCGCCGAGATCCCAGGCGGGCAGGGTGTGGATGTGTGGGAGGGGCGCGCCCAGGTGCTGACGGCCGAGGGCGAAGATTTCAGCGCCGCCTTTCTCGACGGCGCCCGCCAGGCCTTGGCGCTGGTGCAACGCCACGCTATTCGCATCGCCGTGCTCAAGGCCAACAGCCCGTCGTGTGGCAACCTGCTCACTTATGACGGCACCTTTACCGGCGTGAAAGTGAAGGGCGAGGGCGTAACCGCGGCGCTGCTCAAACGCCACGGCGTGCAGGTGTTCAGTGAGCTGGAGTTGCCTGAGGCTGCGCAGGCACTGGCGCAGCTGTAGTCGGTGCTTCTGCGTCAAACCACTTCTGCGACAGCGCCTTTAACCGGCCATCCTCCTTCACCCGTTTCAGCGCGCCGTCAAGGCTCGTCTTGAACGCGGGGTTACCCTTTTGGAATGGGATCACCAAATCGGGCTTCTCGCGATAAACCTCACTGAAATCGAACTGATCCTCAAGGTCGGCAGTCTTAGCGATATGGTTAATGGCCACGTCGTACTTGCCGGTTGCCACCCCTGGCAGCAAGTCGGCGTCATCGGTGGTGATGAACGAGGAGCGTACGTCCATTTCCTTTGCCAGCAGTTCACCCAGTTCCACTTCAAAACCGGTGAGTTTGTCGCCGTCCTTGAAGTTGAACGGTGGCGTATTGGCTTCAAGGGCGATGCGCAGTTCGCCACGATCGAACACATCATCGACCAGTTCGGCGTGAGCCAGGGGGCTCAGAAGGGGAAGCAGCAGTAACAGGCCAGGCGAAAAGCGCATGGTCACTCCTAGAGAATTTTTATGTGCGAGGCGCCGTTCAGCATCGCTTTGCTATGGTGTTGAGTGCCTTGGACAGCAATTTGTCGCGAAGTTGTCATAACCCTACAGATTTCACAGAAAAACTGGAGAAGCGAATGAAAGCCCTTTTGTCCCGTGCCACGCTGGCCTCCCTGATGCTGGGTGCTTCGATGTTGGCGAGTGCTGCTGATGTTCCCCGTACACCCGCCCCCAAGGGCGCTGAGGTGTTTATTGTCTCGCCCAAGGATGGCGCGACCGTCGACAAGACCTTCACCGTCAAGTTTGGCGTGAAGGGGCTGGACCTGGAACCGATCGACAAGCAGGTGCCCGGTGCCGGTCACCATCACCTGCTGGTCGACCAGGACGTGACGGCGCTTAAGGCAGACGAGGCTATCCCGGCCACCGCCACCTCGATCCATTTCGGCAAGGCGCAAACCGAAACCGAACTGACACTGGCCCCTGGCAAGCACACCTTGCAACTGGTGGCAGGCGATAACGTGCACCACCAGTTCGAGCCCACTGTAGCCTCGAAAGTAATCACGGTTAACGTCAAGTAAGATTTGTTCAGATGCAAAAAAGGGAGCCCCGAGGGGCTCCCTTTTTCGTGGTGCGGTTGAAGCCTTAGAACAGCACGCGGCTACGGATGGTGCCGTTGATGTGCTGCAGCTTCTCTTGCGCCAAGTCCGAGTACTCGGCGTCGACGTCGATCACCACGTAGCCAACCTTTTCGTTGGTCTGCAGGAACTGACCGGAGATGTTGATGCCGTTTTCCGCGAAGACCTTGTTGATCTCCATCATCACGCCAGGGATGTTCTGGTGGATGTGCAGCAGACGGTGCTTGCCAGGGTGAGCCGGCAGGGCCACTTCCGGGAAGTTGACGGACGAGACCGACGTACCGTTGTCGCTGTACTTGACCAGTTTCTCCGACACTTCCAGGCCAATGTTGGCCTGGGCTTCAGCGGTGGAACCGCCGATGTGCGGGGTCAGGATCACGTTGTCCAGGCCACGCAGCGGGCTTTCGAAGATGTCGTCGTTGGAGCGCGGCTCCACCGGGAACACATCGATGGCGGCGCCGATCAGGTGCTTGTCCTTGATCGCCTCGGCCAGGGCGTCCAGCTCGACCACGGTGCCGCGTGCGGCGTTGATCAGGATCCCGCCTTTCTTGATGGCGCGGATTTCCTTCTCGCCGATCATCCACTGGGTCTCAGCGGTTTCCGGCACGTGCAGGGTGACGATATCGGACATGCCCAGCAGCTCGGTCAGGCTCGACACTTGCGTGGCGTTGCCCAATGGCAGCTTGGTCAGGGTGTCGTAGAAGAACACCTGCATGCCGAGGCCTTCAGCCAGGACCGACAGTTGAGTACCGATCGAGCCGTAACCGACGATACCCAGCTTCTTGCCGCGGATTTCGAAGGAGTTGGCTGCGCTCTTGATCCAGCCGCCACGATGGCAGGAGGCGTTCTTCTCAGGAATACCGCGCAACAGCAGGATCGCCTCGGCCAGCACCAGTTCCGCAACGGAGCGGGTGTTGGAGTACGGTGCGTTGAACACCGCGATGCCGCGCTCGCGCGCTGCGTTGAGGTCGACCTGGTTGGTGCCGATGCAGAAACAGCCGACCGCCACGAGTTTCTTGGCGTGATCGAAGATCTCTTCGGTCAGCTGGGTGCGGGAGCGAATGCCGATAAAGTGCGCGTCGGCGATCTTTTCCTTGAGCTGGGCTTCCGGCAGAGAACTGGTGATGTACTCAATGCTGGAGTACCCGGCGGCCTTCAGTACTTCGACGGCCGATGGGTGGACGCCTTCCAGAAGAAGGAACTTGATCTTGCTCTTATCGAGAGAAGTCTTGCTCATCTGCGTAAACCTGTATCCCGGAGAAAAATGGCAGGGAATCGGATCGCTTAAGCTGACCCGGACGGCAGGAAAGCCGTCACCGCAGAAACGCCTTTGGGCTCTGTCCTGCGGGGGCGGTATGCTAGCATACGCGCCCCGCTAAACACCTATTCCTGCGACGTGAAGCGTTCTCAGGATGACCATGAATTGTTCGAGAGTTCTGTCGATGACCCATCCTGCCCTGATTGATGAGCTAAAGACCCTGGTTGAGCCCGGCAAAGTGCTGACCGATGCAGACTCCCTGGAGGCTTACGGCAAGGATTGGACCAAGCACTTCGCTCCCGCCCCCACCGCCATCGTCTTCCCCAAGACCATCGAGCAGGTGCAGGCCATTGTCCGCTGGGCCAATGAGCACACAGTGGCGCTGGTGCCGTCCGGTGGCCGTACCGGTCTGTCGGCCGCCGCGGTCGCGGCCAATGGCGAAGTGGTCGTCTCGTTCGACTATATGAACCAGATCCTCGAGGTGAACCTCACCGACCGCACCGCCAAGTGCCAGCCGGGGGTAGTCACCAAGCAATTGCAGAACGTCGCCGAAGAAAACGGCTTGTACTACCCGGTGGATTTCGCGTCGTCCGGTTCGAGCCAGATTGGCGGCAATATCGGCACCAATGCCGGCGGGATCAAGGTGATTCGCTACGGCATGACCCGTAACTGGGTGGCCGGCATGAAAGTCGTCACCGGCAAGGGCGATGTGCTGGAGCTGAACCGCGACCTGATCAAGAACGCCACCGGCTACGACATGCGCCAGCTGTTCATCGGTGCTGAAGGCACCCTGGGCTTTGTGGTCGAAGCCACCATGCGCCTGGATCGGGCGCCGAAAAACCTCACCGCCATGGTGCTCGGTACCACCGACTTCGATTCAATCATGCCGGTGCTACATGCCTTCCAAAGCAAGCTGGACCTGACCGCGTTCGAGTTTTTCTCCGACAAGGCCCTGGCCAAAGTCCTCGGTCGTGGCGATGTGCCTGCACCGTTCGAAACCGAATGCCCGTTCTATGCGCTGCTGGAATTTGAAGCCACCACCGAAGAAGTTGCCAACCATGCCCTGGAAACCTTCGAGCACTGCGTGGAGCAGGGTTGGGTGCTGGATGGCGTGATGAGCCAGAGCGAAACCCAACTGCACAACCTGTGGAAGCTGCGCGAGTACATCTCGGAGACCATTTCCCACTGGACGCCCTACAAGAACGATATCTCGGTGACTGTCTCCAAAGTGCCGGCGTTCTTGAAGGAAATTGACGCGATCGTCGGCGAACACTACCCGGACTTCGAAATCGTCTGGTTCGGCCATATCGGCGACGGCAACCTGCACTTGAACATCCTCAAGCCGGAAAACCTGAGCAAGGACGAGTTCTTCGCCAAGTGCGCCACCGTGAATAAATGGGTATTCGAAACCGTTCAGAAGTACAACGGCTCGATCTCCGCCGAGCACGGCGTGGGCATGACCAAGCGCGATTACCTGACCTACAGCCGCTCGCCGGTTGAAATCGAATACATGAAGGCCGTGAAGGCCGTGTTCGACCCGAAAGGGATCATGAACCCTGGCAAGATCTTCGCTGTTTAACCGCCCCTGAAGGAGTCGTTTCATGAGCTACCAGCACAAGTATGTCGACGGCACCAACATCCACTTTCCTGTGGGTAAAGTGGTGTGTATTGGGCGTAACTACGCCGAACATGCCAAGGAACTGGACAACCCGGTACCGACCGAGCCGTTGTTGTTCATCAAGCCGGGCAGTTGCGTGGTGCCGCTGGAAGGTGGTTTCAGCATTCCGACCGAACGCGGTTCGGTGCACTACGAAGCGGAAATCGCCGTGCTGATCGGCAAGCCCCTGTCGACCAAGCCCAGCCGTGAAGAAGTGCTGGACGCCATCTCCGGCTTCGCCCCGGCCCTGGACCTGACCCTGCGGGACAAGCAGGCTGAGCTCAAAGCCAAGGGCCTGCCGTGGGAAATCGCCAAGTCCTTCGACGGCGCGGCGGTGATTGCCCCGTTCGTGGTCGGCAGTACGTTCCCGGACCTGGCCGATATCGGCATTCGCCTGACCATCAACGGCGAAGTGCGCCAGGACGGCAATAGCGCGCAGATGCTCAACCCGATCATCCCGATGATCCAGCACATGGCCGGCTGTTTCTCACTGCAAGCTGGCGATGTAATCCTCACCGGCACCCCGGCCGGCGTAGGCCCGCTGAATGTGGGTGATGAATTGGTGCTGGAACTGTCTGGCGTGAACCGCTTCGAAAGCAGCGTTCGCTGAGCGCCTGACGAAACGCGGTAAAAATGTGGGGGGTTGCGCTAACTCTCGCATCCTTGTGGCGAGCGGGCTTGCCCCGCGTTGGGCTGCGCAGCAGCCCCAATAAGAGCGCTGCAGTGTTTCAGTCAGCTCCGGGGCTGTGTTTTGGGGCTGCTTCGCAGCCCAACGCGGGGCAAGCCCGCCCGCCACAAATCCAATGTTTTGCATTTTTTTCACACGCTATCCGGATAATCCTCAGCCTCGAACACGCAGGCTCGTCGAGCCTGTGCTATCACCTAATGCTGACTTTCTGGATAAGCGCCCAATGGCTGTGCCCCTGCCTACCCTGACGCCCAAGCGACGTTCGCGTTTTGCCCTGCGCTGGTATTCCTGGCTGTTTCTGGTCGGGGCCATTGTGTATGGCATCGCCTGGGCCATGCATTGGGACAATCGGGGTGTGTTGTGGTTGGTGGAGCGTTTTGAATCGCCCGCCGAGCGCGAGGCCAGTGTCTGGCTACCGGACTATCGCGCCGTGATCGACGCCAAGTTGCTGCCCGGCATGGAGAAGGACGAGGCTTCCGACCTGGCCTATAACCCGCAGACCAAAACCCTGTTTTCGGTCATGGGCAAGAACCCGTTCCTGGTTGAGTTGACCCTGCAAGGCGATGTGCTGCGCAAGATGCCGCTCAACGGTTGGAATAACCCGGAAGGTGTGACTGTCATGGAAAACGGCCTGATGGCCGTGGTGGATGAGCGCCAGCACAGCCTGACCATCATCAAGGTCGACGCCGGTACGACAGCGTTGAACAAGGCGGACTTCTCCAGTTATGACCTGGGGCCGTCCAAAGACCAGAACAAAGCCTTTGAAGCCATCACCTGGGACAAGCGCAACCAGCAACTGGTGCTGGGTGAAGAACGACCGCCGGCGCTGTTCACCTGGAAAAGCGACGGTAGCCAGACCCTGGTCGGCGACAAGCAAAAGCTGGCCAGCACCGAGCTGGACATGCGCAACCTCTCGGCCCTGGCCGTCGACCCGCGTACCGGGCACTTGCTGGTGCTGTCGGCGGACTCCCACCTGTTGCTGGAACTGGACGAGAAGGGCAAGCAGGTCAGCTTCATGACCTTGCTCGGCGGCTTCAATGGCCTGAAAGACACCATCCCCCGCGCGGAAGGGGTGACCATGGACGAGAGTGGCAACCTGTACTTTGTCAGTGAGCCAAACCTGTTCTATCGCTTCGAGAAGCGGAAATAGCAGACCGATTACGTCGGATGCGTCTCTATGAGCGGCATTCGCCAGACAGTCCGGTGCGTTTAAGTTTAAATTCAGGCGACCTTGATATCTATTCGCCAGTTTTTCTTCGAGCCCGCCCCGATGCGCCGATTTGCCCGCCCCAAACCTGCATTGTTTATCCTGCTGTTGATTGCGCTGGTTTCCGTCGGCGTCTTTGCGCAACAGTTTCGTCTGTTCGAGCGCGCCTGGTTCAACTGGAAAGCGTGGCGCCAGCCTGCCGACGAGCGCTCCATCGGCCTGGCGGATTATCGGGTCGCCCTCGAAGCCCAGGTGATCGAGGGGCTCGACGACGATGTTTCAGCGCTCACCTACGACCCGGTGCGCAACAGCCTGTTTACTGTCACCAATAAAAACGCCGAACTGATCGAACTGTCCCTGCAGGGCAAGATCCTGCGACGCATTCCCCTGGTGGGGTTTGGCGATGCCGAAGCCGTGGAGTTCATCAGCGACAACATCTACGTCATCAGCGATGAGCGCCAGCAACGCCTGATCAAGGTGCATGTGGACGACGACACCCAATTCCTCGACGCGGCCGACGCGGAGCAGATGACCCTGGGCATGCATGTCGGCGGCAACAAGGGGTTCGAAGGGTTGGCCTATGACTCGGTTGGCAAGCGCCTGTTTGTCGCCAAGGAGCGCGACCCGATGCTGATCTACGAGGTCCACGGCTTTCCCCATTTCAAACCGGAAAAAACCTACTCAGTGCACGTGGTCAACAACCCCAGGCGCGATGCCGGGTTGTTTGTGCGCGACCTTTCAAGCTTGCAATACGATGAGCGCAGCGGTCATTTGCTGGCGCTGTCGGATGAGTCGTTCCTGGTGTTGGAGCTGGATATCGATGGGCGGCCATTAAGCAGTTTGTCGCTGCTCAAAGGGCGCCATGGCCTGGGCAAGCGCGTGCCGCAGGCCGAAGGGATCGCCATGGATGACGAGGGCACGTTGTACCTGGTCAGCGAGCCGAATCTGTTCTATGTGTTCAAGAAACCAGAATCCTGAAAACACCGCGACCCCTGTGGGAGGGGGCTTGCCCCGGTACAAACCGGGGACATCGTTTACATTTCTAACCGGGGACATGGTTTACAG
>NZ_JBXAFK010000077.1:0-26680 GCF_058793055.1 Pseudomonas sp. MPR-R2A5
GGTGGGTGATGACGGGATCGAACCGCCGACCCTCTGCTTGTAAGGCAGATGCTCTCCCAGCTGAGCTAATCACCCTTTGCTTCGTTGAGGCCGCGAAATTTACGCAGGTAGAGGACCTAAGTCAATAGCCCGCTTGAAGTTTTTCTGAAAAAGACAAAATTGCTTCAAGAGCGCTAACCGCCCTACTCGCTGTAAATCATCTTCTTGCTCATGCCACCGTCCACCACAAACTCTTGCCCCGTGACAAACCCGGCCTGACGCGACAGCAGCCATGCCACCATCGCAGCCACATCCTCCACCGTGCCAACCCTCCCCGCCGGATGCTGGGCATGATCGGCTTCGGTCAGTGGTTCTGCACGTCGCGCAGCGGGGTCACGCGCATCGATCCAGCCAGGGCTGACCGCATTGACCCGCACTTCCGGCCCAAGGCTCATCGCCAGGGCGTGCGTGAGCGCCAACAGGCCGCCCTTGCTCGCGGCGTAGGCTTCGGTGTCTGGCTCCGACTGACGAGCGCGGGTCGACGCCAGGTTGACGATGGCTCCCCCATGGGCACGCAGGTAAGGCGCACAGTGCTTGGCCAGCAGCATCGGCCCGCTGAGGTTCACCGCCAGCACGCGATTCCAGTAGGCCAGGTCGAGGCTTTCCAAGGTGATATTGCGCGGGTCGGCCACTGCTGCGTTGCAGACCAGCGCGTCCAGGCGCCCGAATTGCCCGAGCACTTCGGCCACGCCCTGGGCGACCTGCTTTTCGTCAGCCACGTCCATGGTAATAAACCAGGCGTTGTCGCCCAGCACCCCGGACACCTTGGACCCGCGCTCGCGGTCCAGGTCGGTCAATACCACCTGCCAGCCTTCGCTGATCAACCACGCCGCAATCCCCAGGCCAATGCCCCGTGCAGCGCCCGTCACCAAGGCGACACGCCCGTTACTGGCTGTTGCAGCCTCCATGGACCACTCGATCACAAGGCCGCCAGTCCACGAGACAGGTCAGCCTGCAAGTCAGCCACGTCTTCCAGGCCCACCGCAATGCGGATCAGGCTGTCACGAATACCCGCCGCTTCACGCTCTTGTGGCGCAAGACGGCCGTGGGAGGTGGTGCTCGGGTGGGTAATCGTGGTCTTGCTATCACCGAGGTTGGCGGTGATGGAGATCAGGCGCGTCGCATCGATAAAGCGCCAGGCGCCCTCTTTGCCGCCCTTCACTTCAAAACTCACCACGGCGCCAAAACCGCGCTGCTGGCGCTGGGCCAACTCGTGTTGTGGATGGCTCTTGAGACCGGCGTAGTGAACCTTCTCGATACCATCCTGCTGCTCCAGCCATTCGGCCAGGGCCTGGGCGTTGGCACAATGGGCCTTCATCCGCAGGCTGAGGGTTTCCAACCCCTTGAGGAAGATCCAGGCGTTGAACGGGCTCAGGGTCGGACCGGCAGTGCGCAAGAAGCCCACCACTTCCTTCATCTGCTCGCTGCGACCGGCAACAACACCGCCCATGCAACGACCCTGGCCGTCGATAAACTTGGTCGCCGAGTGCACCACAATGTCCGCGCCCAACTTCAGCGGCTGCTGCAAGGCAGGCGTGCAGAAGCAGTTGTCGACCACCAGCATCGCGCCTTTGGCGTGGGCCACTTCGGACAGCGCGGCGATATCCACCAACTCGGCCAACGGATTGGACGGCGACTCGACGAACAGCAACTTGGTGTTGGCCTTGATCGCCACATCCCAGCCGGAAAGGTCCGCCAAGGGCACGTAGTCCACTTCGATACCGAAGCGCTTGAAATACTTCTCGAACAGGCTGATGGTCGAACCGAACACGCTGCGCGACACCAACACGTGGTCGCCGGCGCTGCACAGGCTCATCACCACCGCCAGGATCGCCGCCATGCCGGTAGCCGTGGCTACCGCCTGCTCAGCACCTTCCAGCGCAGCAATACGCTCTTCGAACGCTCGCACAGTCGGATTGGTATAACGCGAATAGACATTGCCCGGCACTTCGCCGGCAAAACGCGCGGCGGCGTCGGCAGCAGTGCGGAACACGTAGCTGGAAGTGAAGAACATCGGGTCACCGTGCTCACCTTCGGGGGTGCGGTGCTGGCCAGCGCGCACTGCCAGGGTATCGAAAGCTACGCCATCGAGGTCGCTGTCCAACCGACCGGCATCCCATTCCTGACTCATGCTGCGACTCCTTACTCAATTCTTTATTTAAGATACAAAACCGGCCCCTCAGGGCCGGTGTCTACTCAGTTGTTGTACAGGTCGATGATCGCGCTGACCGCCTGGGTCTTGATCTTCGACGAGTCGTTACGCGCCTGCTCGATCTTGTTCAGATAGGCCTCGTCAACATCCCCGGTCACGTACTTGCCGTCGAACACGGCGCAGTCGAACTGGTCGATCTTGATCTTGCCACCGCCAACCGCTTCGATCAGGTCCGACAGGTCCTGGTAGATCAACCAGTCGGCGCCAATCAGGTCAGCGACGTCCTGGGTCGTACGGTTGTGGGCGATCAGTTCGTGAGCGCTCGGCATGTCGATGCCGTATACGTTCGGGTAGCGCACGGCAGGCGCTGCGGAACAGAAGTACACGTTCTTCGCACCGGCTTCACGGGCCATCTGGATGATCTGCTTGCACGTGGTACCCCGCACGATGGAGTCGTCCACCAGCATCACGTTCTTGCCGCGAAACTCCAGCTCAATGGCGTTGAGCTTCTGGCGTACCGACTTCTTGCGCGCCGCCTGGCCAGGCATGATGAAGGTGCGGCCGATGTAGCGGTTCTTGACGAAGCCTTCGCGGAACTTGACACCCAGGTGGTTGGCCAGCTCCAGCGCGGCGGTACGGCTGGTGTCCGGAATAGGGATCACCACGTCGATATCGTGCTCAGGACGCTCGCGCAGGATCTTCTCGGCCAGCTTCTCGCCCATGCGCAGGCGCGCCTTGTAGACCGAGACGCCGTCGATGATCGAATCCGGACGCGCCAGGTAGACGTGTTCGAAGATGCACGGGGTGAGTTTCGGCGCGACAGCGCACTGACGGGTATGCAGCTTGCCATCTTCGGTGATGTACACCGCTTCGCCCGGCGCCAGGTCACGGATCAGGGTGAAGCCCAGCACGTCCAGGGACACGCTTTCGGAGGCAATCATGTACTCGACGCCTTCGTCGGTGTGACGCTGGCCGAACACGATCGGGCGGATGCCATGCGGGTCGCGGAAACCCACGATGCCATAGCCGGTGACCATGGCCACCACCGCGTAACCACCGACGCAACGGTTGTGCACGTCGGTCACGGCGGCGAACACATCTTCTTCGGTCGGCTGCAGCTTGCCGCGCTGGGCCAGCTCGTGGGCGAACACGTTGAGCAGCACTTCCGAGTCGGAACTGGTGTTGACGTGGCGCAGGTCAGATTCGTAAATCTCCTTGGCCAGTTGTTCAACGTTGGTCAGGTTACCGTTGTGCGCCAGGGTGATGCCGTAAGGCGAGTTGACGTAGAACGGTTGAGCTTCGGCCGAGGTCGAGCTACCGGCAGTCGGGTAACGCACATGGCCAATGCCCATGTGCCCGACGAGGCGCTGCATGTGACGCTGATGGAACACGTCACGTACCAACCCATTGTCCTTGCGCAGGAATAACCGGCCGTCGTGGCTGGTCACAATACCGGCAGCGTCCTGGCCGCGGTGCTGGAGGACGGTTAGCGCGTCATACAGCGCCTGATTGACGTTCGACTTACCGACGATACCGACGATGCCACACATGCGACGCAACCCCTACTTAATGAATCTTGACTGAACACTGCTTACTGAGGCGTTTTGGCCGGCAAGAGGTGTTCCTTGAACGGAAGATCAGCGGGTACGCTGATTCCGCTGGCCAGCCACTGACTGCTCCACCCCAGAATGAGGTTCTTGGACCAATCTGCAACCAATAGAAATTTTGGCACGAGTACCGACTCCTGCCACCATGCATCCTGCTGTACCGGCCCCAGGCTCAACAGCCCGACCGCCACGACCACCAGCAACGCGCCACGCGCGGCGCCAAAGGCCATGCCGAGAAATCGATCGGTCCCGGAGAGGCCGGTGACACGTATCAACTCGCCAATAAGATAATTGACCATTGCCCCCACCAGCAGCGTGGCGATGAACATGATGGCGCAGCCCGCGATGACGCGAGCCGAGGGTGTCTCGATGTATCCGCTCAGGTAGACCGACAGCGAACCGCCGAACATCCAGGCGACGACTCCTGCGATGATCCAGGTCAGCAGCGACAGTGCTTCTTTGACGAAGCCGCGGCTTAGACTGATCAAAGCGGAGATGGCGACGATTGCAACAATCGCCCAATCAACCCAGGTAAATGGCACGTTTGAGCCTACGGACGGATGAGGCGGCGCATTTTAGCAGAGCTCCGGGCTATCGGTAAGCTGTGATTGCGGGTGCTTTGCAAATCAATAGTTTGTGGCGAGTTGAGCGCATTTCAAGCCCCGCACAAAAGCAAAGCGGGAGGGGGCTTGCTCCCGATGGCGGTGGGTCAGTCAGCACATCGGATACTGACCCATCGCTATCGGGAGCAAGCCCCCTCCCACATTTGACTGCATTCCAGGCTGAACGCGAGGCGAACTCAGCCGCGCTCAGGCTGGAAACGGGTGACGAAACCCTTCAGGTTCTGCTGGCGATCCAGCAAATCCCGCAAGCGGTCCGCCTCGGCGCGCTCGATCAGCGGCCCGATAAACACCCGATTCTTGCCATCGGCACTGCGGATATAGGCGTTATACCCCTGGCTACGCAGTTTTTTCTGCAAGGCGTCGGCGCCGTCGCGATTGCCAAGGCTCGCGACCTGAATCGACCAACTGATCGGCAGGCCATTAGGGTCGATACGGCTCTGGCCCACATCCGGCTTGCCCGGTGCAGCCGGTTGCGGTGCGACCGGCTTGGGCGCCGCGGCTGGCGTAACAGGCTTCGCGGCGACAGCCGGAGCCGGTGTCGGCTTGACCACCGGCACACTTGGCTGCACCGGCATCGAAGGCGCTTGCTGGGCGGCCACTTCATCATCGGTCGGCACCGGCTCCTCCTCAGGCAATGCCTGCGGCTCCGGCACCACCACCGGCTCAACCTGCACCTGCGGCACGGCCGAAGCCTGGGGCGCTGCGGGCACGTCCACGACAACCTGGCGCTGTTCATCCTGGCGGGAGAAGAGCATCGGCAGGAAAATCACCGCCAATGCCACCAGCACCAAGGCTCCGACCATTCGCTGCTTGTATGCGCTATCCAGTAATGCCATGTGCAGCTTCCTCCGTGGAGCGCCGGGCCAACCACTCAAGCGCCTCGGCAACACAATAAAATGATCCGAACAACAGAATTTCATCCTCGGCCGTTGCTACCGCACACTGGGCCTCAAGGGCAGCGGTAACGCTTGCATAAGACGTCACGGACGCGCCAAGGTTCTGCAAGGCCACTACCAGTTCGGCGGCCGGACGGCTGCGCGGCGTATCCAGCGGCGCCACCGCCCATGCCTGGACACTGCCCAACAAGGGTGAAACCACGCCATCCAGGTCCTTGTCGGCCAACAAACCGAAGACTGCCAGACGACGACCCACCGGCGGCGTGCGCGACAGGCGCTGCGCCAGGTATTGGGCCGCATGCGGGTTATGACCCACGTCCAGCAGCAGGTTCAAGCGCTTGCCTGCCCAGTTGAACACCCGGCGGTCCAGGCGCCCGACCACCCGGGTCGCCAACAACGTCGCGGCAATCTGCTCGGCGTCCCATGGCAAGTCCAGCAGCAGGTAGGCTTGCAGCGCGAGCGCCGCATTTTCCATCGGCAGGTTCAGCAGCGGCAAATCATGCAGTTCGACCACTTGGCCACGCGCATCACGCCCGCGCCACTGCCAATGCTCAGCGCCAATCTCAAGATTGAATTCATGCCCGCGCAGGAAGAACGGACAATCCAGCTCGCGCACCTTGTCGAGCAAGGTATGAGGCGGATCCAGGTCGCCGCACAGCGCTGGCTTGCCCCGGCGAAAGATCCCGGCCTTTTCATAGGCCACGGACTCGCGGGTATTACCCAGGTAATCGGCATGATCGACACCGATGCTGGTGACCAGCGCCAAGTCGGCATCCACCACGTTGACCGTGTCCAGACGCCCGCCCAGCCCGACTTCCAGCACAACCACGTCCAGTTGCGCACGCTCGAACAGCCAGAACGCCGCCAGGGTGCCCATTTCGAAGTAGGTCAGGGAGATCTCGCCACGCCCTGCATCGAGGGCCGCGAAGGCTTCGCAGAGTTGCTGGTCAGTGGCTTCGACGCCATTGAGTTGCACCCGCTCGTTGTAACGCAGCAGGTGCGGGGAATTATAGACGCCCACTTTCAGCCCTTGAGCTTGCAGCAGCGCCGCGACAAAGGCACAAGTAGAGCCCTTGCCGTTGGTGCCGGTCACCGTGATCACGCGCGGTGCCGGGCGGCCCAACCCAAGGCGGGCCGCTACCTGTTGCGAGCGCTCCAGGCCCATGTCGATGGCGGACGGATGCAACTGCTCCAGGTAGGCGAGCCATTCGCCCAGGGTACGTTGGGTCATAGGTTTGCTGGCACCGGCGGCACGACCATCGGCTCAACCTTCGGAGCAACGTAGACCGGCGTCGGCAGGCCCATCATCTGCGCCAGCAGGCTACCCAGGCGTGGACGCAGCTCACCGCGCGGGATGATCAGGTCGATCGCGCCGTGCTCCAGCAAGAACTCGCTGCGCTGGAAGCCTTCGGGCAGTTTTTCGCGAACGGTCTGCTCGATCACTCGCGGCCCGGCAAAGCCGATCAGGGCTTTTGGCTCGCCAACGATCACATCCCCCAGCATCGCCAGGCTGGCGGAAACGCCGCCGTAGACCGGATCAGTCAGTACGGAGATGAACGGAATACCTTCTTCGCGCAGACGCGCCAATACCGCGGAGGTCTTGGCCATTTGCATCAAGGAGATCAACGCTTCCTGCATACGCGCACCACCGGAGGCGGCGAAGCAGATCATCGGGCAACGGTTTTCCAGGGCGTAGTTGGCGGCACGTACAAAACGCTCACCGACGATGGCACCCATGGAGCCGCCCATGAAGGAAAATTCAAACGCAGACACCACCACCGGCATGCCCAGCAGCTTGCCGCTGACGGAAATCAGCGCATCCTTCTCACCGGTCTGCTTCTGCGCAGCGGTCAAACGGTCCTTGTACTTCTTGCCGTCGCGGAACTTGAGGCGGTCAACCGGTTCAAGGTCAGCACCCAGCTCGTTACGGCCATCGGCGTCGAGGAAGATGTCGATGCGGGCGCGGGCGCCAATACGCATGTGATGGTTGCACTTGGGGCAAACGTCCAGGGTCTTTTCCAGCTCCGGGCGGTACAGCACCGCGTCGCAGGATGGGCACTTGTGCCACAGACCTTCAGGAACCGAGCTTTTTTTCACCTCGGAACGCATGATCGAAGGGATCAGTTTGTCTACTAACCAGTTGCTCATGCTTTCTTTCTCCAGTACCGGTGGCTTGAACACAGCCCCGCGTATGCCCTTGAGCTAAATTCATATGTGGCGATGACACATGCTGGACGGGGTCAGGCGTTCGACCAGCCATTTCCCGCATGCATCCTCAGCCTTCCAGACAACCGGCCAATGCACGGTCGCCACTTCATTTCCGGGCCTCCCGCAGGCGGCACCGGGCTGTTTTACACAGTGGTCACTATGGACGGCGGCAGACTGCCCGCCGTCACATCGCCTCCCTGCTGTTGCGCACGGCCTGCATGAATGCGCGAATCTTGCTGTGGTCCTTGATGCCCTTGCCCTGCTCTACGCCACCGCTGACATCCACGGCATACGGGCGAACCTGCGCGATCGCCGCCCCGACATTCGCGGGATTGAGCCCACCCGCCAGGATGATCGGCTTGCTCAGCCCCTCGGGAATCAGCGCCCAGTCGAACGCTTCGCCCGTGCCGCCAGGTACCCCCTCGACATAGGTGTCCAGCAAAATCCCGCGTGCACCAGTATAAGCAGCGCAGGCGCCAGCGATATCGTCACCGGCCTTGACCCGCAACGCCTTGATATATGGGCGTTGATAGCTTTCGCATTCATCAGGGGTTTCGTCGCCGTGGAACTGCAGCATGTCCAGCGGTACGGCATCCAGGGTTTCGTTGAGTTCGCAGCGGCTGGCGTTGACGAACAAGCCGACAGTGGTCACGAACGGCGGCAACGCGGCGATGATAGCCCGCGCCTGCAACACATTCACCGCCCGTGGGCTCCTGGCATAAAACACCAAGCCAATGGCATCCGCCCCCGCCTCGACGGCCGCCAGCGCGTCTTCTATGCGGGTAATCCCGCAAATCTTGCTGCGAACGGCAGACATATTGTAGAAACCTCAGGGGGAAACCGAGAAAGTCCCGGATGGTAACAAAAGCTTTTCCGGGCGTCAGCCGCCAAGTTCGCTGAAACCTGTGAGGAAGTGTGGTCCGATGAAACGCTGCGGCAACTCGAACTCGTCGCGGTACTCCACATCCACCAGGTACAGGCCGAACGGATGGGCCGTGACGCCGCCGGTACGGCGAATGCGGCTTTCCAGCACTTCCTTGGCCCACTCAACCGGCCGCTCGCCGGTGCCGATGGTCATCAGTACGCCGGCGATATTGCGCACCATATGGTGCAGGAACGCCCCCGCGCGGATATCCAGCACAATCATCTTGCCATGGCGGGTTACCCGCAGGTGGTGGACTTCCTTGATCGGCGACTTGGCCTGGCACTGACCGGCGCGGAACGCACTGAAATCGTGGACACCGACCAAGTGCTGCGCTGCTTCGGCCATGCGCTCGGCATCCAGCGGACGGTGGTTCCAGGTAATTTCTTCGTTGAGGTGCGCCGGACGGATCTGGTCGTTGTAGATCACATAGCGATAGCGCCGGGCGATGGCCTTGAAACGCGCATGAAAATGCGCGGGCATGACCTTGGCCCAGCTGACGCTGACATCATGGGGCAAATTGATATTGGCGCCCATGACCCACGCCTTCATCGAACGCTCAGCCTGAGTGTCGAAGTGCACTACCTGGCCACACGCGTGTACGCCCGCATCAGTGCGCCCGGCGCACATCAGCGAGACCGGTGAGTCGGCGACTTTCGACAGCGCGTTCTCCAAGGTTTCCTGCACCGTCAGCACACCCGAGGCCTGGCGCTGCCAGCCGCGGTAGCGCGAACCTTTGTATTCCACGCCCAGGGCGATCCGGTAAAAGCCTGCGGCCGCCATTTCGGCGGCCGCGTTATCTATATTTGCCAAGAACTGAGAGCCTGATGAGTTGCGCAAAGGCGGCCATTATAAATGCGGCAGCTGAGTGGCGTGCGCTTTTGTTAGGGATTGACCCCTCCCACACTGGACGTGCGTCGAACTTCAGATTTTGCCGAGCATTTCCTTGGCTTCGCTGCGCTGGACATCATCGCCTTCGGTCAGCACTTCGGAGAGGATATCCCGCGCGCCATCAGCATCCCCCATGTCGATATAAGCCTGGGCCAGGTCGAGCTTGGTGGCGACCTCATTGGTCCCGGAAAGGAAATCGAACTCCGGCTCATCGTCACCCAACGCTGCATCTTCAGCCGTGAAGGAAGGCTCGATCGGCGGGTTCTCCAAGCTCTGGGACAGGCGGTCGAGCTCGGCGTTGACATCATTCAGTTCGGAAGCGAAGCCATCAGGCTTGGCCGTCGCCGGAGCCTCTGGCTCATCGGCCAGGGACAGGTCAAAGTCTTCCGGCAGATCGAAGTCGTCCAACGCGGCCGGCGTCAGTGTCGGCGGTTCGACCGCCGGCGCATCCTTCATCTGCTCCTCAAGACCGGAGAGGAAGTCATCATCAGACAGCGCAGACGGCGCATCGAGTTGCAGGTCCAGGTCAAAATCCGACAAGTCGTCCTGGCTTGCCTTGGCTTCTGTCTGCTGCTGCAGGACCGACTCGAAACTCAATTCGTCTTCCAGGTTCGCTGGCGAGGCCGCTTCCAGGTCATCCAGGCTGAGGTCGAAGTCAGTGTCGAGCGCATCGGCTTCAGCTACCGGCGCTGGCGCGGGCGTTGGCGCTGGCTTGTCTTCCAGCAGGTCCTTGACGTATTGAGCGTCCAGCGCGGCAGCGGCTACCGCAGCACTTACACCCGCCGCCAACACGGCCATGGCCGGGAAGCGCGACTTGAGCTGCTCGACCTGGGCATGGTTTTCACCATTGGCCACCAGCTGGCGCTCCTGGGTCACGAATCCGTCCTTGTCACTTTGCAGGCCGTAGACTTCCATCAGCTTCAAACGCAGGTCGCTGCGCTTGGGTTCGTGCTTGATCGCCTGCTCCAGAACATCGGCGGCCTGGTTCAGGTGGCCACGGTCGATATGGGACTGGGCCTGAGCCAAGGCGTCGGACGAGTGCTCGGGTGCGACCGCGACCGCCAGCGGCGACAGCACCGACGCCACGCTCGGCACCACGACCGCAGCGGGAGCGGGAGCCGGCGCAGGAGCCGCCGCCAGCTTGACGTTCGGCGGCGTGACCTCAAGGCCCTCGAAGCTGTCCGGCGGCAGGTCTTGATCGATATTCGAGGTGAATTCCGGCTCTTCGGCCAGGGCCCGCGCCATGCGCAGGTGCTTTTCCTCTTCGCGGCGCGCGTTGCGATGGCGTGCCCACAGCAACAGGAGCAACAACACCAACAAGCCAGCGGCACCGCCGATCACCCCCAGGACTATCGGGTTGGTCAGCAGGTCGTTGAATTTGCCTTCGGCAGTGGTCGGGGCGGCATCCGCCTTGATGGGGGCGGGCGAAGGCTCGGCAGGGGCCGGAGCGGCCGGCGTTGCAGCCGGTGCTGCCGCCGCGGCGGCCGGGTCAACCGTCAACTGAGCAGGCATCGCCGCCGTCGCCGGGGCAGCCGATTTATCCGCCTGCAGCCTGGCCAATTGATCATTTTTCAGCTGGATCAGCTTTTGCAGCTTGTCCAACTGGCTCTGCAGGTCGGCAGCACGGCTTTTCAGTTCTTCGTTGTCGCGACGGGTGGTGTCCAGTTGTTCCTGGGTCATCGCCAGTTTGTCGCTCAGGGCCTGGCTATCGCCCGCCTTGCCCTTGGCGCCCTTCTTCGCATCGGCCGAGACCAGGCTCAAGTTGTCCTTGGCATTGGTGCTCGACGGCGCATTGCCTGACTGGGTGCGCCTGGTGGCATCCAGTTGCTGCTTGCCCGCGGCTTGATTGCTCGCCGTACGGCGCCCCTGGCGCCAGGCGAGGTTCTGCGCCGACACTTCGGCGATCGCCTTGGGTTGCGCGAGTGCCGTGCTTTGTACCGTGTCCGGCAGGCGCAGCACCTTGCCGGTTTTCAAGCGGTTGATATTGCCGTCGATAAAGGCGTCGGGGTTCAGTGCCTGGATGGCCAGCATCGTCTGCTGTACCGAACCGCCATTGTGGTACTTCTCGGCAATTTCCCACAGGGTGTCGTGGGAGGTAGTCGTATGCTGGGCGGGCTTGCTCACGGCGGGCGCCGTATTGGCCGGCGCACTCAGGCGCGGCGCGGGGGCTGCTGGAGCTGTAGGGGCTGCGGCGGCTGGCGCCTGCTGGTCGAACTTGGCCGGGTCGAGCAGCACGCTGTAGTCGCGCATGAGGCGACCATTGGGCCATTGCACCTGCAACAGGAAGCGCACATAGGAGTCCGGCAGCGGCTTGCTGGAGGTGACACGCACCACACTGCGGCCGTTGGGATTGATCACCGGCGTGAACGTCAGGTCGTTGAGGAATGCCTGGCGATCGACGCCGGCATCCACGAACGCCTGGGATGAAGCCAGGCTCGGCGTGATCTCGGAGGCTGTGAGGCCGCCGACATCGAGCAATTCGATTTCCACCGACAATGGCTGGTTCAACTTCGACTTGAGGGTCATCTCCCCCAGCTGCAGCGCCTGCGCCATACCGGAGGACAGCGCCGAGGCGGCCGCTATTGCTAACACCAGTTTGCGAACTTGAACCATAGCCTCATCCTTTGTTTGAACACTCCCCGGCCTGCGAGAAGGTTGGTAACCGCTGCCATAAGGCATGGCGAGCCGATAGGTCACCGACGCGCTTCTGTTCCTGCTTGGGGCCAAGCATAGCGCCTGGTTAGAATCAATCTACAAATTGCCGCCAAGTATCTTTTACACAAGGCCTTTTATCAACAACTGCGCCAGTTGCACGGCATTCAGGGCGGCGCCTTTGCGTACGTTATCTGACGTCAGCCACAAATTAAGTTCCGCCGGATCGTCCACACCGGCGCGAACCCGTCCTACATACACCACATCCTGACCCACCGCATCGCCCACGGCAGTCGGGTAATCACCCTCTTCCACCAGCTCGATGCCCGGTGCCGCTTCAAGCACACGGTTAACGGCGGCAAGGTCGACCGGCGCGCCCAATTGCAAGGACACAGTCAGGCTATCGCCAAAAAACACCGGGGCTTGAACGCAAGTTGCGGAAATCTTTAGCAAAGGAGTTTCCAGCACGGCACGCAGTTCGTGTACGAGACGTTTCTCCAAGGCCGTATGACCTTGGGCGTCTGGCTTGCCGACTTGTGCCAGCAGGTTGAAGGCCATCTGCCGATCAAAGAACTGCGGCTCCAGCGGGCGCACATTCAACAGCTCGGCGGTTTGCCGGGCCAGTTCGCTGACCGCTTCACGGCCTTGGGCCGAGACCGCCAGGTTGGCGGTGACGGCGACCCGCTGGATATCCAGCAAACCGCGCAACGGCGCCAGGACGACGGCGAGGTTGGTCGCGGACGGGCTCGGGCTGCTCAGCTGGAATGGCGCTTTCAGACCCTCGAGCACGTGGGCATTGGCCTCCGGCACCACCTGGGGTGCCTGATCGGCGGGCAAGGCTCCCGACAGGTCGATCACCGAACAGCCGGCCGCCGTGGCACGCGGCGCAAAGCTCAGTGTCGCCGCCGGACCGGCCGCGAAGAAGGCCAGTTGCACCTTGCTGAAATCGAACTCATCGACTTCGCGCACGCGCACGTTCTTGCCACGAAACGGCACCGACGAACCGGCAGAATTGCTGCCCGCTAACAGATGCAGGACGCCGACCGGGAAATTCAACTCTTCGAGAATCTGTACCAGGGTTTCGCCAACGGTGCCGGTGGCGCCGATCACGGCGATATCAAAGGTCTGGGTCATGGAGGCTGCCTCGGGCATTGCGGGGGGAGCGGCACTTTACCGGGTGCTTGGGGGGGCAGGCAATTAAGCTGGGGCTGGTGGTGGGGCTGATGATGCTATCGGGGGCAAGCCCCCTCCCACAGTGAACAGCATTTCAACGTTGGAATTCGGTCGAATGTGGGAGGGGGCTTGCCCCCGATAGCGCCCGAAAGAACAACAAAAAACCCGCGCCTGTCACCAGTCGCGGGTTTCTTGTATTGCCTCAGGCGATCAACGCTCCAGCAGGATCCGCAGCATGCGACGCAGCGGCTCGGCCGCGCCCCACAGCAGTTGGTCGCCGACGGTAAACGCGCCCAGGTACTGGGTGCCCATGTTCAACTTGCGCAGACGGCCCACCGGTACATTCAGGGTGCCGGTGACCTTGGTTGGGCTCAGCTCCTGCATGCTGATGTCGCGGTTGTTCGGCACCAGCTTGACCCAAGGGTTGTGCTGGCTGATCAGCCCTTCGATATCGGCGATCGGCACGTCTTTGTTCAGCTTGATGGTCAGCGCCTGGCTGTGGCAGCGCATGGCGCCGATGCGTACGCAGATGCCATCCACCGGGATCGGGCTCTTGAAGCGGCCGAGGATCTTGTTGGTTTCGGCCTGGGCCTTCCACTCTTCACGGCTCTGGCCGTTCGGCAGCTCTTTGTCGATCCACGGGATCAGGCTGCCAGCCAACGGCACGCCGAAGTTCTCGGTCGGGTACGCGTCGCTGCGCATGGCTTCGGCCACGCGGCGGTCGATGTCGAGGATCGCGCTGGCCGGATCGGCCAGTTGATCGGCGACCGCCGCGTGGGTCGCGCCCATCTGCTTGATCAGCTCACGCATGTTCTGCGCGCCGGCACCGGAGGCTGCCTGATACGTCATGGCGCTCATCCACTCGACCAGGCCGGCTTCGAACAAGCCGCCCAGGCCCATCAGCATCAGGCTGACGGTGCAGTTGCCGCCGACGTAGTTCTTGGTACCTGCGTCCAACTGCTGGTCGATGACCTTGCGGTTGACCGGGTCAAGGATGATCACGGCGTCGTCCTGCATGCGCAGGCTCGACGCGGCGTCGATCCAATAACCCTGCCAGCCGGCGTCGCGCAGCTTGGGGAAGACTTCGCTGGTGTAGTCGCCACCCTGGCAGGTCAGGATCACGTCGAGGGTTTTGAGCTCGTCAATGCTGTAGGCGTCCTTGAGCGGGGCAATATCCTTGCCCACGGACGGCCCTTGGCCACCCACGTTCGAGGTGGTGAAAAACACCGGCTCGATAAGATCGAAATCCTGCTCTTCCAGCATCCGCTGCATGAGCACGGAACCGACCATACCGCGCCAACCGATCAGACCTACACGTTTCATCGCAACTACACCTTGTTAAAAAGTGGGCCGCCTTGCAGCAACAACTGCAAGCGGGCCCGAGAGATTACAGATTCCGCAACGCGGCGACTACTGCGTCGCCCATTTCTTGCGTACCGACTTTGGTGCAACCCTGCGACCAGATGTCGCCCGTGCGCAGGCCTTGGTCCAGCACCAGGCTCACCGCCTTCTCGATCGCGTCCGCCGCAATGCCCTGGTTGAAGCTGTAGCGCAGCATCATCGACACCGACAAAATGGTCGCCAACGGGTTGGCGATACCCTGGCCGGCGATGTCCGGTGCCGACCCGTGGCATGGCTCGTACATGCCCTTGTTGTGGGTGTCCAGGGACGCCGACGGCAGCATGCCGATGGAACCGGTGAGCATCGAGGCCTGGTCGGACAGGATGTCGCCGAACAGGTTGTCGGTAACGATCACGTCAAACTGCTTCGGCGCGCGCACCAGTTGCATGGCGGCGTTGTCGACGTACATGTGGCTCAGTTCGACGTCCGGGTAGTCCTTGGCCACTTCTTCAACGATTTCGCGCCACAGTTGGCTGGACGCCAGGACGTTGGCCTTGTCCACCGAGCAAATTTTCTTGCCGCGCACACGGGCCATGTCGAAACCGACACGGGCGATACGGCGGATTTCACTCTCGCTGTACGGCAGGGTGTCGTAGGCCTGACGCTCACCATTTTCCAACTCACGCACGCCACGTGGCGAGCCGAAGTAGATACCGCCGGTCAGCTCACGCACGATCAGGATATCCAGGCCCGCCACCACTTCCGGCTTGAGGCTGGAAGCGTCGGCCAGTTGCGGGTAGAGAATCGCCGGGCGCAGGTTGCCGAACAGGCCCAGTTGCGCACGGATCTTCAGCAGGCCGCGCTCAGGGCGGATATCACGCTCGATCTTGTCCCATTTCGGGCCACCCACGGCGCCGAGCAGCACAGCGTCGGCCGCACGGGCGCGGTCCAGGGTTTCATCGGCCAGAGGCACGCCGTGCTTGTCGATGGCCGCGCCGCCGATCACGTCGTGGCTCAATTCGAAGCCCAGGCTGTACTTGGTGTTGGCCAGTTCCAGGACCTTGACCGCTTCGGCCATGATTTCCGGGCCAATACCGTCGCCAGGGAGAATCAGAATCTGCTTGCTCATGCGTTCCTCATTTCATCAAGCGACCCGCCCGTGGGCAGGTCGGGAAAAATAATCAGCGTTCGGCCCAGACCACCAGTACGTCGGTGCTGAAGGTGCCGTCGGCCTGAATTTCGTAGTAATCGCGCACTTCCTGGCCCATTGCCTGCTGCAGTTGCAGGATCGCAGCACGCAAGGCCGGTGGCGTGCGCATGCGCTCGACCCATGAGCTGTATTCCAGGCGCAGGCGCTGGCGACTGCTGTTGCGCACATGCAAGCCGGCTTCGCTGAGTTGGCGCATCCACTCGGCGGCGGAATAATCGCGCACGTGGCTGGTATCGCGCAGCACTTCGACGGTTTGCAGGTAAGTGTCCAACAGCGGGCTGCCCGGTGACAAGACGTCTACAAACGCCGCCACGCCGCCCGGTTTGAGCACCCGACGGACTTCGCGCAGGGCCAGGCCGAGGTCGCTCCAATGGTGCGCCGAATAGCGGCTGAACACGAAGTCGAATTCGCCATCGGCAAACGGCAGGCGCTCGGCAGCGCCGTGCACGGTGCTGATGTTGCCCAGGCCACGATCCTTGGCTGCGGCTGCCACCACGTCGAGCATCTGCTGGGACAGGTCGTAGGCCACCACTTCCTTGACCAGCGGGGCCACATGGAAACTCACGTGACCGGCACCGCAACCCAGGTCCAGCAGTCGCGCAGCGCCCTGCCCGGCCAGTTCGGCCTGGAGCAACGCGAATTCGGTGCCTTGGGCGTGCACGGCACTGCTCAGGTAGGCAGAGGCTTGCTCGCCGAATTGTTTTTGCACGACTTGGGTGTGGGCGGTGTTGGTCATGGTGGCATCCTTCAAGGGTTGTGTTGCTAGTACCGGCCCTATCGGGGGCAAGCCCCCTCCCACAGGGGAACGCATTCCAAATGTGGGAGAGGGCTTGCCCCCGATGAGGCCGGTCCTGCCTACATCAATTCAGGCGTCACGAAACAACCATGGCTGGCTCGCCCGGTGCTTGGCTTCAAACGCCGCAATCGCATCGCCGTCCTGCAAGGTCAGGCCGATATCGTCCAGGCCGTTGAGCAGGCAGTGCTTGCGGAACGCATCGACTTCAAAGTGATACACCTTGCCATCCGGGCGGGTCACGGTTTGCGCGGCCAGGTCAATGGTCAACTGATAACCCACATCGGCTTCCACCGCTTTGAACAGCTCATCCACTTCCGCATCGCTCAAGATGATCGGCAACAGGCCGTTCTTGAAGCTGTTGTTGAAGAAGATGTCGGCATAGCTCGGCGCGATGATGCTGCGAAAGCCATATTCTTCCAGGGCCCACGGCGCGTGCTCACGGCTGGAGCCGCAGCCGAAGTTCTCGCGGGCCAGCAGCACGCTGGCGCCCTGGTAGCGCTCGGCGTTGAGCACGAAGTCCTTGTTCAACGGGCGCTTGGAGTTGTCCTGGTAGGCGTAGCCCACGTCCAGGTAGCGCCACTCGTCGAACAGGTTAGGGCCGAAACCGGTGCGCTTGATCGACTTCAAGAACTGCTTGGGGATGATCTGGTCGGTGTCCACGTTGGCACGGTCCAACGGCGCGACAAGGCCTGTGTGTTGGGTAAAAGCTCTCATCGGGTATTCCTCAGATCAATTCGCGAACGTCGATGAAACGACCGTTGACGGCAGCCGCGGCGGCCATGGCCGGGCTGACCAGGTGGGTACGGCCACCGGCGCCCTGGCGCCCTTCAAAGTTACGGTTGGAGGTGGACGCGCAATGCTCGCCGGACTCCAGGCGGTCCGGGTTCATCGCCAGGCACATCGAGCAGCCCGGCTCACGCCATTCAAAACCGGCGTCGAGGAAGATCTTGTCCAAGCCTTCCGCTTCGGCTTGCGCCTTGACCAGGCCCGACCCCGGCACCACGATGGCTTGCTTGATGGTCGAGGCGACTTTACGGCCCTTGGCGATCACCGCCGCAGCGCGCAGGTCTTCGATCCGCGAGTTGGTGCAGGAGCCGATAAACACGCGATCCAACTGGATGTCGGTGATCGCCTGGTTGGCTTTCAAGCCCATGTACTTCAATGCACGCTCGATGGAGCCACGCTTGACCAGGTCGGCTTCCTGCGCCGGGTCCGGCACGTTCTGGTCGACGGCCAGGACCATTTCCGGCGAGGTGCCCCAGCTGACTTGCGGCTTGATCTGGGCAGCGTCCAACTCGACCACGGTGTCGAACACCGCATCGGCGTCGGAGACCAGGTCTTTCCAGGCTTCGACAGCCGCGTCCCAATCAGCGCCTTTCGGGGCGAATGGACGACCTTTGACGTATTCGATGGTTTTTTCGTCCGCCGCCACCATCCCCACACGGGCACCGGCTTCTATGGACATATTGCAGATGGTCATGCGGCCTTCGATGGACAGGTCGCGAATGGCGCTGCCGGCGAACTCGATGGCATGGCCGTTACCGCCGGCGGTGCCGATCTTACCGATCACCGCGAGCACGATGTCCTTGGCGGTGACGCCGAACGGCAACTTGCCTTCGACCTTCACCAACATGTTCTTCATTTTTTTGGCGACCAGGCACTGGGTGGCGAACACATGTTCCACCTCGGAGGTGCCGATGCCATGGGCCAAGGCGCCGAACGCACCGTGGGTCGAGGTGTGGGAGTCGCCGCAGACCACGGTCATGCCCGGCAAGGTGGCGCCCTGCTCCGGGCCAATCACGTGAACGATCCCTTGACGCACGTCATTCATCTTGAATTCGGTGATGCCATATTCGTCGCAGTAATCGTCGAGGGTCTGTACCTGCAAACGGGACACCGTGTCGACAATGGCGTCGATCCCGCCCTTGCGTTCCGGGGTGGTCGGCACGTTGTGGTCCGGGGTGGCGATGATGGAGTCGACGCGCCAGGGCTTGCGCCCGGCCAGCCGCAGGCCTTCGAACGCTTGGGGCGAGGTCACTTCATGGATGATGTGACGGTCGATATAGATCAGCGACGAGCCATCGTCGCGCCGTTTCACTTCATGGGAATCCCAAAGCTTGTCGTAAAGCGTTTTGCCGGCCATCAGTCGGTCCTCATCAGCGGTATTTCTATGCCCCGGGTCTTGAGACATTCAATAACCCTTTGGCTTGTGAGGCTGATGGTATGGCGCTACATTAAATAACTCAAATTCATATTTTTTATGCTTTGGATTACCAACTGGAATACAACAATGGACCTGGCCAACCTCAATGCCTTTATTGCCATCGCCGAGACCGGCAGCTTCTCCGGCGCCGGTGAACGCCTGCACCTGACCCAACCGGCCATCAGCAAGCGCATCGCCGGCCTGGAACAGCAATTGAAGGTGCGTTTATTCGATCGCCTGGGCCGTGAAGTCGGCCTGACCGAGGCCGGCCGCGCCCTGCTGCCGCGCGCTTATCAGATTCTCAACGTGCTGGACGACACCCGCCGCGCCCTCACCAACCTCACCGGCGAAGTCAGCGGGCGCCTCACCTTGGCCACCAGTCACCATATCGGCCTGCACCGTCTGCCGCCGGTATTGCGCACGTTCACCCGCACGTACCCGAACGTGGCACTGGACATCCAGTTTCTCGATTCGGAGGTCGCCTATGATGAAATTCTGCACGGTCGCGCCGAAGTGGCGGTGATCACCCTGGCGCCCGCCCCCCACAACCTGGTGCGCGCCACTCCTGTGTGGGACGACCCACTGGATTTCGTGGTGGCACCGGAGCACAGCCTGATCAGCAACGGCCCGGTCAACCTGGCCGATATCGCCGGGCACCCGGCGGTCTTTCCCGGCGGCAATACCTTTACCCATCATATTGTCAGCCGCTTGTTCGAGGCCCAGGGCCTGACGCCAAACATCGCCATGAGCACTAACTACCTGGAAACCATCAAGATGATGGTTTCCATTGGCCTGGCCTGGAGCGTGCTGCCGCGCACAATGCTCGATGACCAGGTGGCAAGTATCGCTTTGCCGGGCATACAACTCAGTCGCCAGCTAGGCTATATCGTGCACACTGAAAGGACGCTGTCGAACGCTGCGCGGGCGTTCATGAGCCTGCTGGATGCACAAGTCGATCTGCCAGGAGCATCGGCATGACACTGTGCGGCCTCAAGGCCTGACTGAACCCGCGCTGTTTGCCCATCGAGCCAAGGCCCTTTGATAATGCGCAACCCCGTCGATTCCGTGCCACCCCTACCCCGCATCTACGCCCTTGACCCTCAAGAGGCGGAACGAAGCTGGGACAGCGCTCCGCAGTTGCTGGCAGCTCTGAACGCCGCACGGCTGGGAGCGTGGTGCTGGGAAATCGAAACCGGCCGGATCAGTTGGTCCCGAGGCACCCAGGCGCTGTTTGGCTTCGACCCCCACCAGCCGCTGCCCAGGGACGTGGATTACCTTGACCTGCTGGCACCGCAGGATCGCGCCCGGGTCGTTCGGGCCTTCCACGCGGTGCTGGCCGGCGAGCCGTTCGAACAGGCCATGCACCACCACATCCAATGGCCGGATGGCAGCCACCACTGGCTGGAGATCAACGGCAACCTGGCACCGGACAAGGCCGGCCGGCGCCGCATGATCGGGGTGATCCGCGAGACCACCCGCCAACGCGAACGGGAACACGCCCTCAGCCACTCCGAAAAGCGCTTCGCGACGCTGTTTCACCTGTGCCCGAACATGGTCCTGCTGACCCGCCAGTCGGATGGCCTGATCAGCGAGGCCAACCAGTATTTCCAGATGCTGTTCGGCTGGCCATTGGCCGAAGCGATAGGCCGCACCACCCTGGAACTGGGCCTGTGGCGCCATCCCGAGCAACGCGCGCAACTGGTCAAGGCGACCCAGCGCAAAGGTGAACCCATCACCATGGAAGTACAGTTCTGCGCAAGCAGTGGACAGATCCACGATGGCACCCTCAGCGCGCAAAAAGTCGAGCTGGAGGGCGAGGCCTATTTGCTCAGCACCTTCCTCGACACCACCGAACGCAAAAACGCCGAGCAGGCCCTCAAGGACAGCCAGGAACGCCTCGACCTGGCGCTGGACTCGGCGCAGTTGGGCACCTGGGATTGGCATATCCCCAGCGGCATGCTCTACGGCTCAGCCCGTGCCGCCCAGTTGCATGGCCTGCCGGCCGAGCCCTTCCATGAATCCTTCGAGGCATTTTTCGAGGGCATGCCCAAGGAAGAGCGCGAGAACATGCGCAACGCCTATCGCACCCTGCGCGAAGGCCCGGCCGGCAATTATCAACTGACTTACCGCGTGCAACTGGAAGACGGCAGCTCACGCTACCTGGAAAGCCGCGCGCGCCTGTACCGCGACGAAAAAGGCGCTCCGCTGCGCATGGCCGGCACCCTGCTGGATATCACCGACCAGGTCGAGCGCGAACAACGGCTGACCGCCTCCGAAGAAAAATTCGCCAGCCTGTTCCAGGCCAGCCCCGACCCGATTTGCGTCACTTGCCTGGAAAGTGGCGCGTTTATCGAAATCAACCCGGCCTTCACCCAGACCTTTGGCTTCACCGCCGCCGAAGTGCTCGACAAGAGCGCCGAACAGATCGGCCTGTGGGATGAGTCGAGCAGGCGCCTGCAACGAATCGAACAAGTCATACGCGACCAGGCGCTGAACAATGTCGCCATCGTGGTGCACCACAAGGACGGCCAAAGCCTGACGTGCGTGATTTCCAGCCGACTGATCAAGGTCGGCGACCAGCCGTGCATCGTCACGACGCTGCGGGACATCACCCAGCAGCAACGCTCGGAAGCCGCGCTGAAGGCCAGCGAAGAAAAATTCGCCAAGGCGTTCCACTCCAGCCCCGACGCGATTTCCATCACCGAGCGCGACACCGGCCGCTATGTGGAAGTCAACGATGGCTTCTGCCGGCTGACCGGTTTTCGCGCCGAAGAAGCCATCGGCCTGACGCTCTACCAGATCGGCATCTGGGCCGATGAAAAACAACGCGCCGCGCTGCTGGCCGAATTGCAGCTCAAGGGGCGCATCCATCACCTGGAAATGCTCTGGCACAACAAGCGCGGCGAGGTATTGACGGTGGAAGTGTCGGTCGAACCGATCACTCTCAATGAAACCCCGTGCCTGCTGCTGACCGCTCGGGACGTGAGCCTGCTGAAAAACGCGCAGGCTCAGATTCGCCACCTGGCCTATCACGACCCGCTGACCAACCTGCCCAACCGCGCCTTGCTGATGGACCGGCTGAGCCAACAGATTGCCTTGCTCAAGCGCCATAATTTGCGCGGCGCCCTGCTGTTTCTCGACCTCGATCACTTCAAGCACATCAACGACTCCCTCGGCCATCCGGTGGGCGACACCGTATTGAAAATCGTCACTGCTCGCCTGGAAGCCAGCGTGCGCATGGAAGACACCGTGGCGCGCCTGGGAGGCGATGAATTCGTGGTGCTGCTCAGCGGCCTGGACGGCACCCGCACGGCAGTCAGCGCCCAGGTACAGGAACTGGCCGATACCCTGCGCGAACTGCTCTCGGAACCGATGTTCCTCGACGGCCATCGGCTGCAAGTCACGCCAAGCATTGGCGTAGCGCTGATTCCCGACCATGGCTCGACCCCGGCGGACCTGCTCAAGCGTGCCGACATCGCCCTGTATCGCGCCAAGGATTCCGGGCGCAACACCACGCAGATGTTCCACAACAGCATGCAGAAGACCGCCAGCGAGCGGCTGCGCATGGAAACCGACCTGCGCCTGGCCCTGTCACGCGGCGAATTCAGCGTGCATTACCAGCCCCAGGTGGATGCGCGCGGCAACAAGATTGTCGGTGCCGAGGCCCTGGTGCGCTGGCAGCATCCGCAGCTGGGCGCACAGTCGCCATCGGAATTTATCAAGGTCCTGGAAGACAGTGGCCTGATCCTCGAAGTGGGCACCTGGATCCTCGATGAAGCCTGCGCCGCGTTTCAGCAACTGATTACCGAAGGTCTGGTAGACCCGCTGAACTTCAGCCTGTGCGTGAACATCAGCCCCCGGCAGTTTCGCCAGGCCGATTTTGTCGAACGGGTGGAGCACAGCCTCAAGCAACATCAACTGCCCCACAGCCTGCTGAAACTGGAAATCACCGAAGGCATCGTGATCCAGAACCTGGAAGACACCGTGGCCAAGATGCGCCGCCTGAAAAAACTCGGCGTCAGCTTTGCCATGGACGATTTCGGCACCGGTTATTCCTCCCTGACTTACCTCAAGCGCCTGCCGGTGGATGCGCTGAAGATCGATCAGTCCTTTGTCCGCGATGCCACCCACGACCCCAACGACGCGGAAATCATCCGTGCCATCGTGGCCATGGCCCGCAGCCTGAACCTGGAAGTCATCGCCGAAGGGGTGGAGACCGCGGAGCAACTGGCGTTCCTGCAAAAGCTGGGATGCCATTTGTTCCAAGGGTATTTGCACAGCCGGCCATTGCCGATCGAAGCGTTCAGACGGTTGCTGGAATAGCCCTCACGCCAGCTTCAAGGCCCGCAACCCGGTATTCATCCATCGCGATGACGCCAGGCGGTGCTTTTGCCCATAGTAGTCAACCGCACCGTTGACCACCGCGACCGAATGGAAACGGTCCGCCAGGGTACCGATCGCACCGTTTGCCAGCTCCTCAACAGTACTTTCGCGCATATAGCCAAACAGCCCGAGACGCCGCAGCGCCTCCCCTGGCGTTTCCCCGTCGTTGAGGGTTTCCAAAGCCACCGCATAACCCTGCCCGGCCCGCGAATCGTTATTCTCCAATTGCGCGCGCTTGGCGCTGACGGCGTACAAAAAGTTCGCATAGCTCAGCAATTGCGGGTGGGCGCCACGAAAGTTCGAGGCTTGTGTCGCCTGGCTGACTTCATCATGGCTCAATTGCAGCCTGAAGGAATCCCGCATGGTCACGTCAAAGCCATCCGGGGTGAGGTGAATGTGCTTATAGATACCCTGGGAGTCCTGCCCGAAGCGCATCAGGGCCGCCTTGATCGCTGAAACGGTGACGCAATTACCTTCCGCACCTTGATAGAACCCCTCCCAGATTTGCGCAGGCGACGGGTTTTCGCCCTCATGGGACACCGCCTGGGCATCGCTGCGCAGCGGTTTCCTATCGTCAAACAATACATACCCGTAGTCCTGATGCCTGCCCCCCTCTTTGACTAACGCGGCACCAAAGTCATGCGTCTGCATGACGCCCACCGCCCCGTTGAGCTTCATGTCGTTCGACGAGACAAACTGCGAAAGGCCGTACACCCCCATGCCCTGCAAGCACCGCTTGAGCGTCTCGCCCTCGACGGTCTTTGACAAGGCCGCGCCAAACGTCGAGTAGCCGTGGGTCATCTGCTTGCGTTTCACAAAGGCGGCGAACACAAAGTTGGCATCCCTGACCGCACCGTCGTCCTCACCGGCAAAGCGTGAGGCCTGCGCCGCCTGTTCCATTTCCTGGCGCGAAAGACGAACCTTGAATTCATCCTTCATCGTGACTTCATAGCCATCACCTGAACGCTTGACCTCGTTGAACATCCCGGCAGGATGTTGTCCGAAGGTCATCATCATCAACTTGATGACCGCCGCATGGCTGCTGCAATCAAAATGCTCGCCGAACCGACGTTGCGTCGCGTTAAATGCCCGGGCGATGTCGGCGGGCTTTTCCCCTGCATGCTTCGAAGAAGATTCCGACAAGCCCTGGCCTTGCACACCCATCGGGGTCACCGGACGAGCCAATACCGAGATATTCATCCACTGGATTCCTGATGTTTATCTAAACCGCAGAACGCGCAGCCAGGACGCACGCACACCACCCCAGCGTTGATCGAGTACGCCCCAGAGGGCTGCTGCGTTCTTCCATTCACGTCAGTCACATAAGCGCTACAGCATCACCGTGGGTTGGCGCCCAGCCCGGGCTGCCCCATAACTCCTCCCGCCCATTGATGACCGCCACCGAATGCCCGGTTCGATTGCACATCCCCAGTTGGCCGCGAGCGAGTTCACTGACGTGGACGCGCTTCATGTGTTTCCTTAATCCCAGTCGCAAAAAACCCTCCCCAGGCCCGGTCTCATCCTCGCCATCATTCAAACTGCGGATCGCAGCCTGATAACTGCGGCCCGCCGTGCGATCGTTGTTTTCCATCTGTGCCCGCTTGGCACTGACGGCGAAGAGAAACTGCGCATCCTGAAGCATGCCTCTGTCGGTACCGGCAAACTTCGCGCCCCGCGCACCTTCAATCAATTCACGATCACTCAGGGTAAGCCGGAAGTCATCACGCATGACCACGTGATAACCATCGCCCGTTTTTTGCACCTCTTTGAAAATATCCGTGGGGCTTTGGCCGAATCGATACATCGCCGCCTTGATGGCCGATACCGTCACACAGTTGCCGTCGGGCCCCTGGCGAAACCCGCTCCAGATATTGTCCGGCTTGGCGCCGTTTCGCTTATTCGAAAGGCCTGGGATATACACCGCTGGCGCCGGCCGTGGCGCCACAGGTTCTGGTACCACTCGCGGTGCCACCTCGGGGCGCGGAGGCGGTACATCGGGGACTGTTTTGTCTTTTCTATCCGATAGCAGGTTAATCAGTTGAGTAAAAAATGAGGAAAACAGCGCCACCATTGTCTGGATAGCGTCTGAATTATCACCCACTCCCATCGTACTTCCCTGCGCAGTGGGCGCGAAACGAACACCCTGCCCGGCACTAGTGGATGGCGGGGTTGAGTCATTACTGACACTCAGAGAATCCGTAGGCAGTACCTGGCGCATATCCCCGACACGCGCAATATTATTAATTGAACAACACGACATGCAGCCCTCCACGAGCAGGTACTTCGCTAAACGGTTAAGTTCAGGAAGTACGCGCTCTATTCAAAGTATCGAGATCAAGTAAGCCAGGTCAGGACATGAACTTCGGACGCGGCGCGAACCGCCAACTCCTTGGGTCGAATCGATTATCCGTAGGGGCTGGGCTGGTTAAGTCCGGGGTAACAGGAGGTGCCGGCTGTGGCGTGACCTCAGGCGTCGGCGTTACGTTGGGTTTTACATCCGACTGGACTTCAGGCTTCGGGCTGGGTGTTGTGTCGGGGTTCATGTTCAGCTTGACCTCAGGCCGTGGGCTTGGCGTTACGCCTGGCTTGACCTCGGGCTTGGGGCGGGGCGTTACCCAGGGTTTCACATTCAGCCTGGGTTCCACGACGGGCTTGGGCACGTCCGGCAGCACCCGCGGCTTCAACCCGCCGTCCGGTAACGACTGCGTATCCGGGCAATGGCAATGGCCGACGTTCACGTTCACATGCACATTGGCCTTGGCATCGTTGTTCACGCTGATGTGGGGAGGTAAAACCAGTTCCTCATGCGGCTCGTGCTCGTGCTCGTCAGGCCGCACCCATGCCGGATCAACGTACCGAGGCTCCATCGGCAGCTTCACGCCTGGCAAGTCCCGCTGCTGTGGTTTCAACGGCAGGTTGCCCTTGTCAGGGGTCACAGGCAGCTGGCGCGCGTCCGGCTTAACGCCCGGCAATTGCCCCGACTGGGGCAGTACATCAGCGGCTATGTTTCTTCCGGAAAGCACCTCGCGCATGGCCCTGAAGACCATATCAAACATGTCAAACAACTTGGTGAGTGCACCGCCATTGACTATCACGTTATTGGGCGCAACTTGGAAACAGTCACTGCGAACCGGCGCCCGAGTATCTGCCTTGGCAGGCAGCGCACTTTTATTGACATCGGCTGAAGCTGGGCTACGGTCATAGACCGACTTATCAACATTGACAAAGGGGGAGTTATTGATCGATAGCGACATTAGCAAGTTCCTTATTCAGCGCGGCCTGACGTACGTTAGTTGGCCAGGGAAGCGATAGTCTGTAGGGGCTGCGAACAACGGCGTTGCTTCACAGTCATTACATTCGTGGAACATCACGCCATCGAGTTCCTGAAATCGCGCTTCATATAAGGAAACCAAACTGAATCTTCAGACTTTTCCCCATGACTTCCAGAGGAATGCCGCGTATCAAACGGGGCCGACATGCCCTTACAGGACACACACGCTAATAAACCGGCTCTTCGCATTTAAGGGTGTAGAAAAAATCTGACCGGCTGGAAAAGGAGTCGAGGATCTTAGAAAATGTAAGCT
>NZ_JBXAFK010000078.1:0-25262 GCF_058793055.1 Pseudomonas sp. MPR-R2A5
ATGGCCTCCAAAAACAAAACACCCTGCGAAAGCGTAGCCCTCGCAGGGTGTGGGGGTGACCATCTCATTAGCCCGGCAATTGCCGGGCTCTTTCTACTGCAAGGGTTGCTTAGGCAGTGAAGGTCTTGCCTTCGAACTGCTCAGCCACGAACTTCCAGTTGACCAGGTTCCAGAACGCTTCCACATACTTTGGACGGGCGTTGCGGTAGTCGATGTAGTAAGCGTGTTCCCAGACGTCGCAGGTCAGCAGCGGGGTGTCGCCGCTGGTCAGCGGGTTGCCGGCGCCGATGGTGCTGGCCAGGGCCAGGGAACCGTCAGCCTTTTTCACCAGCCAGCCCCAACCGGAACCGAAGGTGCCGACGGACGTCTTGGTGAACTCTTCCTTGAACTTGTCGAACGAACCGAACGAAGCGTTGATCGCTTCAGCCAGTGCGCCGGTCGGTTGGCCACCGGCGTTTGGCGCCAGGCAGTTCCAGTAAAAGGTGTGGTTCCAGACCTGAGCGGCGTTGTTGAAGATACCGCCCGAAGAGGATTTGACGATCTCTTCCAGGGTCTTGCCTTCGAACTCGGTGCCAGGCACCAGGTTGTTCAGGTTCACGACATAGGTGTTGTGGTGCTTGTCGTGGTGATATTCCAAGGTTTCCTTGGAGATGTGCGGCTGCAGGGCATCGTGTGCGTAGGGCAGCGGCGGCAATTCGAAAGCCATGATGATTCTCCTAATCAGGTCAGTTGCGGTGAGCGCAAGGCCGATCACGGGCGGCCAAACAAGCGCCGGGGAGTTTGTACTCTTTGCGGCGCAGGGTCCGGATCATAGCACCGGGGGTACGGCAAAACCACGCAACAACTGTGTGGGATAGAGGTTCCAGAGCGTTTTGGAATATTCGTCATGCAGCAATCAATTGATAAGCGACGCTGAACATCATCGCGGCCACCAGCAGGTCCAGCAGGCGCCATGTTGCCGGGCGTGCCAGCCAGGGTGCCAACCAGGCCGCGCCGAGTGCCAGCGTGGCGAACCACAGGAACGAAGCGCTGGCTGCGCCGGCGACGTAGGCGCCGGGTTCGGTCTGCTGCGCGCCGAGCGAGCCAATCAGCAACACCGTGTCCAGGTATACATGGGGATTGAGCAGCGTCACCGCCAGGGCACTGAGCATGACCGCGCGCAATGAACGCACCTTGAGGTTGCCGCCTTGCTCCAGGCTTTGTCTGGAAAACGCCCGGCGCAACGCCAGGGTGCCGTACCACAGCAGGAACGCCGCCCCGCCCCAGCGGGCAATTGCCAGCAACAGCGGGTTCTGCGCCAACACCGTCGCCAGGCCGAAAACCCCGGCGGCGACCAGAATCGCGTCGCACACCACACACAATGACGCCACTGGCAGGTGATGTTCACGGCGCAGGCTCTGCGCCAATACAAATGCGTTTTGCGTGCCGATCGCCATGATCAGGCCCAGGGCCACCAACAGGCCATTCAGATAGCTTTGCCACATAGGGTTTACTCCGCGTTCGCCGCCAAATGCCGTAGTACGTCCATGGCGCGTTCGGCATCCGCATGGCCGACAAACAGGTGATCGTGGTAATACCCGGCAATCACGTTGCAACTGATGCCGGCCTTGCCCAACGCGCCGGCGAAGGCGGCGGTCAGGCCCACCGCCTCCAGGGCCGAATGCACATTCAAGGTGATCCAGGCCGCCACATAGTCGAAGGGCAGCCCGGCCAGTTCGGCTTGCTGGCGTTCCAGGATCAGCGTCAGGCCTTGCGGTTCGCGAAAGCTGCCGATCACCTCGCAACCCGCAGGGATACGGTGGTCGGGCAGGGTGCAGAACACATACTCACCCGTGTTCAACTGCGGGCTCATGCTGCGCAGCAGGGTCGCCAGGGCGGTTTCGCCAGCCATGTGAGGTTCCTTTTAAAGAGAGAAGCAATGCTGGCTATTCTCATGGGGCGAGCTGTATAAGAAAAACCAATATTGCTGATCGCTCATTAGAGAAACTGATGTTCGACTATAAATTGCTCTCCGCCCTGGCGGCGGTGGTGGAACAGGCCGGGTTCGAACGCGGCGCACAGGTGCTGGGGCTGTCGCAGTCGGCAATCTCTCAGCGCATCAAATTGCTGGAAGCGCGGGTCGGCCAGCCGGTGCTGGTGCGGGTTACGCCGCCGACACCCACCGATATCGGCCGGCGCCTGCTCAACCATGTGCAGCAGGTGCGGTTGCTGGAGCGTGACCTGCAAAGCCAGGTGCCGGCACTGGACGAAGAGGGCATGCCCGAGCGCCTGCGTATCGCCCTGAATGCCGACAGCCTCGCCACTTGGTGGGCCGAGGCCGTCAGCGAGTTTTGCGCCGAGCAGCATTTGTTGTTGGACCTGGTGGTGGAAGACCAGACCGTTGGCCTCAAACGCATGCGCGCCGGCGAAGTGGCGGCTTGCATTTGTGCCAGCGAACGCCCGGTGGCCGGTGCACGCAGCCTGTTGCTGGGGGCCATGCGCTATCGGGCGTTGGCCAGCCCGGCCTTTATTGCCCGGCATTTCCCGGCAGGCGTGCGTGCCGATGAACTGGCGCGCACGCCCGCCTTGGTGTTCGGCCCTGATGATTTCCTGCAACACCGTTACCTGGCCTCCCTTGGGGTAGAAGGCGGTTTTGAACATCATTTATGCCCATCATCCGAAGGCTTCATTCGCTTGACTGAAGCCGGGCTCGGCTGGGGCCTGGTGCCGGAGTTGCAGGTGCGCGACCAGTTGCAAAAGGGCGTGTTGCTCGAGTTATTGCCAGATAAGCCCATCGATGTACCGTTGTACTGGCATCATTGGCGCAGTGGCGGGCAACTGCTGGGCTTATTGACCGACCATCTGGCTCAGGCCTGTGGTCAATGGTTGGTGCCGTTGGAGTGATGGCAGGCGTCAAGGCAGCAGCGATGAAAAACGAAAGAACACGGGGTAATACATGAAAATTCTGGTCACCGGCGCAAGCGGCTTCATCGGCGGGCGCTTTGCGCGTTTCGCCCTGGAGCAGGGCCTGGACGTGCGGGTCAACGGGCGGCGCGCCGAAGGTGTGGAACACCTGGTACGGCGCGGCGCCGAGTTTATCCAGGGTGATTTGAATGACGCCGACCTGGTGCGCGACCTGTGCCGCGATGTCGAAGCCGTGGTGCATTGCGCCGGCGCTGTCGGGTTGTGGGGGCGTTATCAGGATTTCCATCAAGGCAATGTGCTGGTGACCGAAAACGTGGTCGAAGCCTGCCTCAAGCAACGGGTCAGGCGTCTGGTGCACCTGTCGTCGCCGTCGATCTACTTCGACGGGCGCGATCACCTCGGGCTGACCGAAGAGCAGGTGCCCAAGCGTTTCAAGCACCCCTACGCCGCCACCAAGTACCTCGCCGAGCAGAAGGTGTTCGGCGCCCAGGAGTTCGGCCTCGAAGTGCTGGCCCTGCGCCCGCGTTTTGTCACCGGCGCCGGCGACATGAGCATCTTCCCGCGCCTGCTGAGAATGCAGCGCAAGAACCGCCTGGCCATCGTCGGCGACGGCCTGAACAAGGTCGACTTCACCAGCGTGCACAACCTCAACGAAGCGCTGCTCAGCGGCTTGCTCGCCACCGGTTCGGCGCTGGGCAAGGCCTATAACATCAGCAACGGTACGCCGGTGCCGGTGTGGGATGTGGTGAACTACGTGATGCGCCAGATGGGGATGCCTCAGGTTACCCGTTACCGGTCGTATGGCTTGTCCTACAGCGTAGCGGCGTTGAACGAGGCGTTTTGTGCGATGTGGCCCGGGCGCCCCGAGCCGGCGTTGTCGCGCCTGGGCATGCAGGTGATGAACAAAAATTTCACCCTCGACATCAGCCGGGCCAGGCATTATCTGGACTACGAGCCCAAGGTCAGCCTGTGGGCGGCCCTCGACGAGTTCTGCAGTTGGTGGAAAGCCCAGGACCCTGGCTTGAAGTAAGCTCATAACCAGCAACACATCGGGAACCGAATTCCGGGTTCCGGGTCGATCAGTGCAGCGGGACTGCGGTTTATACTCCCGTCGCTCGGCGTTCCAGGTAGCTCCCTCACCGATTCAAGGTTGATTCATGCGTAACGATGCTAATGACGATTTTGACAATGTTCCCAGCCTGCGGGCCGACATCGGGGATGACGATGATTTCGTGCCGACTCCCGCCACGTCCGTGCGCTCGCGCAGTACCCCCGTGGTCAAGGTCAAGAGCGCCAGCACCGGGCCATTGTGGGCGCTGGTCGGTGCGCTGCTGATCGCCTTTGCCGGCCTGGCCTGGTGGAGCTTCCAGCAGATTTCCCTGATGGGCCAGCAATTGGTCGCCACCCAGGAAAGCTTTGCGCGCATCAGTGAAGAAGCGGCGGGGCGCCTGCAGGATATTTCCGGCAAGGTGGTGGCCAGCGAGGCCAGCGTGAACAACGGCAGCGAAGCGCTGAAACTGCAGATCAAGCAGTTGGAAACCCAGTTGCTGGAGCAGAGCAAGCAGCAAGTGGGCGTGGCCGGCCAGGCCACCGAGTTGGACAAGCGCCTGGCGCAAATGACCGCCAGCACCACCGACCTGTCGACCGCCAACGCCAAGCTGCAAGGCCAGGTGCAGGCCCTGACCGATGCCGTGGCGACCCTCAAGGCGGCGCAGGTCGATGCCGGCAAGCGTGATACCGAGATCAGGGAGCTGGCCGCCGACGTGGCGGCCTTGAAGAAGCAGGGTAACCCAAGCGCCGCCGTCGCCCGGCTGGAACAGGACGTCATGGTCCTCAAGAGCGCCCAGGACAACCAGTCAGCCAATAGCGATGCGCCGACCAACAAAGAATTCGACGTGTTCCGCATCCAGACCACCCGCAATATCACGACCTTACAGAGCCAGGTGCAAAACCTGAATCAGCGCCTCAATGCGCCGGCGGCTGTCACGCCACTCATCCAGTAACACTCGCTCCTGAGTGTGCCTGTGGCGAGGGCTTGCGTGTGGCGAGCGGGCTTGCCCTAATGCCGTTCAGTTAAGGCTTTTTTGTAGGAGCGAGCTTGCTCGCGAAAAGCTCACAGGCGCCGCGTTCATTCAGGAAACACGCGTTATCGTTGACGTTTTTCGCGAGCAAGCTCGCTCCTACAGAAGGCGATGTACGCTTAACTGAACGGCATTAGGGCAAGCCCGCTCCCCAGAGCCAACTCAGTGGTGTGAATGTCACCATCCGGTGACATTTCCCATCCCCTTCGTTACTTGCCCTCGTCCCGCCCTTGTTTAGACTCGGGCCCATCCCATAAAAAATAAAAAGGGCTACCCATGACCACGCAACCACTGCCTGCCAGCAGTTGGCTGAACGCACCTGCCCATCACGCCTGGCTCGCCAACGAAGGCCAGCGCCTGCTGTCATTCGCCAAGGCCGCCCGCTTGCCTGAAGGCTTTGGCAACCTGGACGATCAAGGCCAGTTGCCAGCCAATGCCCAGGCCGAAACCATGAACACCGCTCGCATGACCCACAGCTTCGCCATGGCCCACGCCATGGGCGTACCGGGCTATGCCGAGCTGGTCGCACATGGGGTCGCCGCGCTCAGTGGCCCGCTGCGCGATAGCGAACATGGTGGCTGGTTCGCCGCCCCTCGCGCCTTGGATGGCAACACCGGTAAGGCCGCGTACCTGCACGCCTTTGTCGCCCTGGCCGCGAGCTCGGCGGTGGCGGTGGGTGCACCCGGTGCGCAAACCTTGCTGAACGATGCCGTCTCTATCATCGACCAGTTCTTCTGGAGCGAGGAGGAGGGCGTGATGCTCGAATCCTTTGCCCGGGACTGGAGCAGCGTCGAAGCCTATCGCGGCGCCAACAGCAACATGCACGCCACCGAAGCGTTTCTCGCCCTGGCTGATGTCACCGCCGATACCCGCTGGCTGGACCGTGCTTTGCGTATCGTCGAGCGTGTGATCCAGACCCACGCCGCCGGCAACCAATTCATGGTGATCGAGCATTTCGACGCCCAGTGGCAACCCTTGCTCGACTACAACGAAGACAACCCCGCTGACGGATTCCGCCCCTACGGCATCACCCCTGGCCACGGTTTCGAATGGGCTCGCCTGGTGTTGCACCTGGAAGCCGCACGCCTGCAAGCCGGCCTGGCCACGCCGGGCTGGCTGTTGACCGCCGCCAAAGGCCTGTTCGCCAGTGCCTGCGAGTCTGCATGGGCGGTGGATGGTGCCCCCGGCATCGTCTACACCCTGGATTGGAACCACCGCCCGGTAGTGCGCGAGCGCCTGCACTGGACCCACGCCGAAGCCAGCGCCGCCGCCCAGGCTTTGCTCAAGCGCACCGGCGAGTTGCAGTATGAAACCTGGTACCGGTGCTTCTGGGAGTTTTGTGACACCCATTTTATTGATCGAGCCCATGGTAGTTGGCACCACGAACTCAGCCCGCATAACCAGCCCAGCAGTCGGATATGGGGTGGCAAACCGGACCTGTATCACGCCTGGCAAGCGGTAGTGCTGCCTGCACTGCCCTTGTCCCCAAGCATGGCCAGCGCCTTGGCAGAGGGGTGCTATGTCACCAGATGGTGACATTTGTGCATCCCTTTGTTACCTGCGCTTGCAACATCCCTGTTTAAACTCCGTGCAGCGCAAGCTCCAGACTTGCATGCATAACAACAAAAAAAAGGTACTCAGATGAACGCGATTAATCGCCTCGCCATCGCTATTTCCGTCGCCTCGTTGTTTCCCCTCAGTGCTTTTGCCGCCGACTCGAAAGGGACGGTTGAAGTTGTGCATTGGTGGACCTCCGGTGGTGAGAAAGCGGCCGTAGATGTCCTGAAGGCCCAAGTTGAGAAAGATGGTTTCACCTGGAAAGACGGCGCCGTTGCCGGTGGCGGTGGCGCCACAGCCATGACTGTGCTGAAAAGCCGCGCGGTGGCTGGCAACCCGCCAGGTGTTGCCCAGATCAAAGGCCCGGACATCCAGGAATGGGCGTCTACTGGCCTGCTCGATACCGACGTGCTCAAAGACGTCGCCAAAGAAGAAAAGTGGGACTCCCTGCTCGACAAGAAAGTCTCCGATACCGTGAAGTTCGACGGTGACTACGTCGCCGTACCGGTCAACATCCACCGCGTGAACTGGCTGTGGATCAACCCGGCCGTCTTCAAGAAAGCCGGTATCACCAAGAACCCGACCACCCTCGAAGAATTCTACGCAGCCGGCGACAAGCTCAAGGCCGCGGGCTTCATCCCGCTCGCCCACGGTGGCCAGCCTTGGCAGGACAGCACCGTGTTCGAAGCCGTCGTCTTGTCGGTGATGGGGGCCGATGGCTACAAGAAAGCCCTGGTCGACCTGGATAACGGCGCGCTGACCGGTCCACAGATGGTCAAGGCCCTGACCGAGCTGAAGAAAGTCGCGACCTATATGGACGTCGATGGCAAAGGCCAGGACTGGAACCTTGAAGCCGGCAAGGTCATCAACGGCAAGGCCGGTATGCAGATCATGGGTGACTGGGCCAAGTCCGAATGGACCGCTGCCAAGAAAGTCGCCGGCAAGGATTACGAGTGCGTAGCCTTCCCAGGTACCGACAAGGCCTTCACCTACAACATCGACTCCCTGGCGGTGTTCAAGCAGAAAGACAAAGGCACTGCCGCTGGCCAGCAGGACATCGCCAAGGTCGTGCTGGGTGAAAACTTCCAGAAGGTGTTCAGCATCAACAAGGGTTCGATCCCGGTTCGTACCGACATGCTCAATGAAATGGACAAGCTCGGCTTCGACTCCTGCGCCCAGACCGCGGCCAAGGACTTCCTGGCCGACGCCAAGACCGGCGGCCTGCAGCCAAGCATGGCGCACAACATGGCCACCACCCTGGCCGTGCAAGGTGCGTTCTTTGATGTCGTGACCAACTACATCAACGACCCGAAAGCCGACCCGGCCGACACCGCCAAGAAACTCGGCGCTGCGATCAAGTCTGCCAAGTAACGGTTGACCTTGTGAGGGGGGCCCCTGACCCCTCACAAGGCCTGTTCCTGTAGTCCTTTTTTCCTGTATTGGATTTCCCCATGAGTTCTGTTGCTGTGTTCAGCAAAGCCTCGCCGTTCGATGCACTGCAGCGCTGGCTCCCCAAACTGGTGCTGGCGCCCAGCATGTTCATCGTGTTGGTGGGCTTCTACGGCTACATCCTGTGGACGTTTGTACTGTCGTTCACGACGTCTACGTTCCTGCCGAGCTACAAATGGGCGGGCCTTGCGCAATACGAGCGGTTGTTCGACAACGATCGCTGGTGGGTCGCGAGCAAGAACCTGGCCCTTTTCGGCGGGATGTTTATCGGTATCACCTTGGTGATCGGCGTGACACTGGCGATTTTCCTCGACCAGAAAATTCGTCGCGAAGGCTTTATCCGCACCATTTACCTGTACCCGATGGCGCTCTCGATGATCGTCACCGGTACGGCGTGGAAATGGCTGCTCAACCCAGGCATGGGCCTGGACAAACTCCTGCGTGACTGGGGCTGGGAAGGCTTCCGTCTCGACTGGCTGATCGACCCGGATCGCGTGGTCTACTGCCTGGTGATCGCCGCAGTGTGGCAAGCCTCTGGCTTTATCATGGCGATGTTCCTGGCCGGCCTGCGTGGCGTGGACCAGTCGATCATCCGTGCCGCGCAGATCGATGGCGCGAGCATGCCGCGCATCTACTGGAGCGTGGTGCTGCCAAGCCTGCGTCCGGTGTTCTTCAGTGCGGTGATGATCCTGGCGCACATTGCAATCAAGAGTTTCGACCTGGTGGCAGCGATGACTGCTGGCGGCCCGGGTTACTCCTCCGACCTGCCAGCGATGTTCATGTACTCGTTCACCTTCAGTCGTGGCCAGATGGGCATGGGCTCGGCCAGTGCAATCCTGATGCTCGGTGCGATCCTCGCGATCATCGTGCCGTACCTGTATTCCGAGCTGAGGACCAAGCGTCATGACTAGTCTCGCCTCCAAACCTGCCATCAGCCTGAGTCGCATCGCGATCTATGCGGTGCTGATCCTCGCGGTTCTGCTGTACCTGGTACCGCTGGTGGTGATGCTGCTCACCAGCTTCAAGACCCCGGAAGACATCAGTACCGGCAACCTGCTGAGCTGGCCAACCGTGGTCACCGGCATCGGCTGGGTCAAGGCCTGGGCCACCGTCGACGGTTACTTCTGGAACTCGATCAAGATCACCGTGCCGGCCGTGTTGATTTCTACCGCCATCGGCGCGTTGAACGGCTATGTGCTGTCGTTTTGGCGCTTCCGTGGTTCACAGTTGTTCTTCGGTTTGCTGTTGTTCGGCTGCTTTCTGCCGTTCCAGACCGTTTTGCTGCCGGCCTCGTTCACCCTCGGCAAGATGGGGCTGGCCAGCACCACCACCGGCCTGGTGTTTGTGCACGTGGTCTACGGCCTGGCGTTCACCACGCTGTTCTTCCGTAACTACTACGTCAGCATTCCCGATGCGCTGATAAAGGCGGCGCGACTGGACGGTGCAGGATTCTTCACCATCTTCCGGCTGATCATCCTGCCGATGTCGACCCCGATCATCATGGTCTGCCTGATCTGGCAGTTCACCCAGATCTGGAACGACTTCCTGTTCGGCGTGGTGTTCTCCAGCGGCGACTCCCAGCCCATCACGGTGGCGCTGAACAACCTGGTCAACACCAGCACCGGGGCCAAGGAATATAACGTGGATATGGCGGCGGCGATGATCGCCGGGCTGCCGACCCTGCTGGTCTATGTGATCGCAGGCAAGTATTTCGTGCGCGGCCTCACGGCCGGCGCGGTCAAGGGGTAATCATGGCTACGCTTGAACTTCGCAATGTAAACAAGACCTATGGCGCCGGCCTGCCCGACACCTTGAAGAACATCGAACTGTCGATCAAGGAAGGCGAATTCCTGATCCTGGTCGGTCCCTCGGGCTGCGGTAAATCCACGCTGATGAACTGCATCGCGGGCCTGGAGACCATCACCGGCGGCGCAATCATGATCGGTGACCAGGATGTCAGCGGCATGAGCCCCAAGGATCGCGACATCGCCATGGTGTTCCAGTCTTACGCGCTGTACCCGACCATGAGCGTGCGCGAGAACATCGAGTTCGGCCTGAAGATTCGCAAGATGGCCCAGTCCGACATCGACGCTGAAGTGGCCCGTGTGGCCAAGCTGCTGCAGATCGAGCACCTGCTCAACCGCAAGCCGGGCCAATTGTCCGGCGGCCAGCAACAGCGGGTGGCCATGGGCCGTGCCCTGGCGCGTCGCCCGAAGATCTACCTGTTCGACGAACCGCTGTCCAACCTCGACGCCAAGCTACGCGTCGAGATGCGCACCGAAATGAAGCTGATGCACCAGCGCCTGAAAACCACCACGGTCTACGTCACCCACGATCAGATCGAAGCGATGACCCTGGGCGATAAAGTGGCGGTGATGAAGGACGGCATCATCCAACAATTTGGCACGCCGAAAGAAATTTACAACGACCCTGCTAACCTATTTGTGGCAAGCTTTATCGGTTCACCACCAATGAACTTCGTTCCTATGCGCCTAAAACGCAAGGACGGGGGGCTGGTGGCGCTGCTCGACAGCGGCCAGGCGCGTTGCGAATTGCCGCTGGGTATGAACGACGCCGGTCTGGAAGACCGTGATGTGATTCTGGGCCTGCGCCCGGAGCAGATCGTGTTGGCAGCGGGTGAGGGCAATGGTTCATCGAGCATTCGTGCCGAGGTCCAGGTCACCGAGCCGACCGGGCCGGACACACTGGTGTTTGTGCAGCTCAATGACACCAAGGTCTGCTGCCGTTTGGCGCCTGATGTGGCGCCGCAGGTGGGCGAGACCCTGACACTGCAATTCGATCCATCCAAGGTATTGCTGTTCGACGCCAACACTGGCGAGCGCCTCGGCACTGCTTCTTCATTGCCCGCACAGGGGCATGCGGACAATGTGGCCCAATTCAAAGGTCGCTGAAGTAGATAAGTTGTTGTTTTAGATGAAAAAAAAGTAACCCGCGTTAGATAAAAACAGTTTAATAACAATAAAGACGAGGATGTAGGGATGAAAAAGCAACACAACAACACTCGGCTGATCTGCCAACTGTCAGCAGCAGCAGCCCTTGTACTGTCCGCCAATGCGATGGCGGCCGATGCATTCAGCGCCGATTCCAAGTGGATGACCGGCGATTGGGGCGGTGAGCGTACCAAGCTGATCGAGCAAGGTATCGACATCAAGGCTGACTACGTAGGGGAAATGGGCGCCAACCTGCACGGCGGCTATAACGACGACAAAACCGGCCGTTACTCCGACCAGTTCGGTCTGGGCGTAGCGCTGGACCTGCAAAAGCTGTGGGGCTGGGATAACACCCAGGCCAAGATCCAGCTGACTAACCGTAATGGCCAGAACATCTCCAACGACCGCATTGGCGACCCGCGTGCCGGCACGCTGAGTTCGTCGATGGAAGTCTACGGTCGCGGCCACATGGTGCGTCTGACCCAGTTCTGGATCCAGCACCAGATGTTCGACAACAAGTTGGACGTGAAGCTCGGTTACTTCGGTGAAGGCGAAGACTTCAACACCTTCCCATGCGACTTCCAGAACCTGTCGTTCTGCGGCTCGCAAGTGGGTAACTATGTAAATACCTGGTACAACTGGCCGGTTGCCCAGGCCGCGATCCGCGTGAAGTACAACATCACGCCGGAGCTGTATGCGCAAATCGGTGCCTACAACCAGAACCCATCGCAACTGGAGCACGGCAACGGCTTCAAGCTCAGCGGCAGCGGCACCAAAGGTACCGTGATTCCGGTGGAATTGGTCTGGTCGCCGAAGGTTAACAACCTGCCGGGCGAATACCGTGTGGGTTACTACAAGAGCGCCGCCGATGCCGCGGACGTACGTGAAGACGTCAACGGCAACGACGCTGCTACCACTGGCGCCGCCTTCCGTACCCGCAGCAGCAAGAAAGGCTACTGGTTCGTTGCCCAACAGCAACTCACCACCCATAACGGCGACGCTTCCCGTGGCTTGAACATCGCAGCCAACGCGACCTTCCACGACAAGGAAACCAACCTCGTCGATAACTACCAGTCGTTGATGCTGGTGTACAAAGGCCCATTCGACGCGCGTCCAAAAGATGACGTCGGCATTGGCGCTGCGCGTCTGCACGTCAACAATGACGTGAAGAAAAACGCCGAACTGCTTAACGTCGCCAATGGTGTGAGTGATTACGACAATCCGCTGTACACGCCTATTCGCGAAACCGAGTACAACTTCGAAATCAACTACGGCTTCCACGTCACCAACTGGCTGACCGTGCGTCCCAACCTGCAATACGTTGTCCAACCGGGCGGCGTGGATAAAGTCGACAACGCGCTGGTGGCTGGCCTGAAAATTCAGTCTACGTTCTAACGCTGTTGCGATAAGCTCCTTCTCTCTGTGCGCATTTTGCGGGTAGCCATGGCTATCCGCTTTTTTTTGGGTGGCACTGTGACGATATTCAGGACCGTGGCACATGCATGAGCATCCGTTGCAACGCTTTTTCAAATCCCTGCGCGAGCGTCCGGTGTTTGCCTGGGAACGCTTCCAGATGCGCGATGTGTTGGTGATCGACCATCCCCTGTGTCAGGCGGTGTTCAGTCGTCAGGGCGCGCAATTGCTGCATTTCCAACCCCGCGGCCAGAAACCCTGGCTGTGGTGCGCGGCCAAGTGGCCGCAGGTCGGCGCCATCCGTGGTGGTGTGCCCGTGTGCTGGCCGTGGTATGGACGCCACCCGAGCGAGAACGCCTGGCCCTCCCATGGCTGGGCGCGGCTGATCGACTGGAAGCTGCTCGACAGCGCCAGCGACGACGACGGCGTACGCCTGCATTGGCAGTTGCAGTTATGCGACTGGCAGGTCGACCTGCATGCGCACCTGGGCGAGGCCCTGGAACTGCGCCTCAGCACCGAGCACCAGGACGAACTGCCGTGCCAACTGAGCCATGCGTTGCATGCCTATTGGCGTATCGGCAACGTCGGTGAGATAGCGCTGTCTGGACTCGATGGGGCCCAAGGCTATGACCAGCTCAACCGCCAGGTTTGCCAGCAGGAAGGTGAACTACGGGTCGATGGCGGGTGCCAGCGGGTGTTCCAGCATGAGGGCGAATTGCACCTCAAGGATCACGCCTGGCAGCGCGAGTTGTGCATCGACACCGGTGACAGCGCCGACACCGTCGTATGGCATCCCGGCAGCCGGCCGCTATTGGGCGTCAGTTTCAACGAGGCGTCGGGGTTTGTCTGTGTGGAGTCGGCGATGGCCGGGGCGAGCCTGGCGCCGGGGGAGAGGGCGCATTTGAGTTTGCAGGCCAGGGCTGGCGTTTAACGGTGTTGCGGGTGGCCTTATCGGGGGCAAGCCCCCTCCCACATTCGACTGCATTCCCCTGTTGAAACCCGGTCAATTGTGGGAGGGGGCTTGCCCCCGATAAGGCCAGTACAGCCAACACAAAGGCAGGCCTAGTTGAATTCATCCCCCACCGGATACCGGCTGTCGTTCAAGCTCTCTTTGATCTTGCGCAAATGCGGCTGGAAATCCACGCCACGGCGCAAGGTCATGCCGGTCGCCAGCACATCCAGTACCGTCAATTGGATGATCCGCGAGGTCATCGGCATATAGATGTCGGTGTCTTCCGGCAGCGGAATGTTCAGGCTTACCGTACTGGCCTTGGCCAGCGGCGAGTTTTCGGCGGTCACACCCAGCACCGACGCGCCATTTCCCCGGGCGATGCGCGCCACTTCCACCAATTCGCGGGTGCGCCCGGTGTAGGAGATGATCACAAACAGCTCGCCCGTATGCGCCACTGACGCGATCATGCGCTGCATCAGCACGTCGGCATGGGCGGTCACCGCCAGGTTGAAGCGGAAGAACTTGTGCAGCGCATCCATCGCCACCGGCGCCGACGCGCCGAGGCCGAAGAAGTGGATCTGCCGGGCCTGGATCAGCAAATCCACGGCCTTGCTGATCAAGGCCGGGTCCAGGGCCTGGCAGGCGGCGTCCAGCGAGGCAATCGCGCTGCCAAAGATCTTCTGTGTATAGGCCTCAGGGTTATCATCGGCCTCCACGGCGCGGCTGACGTACGCTGCGCCACTGGCCAGGCTTTGCGCCAACTGCAATTTAAGTTCAGGGTAACCGCTGACGCCGAACGAACGGCAGAAACGGTTGACCGTCGGTTCACTGACCGAGGCGGCTTGGGCGAGGGCTGCGATCGAGAAGCGGGTCGCCTGCTGCGGGTTGAGCAGGATGACCTCGGCGACTTTTTTCTCAGCCTTGTTCAGTTCTTCGAGGCGGTTCCGGATCTGTTCCAGAAGATTTCGCACGCGGTCCATTCAGTCTTTCCTTCGGGCGACGATGCAAATAAAGGGCGGCAACTCATCGACGAGTAGCCCTTTGCGGTGGCCTATCCTACTGAGGGTAGCTGAACACCACCACTCGGAATGCGTATTTCGGGAAAATGTTGTGGTTATTACTACATTTTTCCTTGAGTGATGCCTTGAAAAAAGGTATTTGTAGCTTAACTTGATAAAAGAACAAACATCATGCCTTCGATAACCGTAGAACCCTGCACCTTTGCCCTGTTTGGCGCCTTGGGTGATCTGGCGCTGCGCAAGTTATTTCCTGCCCTCTATCAACTCGATGGCGCCGGGCTGCTGCACGACAACACGCGCATCCTGGCCCTGGCCCGTGAAGCCGGTTCCGAGCAACAGCACCTGGCCCATATCGAAAAAGAACTGCGCAAGTACGTCGGCAAGGAACTGGACGAGAGCGTCGCCCAGCGTTTCCTCGCGCGGTTGACCTATGTTCACGTCGACTTCATGAAAGCCGACGATTACGTGGCCCTGGCTGAAATCGCCGGCACCGAGCAACGCCTGATTGCCTACTTTGCCACGCCGGCTGCAGTGTACGGCGCGATTTGCGAGAACCTGTCCAAGGTCGGCCTGGCGGAAAATACCCGGGTGGTGCTGGAAAAACCCATCGGTTCGGACCTGGAATCCTCGCGTAAGGTCAACGACGCCGTGGCGCAGTTTTTCCCGGAAAACCGCACCTACCGTATCGATCACTACCTGGGCAAGGAAACTGTCCAGAACCTGATCGCCCTGCGTTTCGCCAACAGCCTGTTCGAAACCCAGTGGAACCAGAACTACATTTCCCACGTGGAAATCACCGTGGCCGAGCAGGTCGGGATCGAAGGCCGTTGGGGTTACTTCGACAAGGCCGGCCAACTGCGCGACATGATCCAGAACCACCTGTTGCAGCTGCTGTGCCTGATTGCCATGGACCCGCCCGCCGACCTGTCCGCCGACAGTATCCGCGACGAGAAGGTCAAGGTGCTCAAGGCGCTGGCACCGATCAGCCCGGATGGCCTGACTACCCAGGTGGTCCGCGGCCAGTACATCGCTGGCTACAGCGCTGGCAAGCCGGTGCCGGGTTACCTGGAAGAAGAGAACTCCAACACCCAGAGCGACACCGAGACCTTCGTTGCCCTGCGCGCCGATATCCGTAACTGGCGGTGGGCCGGGGTGCCGTTCTACCTGCGTACCGGCAAGCGCATGCCGCAAAAGCTGTCGCAGATCGTGATCCACTTCAAGGAACCGTCCCACTATATCTTCGCCCCTGAGCAGCGCCTGCAGATCAGCAACAAGCTGATCATTCGCCTGCAACCGGACGAAGGGATCTCCTTGCGGGTGATGACCAAGGAGCAAGGCCTGGACAAGGGCATGCAACTGCGCAGCGGTCCGCTGCAACTGAATTTTTCCGACACTTACCGCAGCGCCCGTATTCCGGATGCCTACGAGCGGTTGTTACTGGAAGTGATGCGCGGCAATCAGAACCTGTTTGTTCGCAAAGATGAAATCGAAGCCGCGTGGAAGTGGTGTGACCAGTTGATCGCCGGGTGGAAGAAATCCGGCGATGCGCCCAAGCCGTACGCGGCGGGGTCCTGGGGGCCGATGAGCTCGATTGCACTGATCACGCGGGATGGGAGGTCATGGTATGGCGATATCTGAATTGAAACTGCCTCAGGGCGTCACTGCCCATGAGTACCGTACGCCCGCGCTGCTGGCGGACGGCCTGGCCAATGACGTGGCCGAACAACTGCGCGCGGCCATCAGTGCCCGTGGCGAAGCGACCCTGGTGGTGTCCGGTGGCCGTAGCCCCGTGGCGTTTTTCCAGAACCTGGCCAAGCAGGGCCTGGACTGGTCCAAGGTCACCATCACCCTGGCCGACGAGCGTTGGGTGCCGGTGGAACATGCCGACAGCAATGCCGGTTTGTTGAAGCAGCACCTGTTGCAAGGCCCGGCAGCCAAGGCCAAGTTCCTCAGCCTGTACAGCGCCGCCGCCAACCTTGAAGACGCTGCCCGGCAGGCCGATCGCCTGCTGGCCGAACTGCCAGCCATTGATGTGCTGGTATTGGGCATGGGTGATGACGGCCACACCGCATCGCTGTTTCCCAACAGCCCGAACCTGAGCGAAGCCCTGCAGGCCGACGGTACCCGCCGTTGCTGGCCGATGCTGGCGCCGACCGTGCCGCACCAGCGCCTGACCATGAGTCGCGCGCTGCTGGCCACGGCCAACTACACCGTGCTGTCGATCTCCGGCAGTTCGAAATTGACCACCTTGAGCGCCGCGCTGGCCAGTGACGACGTTGCTGCCATGCCGATTCGCGCGTTTTTGCAACCTACTTTAGAGATTTACTGGTGCCCATGAGCCAAGGATCAGCCGCTATGAAAAGCCCTCAACCGACCGTGTCCATGGCGGATAAAGTTGCCCTGATCGACAGCCTCTGCGCCAAGGCGCGGATCCTGCCCGTGATTACCATTGCCCGCGAACAGGACATCCTGCCCCTGGCCGATGCCCTGGCCGCCGGTGGTTTGACCGCATTGGAAGTGACCCTGCGTTCGGAGTTCGGCCTCAAGGCCATTCAGGTCCTGCGCGAGCAGCGCCCTGAGCTGTGCACCGGCGCCGGCACCGTACTCGACCGCCACATGCTTGAAGCGGCCGAAGTGGCAGGCTCGCAATTTATCGTCACCCCTGGCATTACCCGCGACCTGCTGGAAGCCTCGGTGCACAGCCCGATTCCGCTGCTGCCCGGCATTAGCAATGCCTCGGGCATCATGGAAGGCTATGGCCTGGGCTATCGTCGCTTCAAGCTGTTCCCGGCCGAAGTCAGTGGCGGTGTAGCGGCCATCAAGGCCCTGGGCGGCCCGTTCGGCGAAGTGAAATTCTGCCCGACCGGCGGGGTCGGCCCGGCCAACATCAAGAGCTACATGGCGTTGAAAAACGTGATGTGCGTGGGCGGTAGCTGGATGCTTGACCCGGAGTGGGTCAAGAACGGCGACTGGGCGCGTATCCAGGAAGTCACCGCCGAGGCGCTGGCGCTGCTGGACTGATCTGATTTACCGAATCGTTGTTGCTGTGCTTGACGGCATTTTTGCGGTGCACTTGGTCGGTGTACCGCTTTTTTTTGCCTGCAAAAAACTGAGCCCTCTCCCACGTTTAATCGCTGCTTAGCTCGGTAATGGCGTTGACCAGCACATCGATGTCCGCCGCTGACGTCAGCAACCCTGGCGTCACCCGAATGCAGGTACCGAACGACGCTCCGACACGCGTGGTGGTAAACAGGTTGAAGTCCTTGAGCAACCGGTCCGCCATTACCTGCTGATCCCGGCCAATGAACTTGAATGCCGTAATCCCGCAATACAGCCGTGGATCGTCCGGCGTCAGTACCTCGATGCCCGGCAACGGCCGTACCCGGCTCACCCACAAGTCCCTCAGGTAATTGACCCGGGCGCCCTTGGCTTTCGCGCCGCCCATTGCGCGATGCTCTTCAAACACCAGGGGCAAGGTCATCAGTGCCGGAAAGTTTGGCGTGCTGTACGACGTACGTGCACGAACGTCGGTGGCGGGGTAGTGGAACTCGCCCATGTCCGGATCTATGTCAGCCAGGCGTTCGGGGGCGATATAGAGAAACCCCAGGGTCAGCGGCGCGCCGATCCATTTGTGCAGGTTGAAGCCGGCGAACTGAATGCCCAGCTCGGCGAGGTTGAACTCGATCTGGCCCAGTGCATGAGCGCCGTCGAGGATCACGTCGATGTCATGCTCACGTGCAGCCCTGGCGATGGCCTCGACAGGCATCACCAGGCCGGTGCGATGGGTCACGTGGGTCAGCGCCATCAGCTTGAGGCGCGGGTAGCGCTCGAACGCATCACGATAGGTCTGCACCAAGCTGTCGAAACTGGCCGGATGAGCGTGGGACATTTCGATCACCTCCACCCCTCTGTAGCCGGCCAGCCAGCGCATGGCGCCTTTCACTGTGTCGTACTCCAGATCGCTGATCAGCACCTGATCGCCCGGTTGCAGGCGGTTGTAGTTGCGGATCAACGACTGCAACGCTTCGGTGGCATTGCGGGTGAATGTGACGGCTTCGGGGTCGGCATCGATCAGCTCGGCCAGTTGGCGGCGGATCGTCTCGTTCTCGCCCTGCTCGAAACGCTGGCGCACATGCACCGCGTTACTGCGGTTGATAAACGCCACGTGCTCCAGGTACTGCGCTTGCACCGCGTGGCTCATGCGCCCGAAGTAGCCGTTTTCCAGGTTGATCGGGCCTGGCTCCAGGGCATAGCGCTGGGCGATGGCCAGCCAGTGGGTTTCGTTATCTGCATTCCATGGCATGGCATAGGTTCCTAATGACGAGGGGCGGGTTTGCCGTGTTTGGCGCGCAGCGGTTCCAGCAGTTCGGACAAGCCGTTGTGGTCGATCTCCTGCATCAGGGCCAGCAGGCCGCCGAGTTCGCCGTGGGGGAAACCTTCACGGGCAAACCAGTTCAGGTAAGGGCCAGGCAGGTCCGCGATGATGCGTCCCTTGTACTTGCCGAAGGGCATTTCGCGGGTGATCAGCAGTTCGAGTTTTTCGGGATTCATGAAGGCTCAGGCGTTTGCGTCGAGACCTTGGAAAATACAGGCATTCTGCATGAAGGCCAAATGACAGATCATGCAAATAACGTACATACAGATGGTTCAAATATTTTTAAGTTGTTGAAAATAAACATAAAAGTATTTTCTAAAAAACTGGCACGGGCGCTGCAATCATTAAGGCAACCCTTCTTCACCTGCCTAAGGAATTGAAAAATGACCGACATCAACAAAGAATCCATCTCCGTACTCAACGACCTGATCGAGACCAGCATCGACGGCCAGAAAGGCTTCAAGGAATGCGCTGAAGATATCAAGCACCCAGAACTCAAGGCTCTGTTTGCCAAGCGCTCCGCTGACTGCGCCACTGCCGCCGCCGAACTGAAGACGGCCGTGCGTGCCCTGGGCGGTGACCCAGAAGATTCCGGTAGCGTAGCCGGTGCCCTGCACCGTGGCTGGGTCGACGTGAAGTCGATGGTGACCGGTAAAGATGAAGAGGCTGTGCTGAACGAAGCCGAGCGCGGTGAAGACCACGCACTGAAGGCTTACAAAGAAGCTATCGAGAAGATCACCAAGCACAATCTGCTGGGCATTCGTGACTTGGTTGAACGTCAGTTCCACGGCGTGCAACGTAACCACGACCAGGTGAAAGCCCTGCGTAACCAGGCTCGCGCTCAGTCGTAAGCCCTGCGCTGTAACAATTGTGGGAGGGGGCTTGCTCCCGATAGCGGAAGATCAGTCGATATTTCAATGACTGATCCTCCACTATCGGGAGCAAGCCCTCTCCCACATTTGCGTTGTGCTGACTCTGAAATGGCTATCAGCCGATGCTGATCGGCGGCAGTTCGGTCAAGGTGACTACCTGCTGCTTGCGCGGTGCGAGGATTTCGGCTTCGCCATCCACCACCAGCTCATCACGCTGGTTGAACACGCGGGTGGCAATGCGTACGCGGAACTTAGGCAGCTTCTCGAGGATTTCCAGACGCACGGTCAGGGTATCGCCGATTTTCACCGGCTTCTGGAAGGTCATCTGCTGGCCGATATAGATCGTGCCCGGCCCAGGCAGCTCGCAGGCCACCGCCGCACTGATCAGCGCTCCGCTGAACATGCCGTGAGCGATACGCTCCTTGAACATGGTCGCCTTGGCGTATTCGGCATCCAGGTGCACCGGGTTGTGGTCGCCCGACATCGCGGCGAACAGTTGGATGTCGCGCTCTTCGACGGTCTTGCTGTAGCTGGCGGTCTGGCCAACTTCGAGGGCTTCGTACGGGGTGTTGGTTACCTGGGTCATCTAAAGGTGCATCCTGTGGCTAATCGATAATTTAAACGGATGATTTTAAAGGAAAAATTATTCGCAGCGGGCTGGCCTGCGCAAACTCAAGGCCTGGTCGAGCCACGTCAGCACATCCGCTGTGACTTCGTCGCGATTGGTTTCGTTGAACACTTCGTGACGCGCCTGTGGGTAGATAGTCAGTTGCAGGTTCCGGCAGCCGGCCTCGCGCAATGCGTTGGCCAGGCTTTTGAGACGCTTGCCTTCACTCACCGGATCACATTCGCCGCCCATCACCAGGATCGGCAGGCCGGGATCGATCTGCGCGAGATTGGACGCTTTGCTGATTTGCTGCAAGCCACCCAGCAGGTCGATCCACAGTTGGTTGGTGCAGCGGAAACCACAGAGCGGGTCATGGATGTACTTGTCGACCTCAACCGGGTCGCGACTGAGCCAGTCGAAACCGGTGCGATTGGGTTTGAACGCCTTGTTGAACGATCCGAATGACAGGAATTCAATCAATGCACTGCGCCCGCGCGGGCCCTGGCGCAGGCGTTCGGCGCGGGCGATGATTCGCGCTGCGCGATACAGCGCCACCGGCTGGAAATTCGAACCGCTGAGGATCGCACCGTCCAGGCTGGCGCTGTGGTGCAGCAGGTAGGCCTGGGCGATGTAGCTGCCCATGCTGTGCCCCAGCAAAATGATCGGAAGGCCCGGCTGCTGCTGGCCGATATGCTGATTGAGACTGGCCAGGTCACCCACCACCTTGTTCCAGCCGTCCTGCTCGGCGAACAACCCTAGCGTACCTTCGTCAGCGGTGCGGCCATGGCCGCGCTGGTCCAGCGCATACAGGCCGTAGCCGGCGCCGCACAAGGCCTGGGCCAGGCGCGCGTAGCGACCACTGTGCTCGGCCATGCCATGGGACAGCATCACCAGGGCCTTGGGCGTGCCGTCGGGCAGCCACTGGTTGACGTACAGGCGGCTGCGGTCATTCGCGGTCAGCCAGAAGGTGGTGTGGTTCATGGCGGTTCCTTTGCTCAGGGTCGTTGCAGTGTATAGCTCATCCCGAGGGTTGCGGCTGATCTGTGCAAGCCCTTGTAGGAAGATTCACGCAATTAATGAAGCTCAGTTCTGTATTTGCCTGTTTGGCCATTACTGCTAACGTCCCCAAAGCTCCGCTTTCTATAGCAGCACGCTTTTATAGCTGCAGCGGCCGGACACACTCAGGTAAGAGGACAAGAATAATGCAACCTGATTTCTGGAATGACAAACGCGCGGCGGGTGTCCCCAATGACATCGACCTCACCAGCTACAAGTCGGTGATCGAAGTCTTCGAGCGTTCCTGCAAGGCTTTTGCCGACCGTCCGGCGTTCAGCAACATGGGGATCACGCTGACCTACGCCGAACTTGAACGCCAGAGCGCGGCGTTCGCCGGCTACCTGCAACAGCACACAGACCTCAAGCCCGGCGATCGCATCGCGGTGCAGATGCCCAACGTGCTGCACTACCCGGTTGCGGTGTTCGGTGCGCTGCGCGCCGGGCTGATTGTTGTCAACACCAACCCGTTGTACACCCCGCGCGAGATGCGCCACCAGTTCAAGGACGCCGGCATTCGTGCCCTGGTCTACCTCAACCTGTTCGGGGCGCGGGTGCAGGAGGTCTGCACTGATACCGAGATCGACTACCTGATCGAAGCCAGGATGGGCGACTTCATGCCCGCCGCCAAGGGCTGGTTGGTCAACACCGTGGTCGACAAAGTGAAGAAGATGGTGCCGGCCTATCACCTGCCGCGTGCGGTGTCGTTCAAGCGCGCGTTGCGCATGGGCGCGGGGCAGGGTCTGATCCGCCATCCGGTGAGCCTCGACGATATCGCCGTGCTGCAATACACCGGCGGCACCACCGGCCTGGCCAAGGGCGCGATGCTCACCCATGGCAACCTGGTGGCCAATATGCAGCAGGTGCGCGCGTGCATGTCGCAGATTGGCGAAGATGGCCATCCGCTGATCAAGGAAGGGCAGGAGGTGATGATCGCTCCGCTGCCGCTGTACCACATCTATGCGTTCACCGCGAATTGCATGTGCATGATGGTCTCCGGCAACCACAACGTGCTGATCACCAACCCGCGCGACATCGGCGGCTTTATCAAGGAGCTGAAGAACTGGCGCTTTACCGGGTTGCTGGGGCTCAACACGCTGTTCGTGGCACTGATGGACCATCCGGACTTCAAGAGCCTGGATTTCTCCCACCTCAAGCTCACCAACTCCGGCGGTACCGCGCTGATCAAGGCCACGGCCGAACGCTGGCAGCAGATCACGGGCTGTACAATCGGCGAGGGCTATGGCCTGACTGAAACCTCCCCCGTTGCCAGTACCAACCCCTATGGCAAGCGGTCTCGTCTGGGCACCGTAGGTATCCCGGTGCCGGCCACGGCGATGAAGGTGATTGATGAAGAGGGCGTCGAGTTGCCCCTGGGCGAGCGCGGCGAGCTATGTATCAAAGGTCCGCAAGTGATGAAGGGCTACTGGCAGCAACCGGTCGCCACCGCCGAGACCCTGGACGCCGAGGGTTGGCTCAAGACCGGCGACATTGCGGTGATCGACGCCGATGGTTTCATCCGCATTGTGGATCGCAAGAAGGACCTGATCATTGTCTCGGGTTTCAACGTGTATCCGAACGAAATCGAAGACGTGGTGATGGCCCACCCGGCGGTGGCCAACTGCGCGGTGATCGGCGTGCCGGACGATCGCACGGGGGAGGCGGTGAAACTGTTCGTGGTGGCGCGGGCCGAGGGCGTGAGCCTTGAAGAGTTGAAGAGCTACTGCAAGACCAACTTCACGGGGTACAAGGTGCCCAAGCATATTGTGCTGCGCGAGTCGTTGCCGATGACACCGGTGGGCAAGATTTTGCGGCGTGAGTTGCGCGATATCGCCTGATTGGAATTGGGCTCGACAATGTGGGAGGGGGCTTGCCCCGATGGCGATGTATCAGTCACCAAATGTGTTGGCTGAACCATTGCTATCGGGGGCAAGCCCCCTCCCACATTGCTGTTTATCGCCTTGAAGGGCCTATTCCAGAGCCTTTTGCTGGGTGATTTCACCCTTGTTTAGAGTGTGACCAAATATTGTAGGACAGTCATGATTATGACTGTAGGGCCCTCTTTTGGATCTAGTCGGCCCTTGGCAAAGCTGCTACTCTCGGCGCGCTTTGTGACCTCTCGGCCTGCTTGAACGCGCCAGACTCACCTAAAAAAACATACACCAATAATAATCGCATCAAATGCGATGATGAATTCGCGTCGCTGAGGAGTGGGCTTCCATGAACGTAGACTTTTGGAAGGATAAGTACCCCGCCGGGATTGCTGCAGACATCAATCCAGACGAGTATCCAAATATTCAGGCGGTACTGAAACAGTCCTGCCAGCGCTTCGCCAACAAACCGGCTTTCAGCAACCTGGGCAAGACAATCACCTACGGTGAATTGTACGAATTGTCCGGCGCGTTCGCCGCGTACCTGCAACAGCATACCGACTTGAAGCCCGGCGATCGTATCGCCGTGCAACTGCCCAACGTCCTGCAATACCCGGTCGCCGTATTCGGCGCTATCCGTGCCGGCCTGATCGTGGTCAACACCAACCCGCTGTACACCGCGCGGGAAATGGAACACCAATTCAACGATTCCGGCGCCAAGGCCCTGGTGTGCCTGGCCAATATGGCTCACCTGGCGGAAAAGGTCGTGCCCAAGACCGCCGTCAAGCATGTGATCGTCACCGAGGTTGCCGACCTGTTGTCGCCGTTCAAGCGCCTGCTGATCAACAGCGTCATCAAGTACGTGAAGAAAATGGTCCCGGCCTATCACTTGCCCAAGGCGATCAAGTTCAACGAGGTGCTCGCCAAGGGCCACGGCCAGCCGGTCAACGATGCCAGCCCGGCCAGCAGCGATGTGGCCGTGCTGCAATACACTGGCGGTACCACCGGCGTGGCCAAGGGCGCGATGCTTACCCACCGCAACCTGGTGGCCAACATGCTGCAGTGCAAGGCGCTGATGGGGTCGAACCTCAATGAAGGGTGCGAGATTCTCATCACCCCGCTGCCGCTGTACCACATCTACGCGTTCACCTTTCATTGCATGGCGATGATGCTGATCGGCAATCACAACATCCTGATCAGCAACCCGCGCGACCTGCCGGCGATGGTCAAGGAACTGTCGAAGTGGAAGTTCAGCGGCTTTGTCGGCTTGAACACGTTGTTCGTGGCGCTGTGCAACAACGAAGGTTTCCGCAAGCTGGACTTCTCTGCACTGAAAGTCACCCTGTCGGGTGGCATGGCCCTGCAGCTGGCGGCGGCCGAGCGTTGGAAGGCCGTGACCGGCTGCAACATCTGCGAAGGCTACGGCATGACCGAGACCAGCCCGGTGGCGACGGTCAACCCGATCCAGAACATCCAGATTGGCACTATCGGCATTCCGGTGCCGTCGACCCTGTGCAAAGTCATCACCGATGACGGCGTCGAGTTGGCCCTCGGTGAAGTCGGCGAACTGTGCGTCAAGGGCCCGCAGGTGATGAAGGGCTACTGGCAGCGCGAAGACGCCACCGCAGAGATTCTCGACAGCGAAGGCTGGCTGAAGACCGGTGACATCGCGATCATCCAGCCGGACGGCTACATGCGCATTGTCGACCGCAAGAAGGACATGATTCTGGTCTCCGGTTTCAACGTCTACCCCAATGAACTCGAAGACGTGCTGGCGACCCTGCCGGGCGTGCTGCAATGCGCGGCCATCGGCGTGCCGGACGAAAAATCCGGGGAGCACATCAAGATCTTCATCGTGGTGAAGCCGGGGGCGACCCTGACCAAGGACCAGGTGATGGAGCACATGCGCGCCAATGTCACCGGCTACAAGGTGCCCAAGGCCGTGGAGTTCCGCGATGCGTTGCCGACCACCAACGTGGGCAAGATCCTGCGTCGTGAGTTGCGCGATGAAGAGCTGAAGAAACTCGGTCTTAAAAAGTAACGTAACCCAAATGTGGGAGGGGGCTTGCCCCCGATGGCGGTGTGAAGTGCGCCCCAGAAGTTGGACACCCATCCAATTTCTGGGGCGTTTTCATGAGCAAGTACACCACGCAGTTCA
>NZ_JBXAFK010000079.1:0-24367 GCF_058793055.1 Pseudomonas sp. MPR-R2A5
CTGCTTCATCGGGAAACTCGGTGGGTGGGGTCGCGGTATTTTGCCAAATCAGAAAGTTTTTTTCAGAGTTTCCCTAGCGATTTCAACCGCAGCAGTAGAGCGAATGCCAATAGAGCGCCCAACCAGCCACCTGCGGCTAATAGGTGGAAAATGTCGGTGATGAAATGCCAGTAGCGTCGACTGCCCTCATCCATGGCGCCGTGCCCTGTCCATGCCAACGTCGCCAACGCAATCGCTCCGCATACAGTGACGATCCAGAGACTGGGTGTTGGAAATCGCTTGTTCAACGCGACGCCAATAATTGCCATCACCAAGGCAGCTATTCGGACCATCCAGGTCAACCCGACGTCAGTCCCCATAAGGACCATTTCAAAAATATGACGATGTAGCTCCATAAGCTCCGACACACCGCTCATTGCTTTCGCAAGCAACAACATCGCGGCAAGGGACAGAGCTACACCTGCAACGGAAGTACCGTAAAGAAGCGACTCAAAATTCAAGACCGTGCCCGATACTCTTTCCTTTCCCCTGAGGCTGTACAAGCCGAAAATTGCCAATCCGAATAACAGCATCAGGTCGAAATAAAGAGCAAAGCGAACCACAATATTTATTGAGTCGCTCATAAATCATTTCACTTTAAATGAGAAGTTGCCGGTGATCGGGTGAGTGTCCGAGGAGACAGCACGCCATTCGACTTTGTAGGTACCGGTGGTCAAAGGTGCTGCCGGTGTAATCACCATCGTTTTCGGATCACCGCCACCAGCGACGGCGGCCTTAACACCCATTGGGGAGTTCGGCATGCCAGGCATATCGGTCATGATTAGTTTTGCACCGGAAAACTGAGTGGTGAGATTCTCAGAAAAGTGCAGTTCAATTTTCGAAGGGGCCGCCGCATTCGAGCCTTCTGCCGGAGTGGAAGAAAGGAGCTTTGGATGTGCTTGAGCAACTGCACTCAGAAGCAAACCAGCGGTAAGTGCAACAGCTACGGTCGTAGTTTTAAGGAATGACATGCAAGACTCCTCACAGCAAGAGCTGTTGATTCGAGGTTTGTTTGGAATATCTAATTTTTACTTTTCGATTCTTGTTAAAACCACTGATGATTAGCTAGTAGCCTCCGTGTTCTAGGTCAGGTTGAACACGAGAAACTCACTAGGCCCCAACGTCACAGTGCAAGAACACGATGCCACACGAACGCAAACTGTTCGATTACATTTCAGTCAGCTTGACGCGGTGTTTGGCCTCGAATTGGCGGGCGTAGCGAGACTTAAAGACGAGACCGCGTGCCCCAGATACTAGGGTTTTCACTCATTCAAAAATAACGAAAGTGGACGCTGGGCGCAGGCTGAGAGATCGCCGTTGATCACAAATACGCCGTTGTTCAGCTGACCTCCAAGTCAACACTAGGAAACTCTAGATGAAAGGCCGTTTTCCCGTCACATGACGTACACCAGATTTTGCCATCATGCGCCTCAATAATTGATCGGGTAATCGACAGACCTAGCCCTGCGTTGCTTGGACTCCCTTCTCGCCGCGCTGGGTCCACGCGATAAAAACGATCGAAAAGCTTTTCAAGATGTTCGGGGGCAATGGGTTCTCCGTGGTTCTCCACGACGACCAATACCGACATCTCCTTCTGGAGGATTTCGACACTGATCGTCTTCCCTTCAGAGGTGTAGCGAAGCGCGTTAGAGAGCAGGTTAGAAATGGCTCTGTGGAGCATAAGGACATCGCCTCGGACGCTGCCCCTTCCTGAAACCTTGAGTTGAATCCCTCGCTCATCAGCCAAAAGGCGGTAGTACTCAAGCAATTTTTCCACTACTTCCACGAGGTCTATTGGTTTGTTCTCGTGTGTGATCAGACCGTTGTCAGATTTCGCCAGAAAAAGCATGTCATCAATCATCCGACTCATACGCTTCAAGTCATCAAGATTTGAGTACAGGTTGTCTTCGTAGTCCTCAATATTCCTTTTTCTTGAAAGCACCACTTCGGTGTGGGTCATCAAGTTGCTCACGGGGGTCCGTAGTTCGTGGGCAATGTCTGCGGAAAAGTTCGATAACCGGACAAATGCATCGTCGAGCCTGGACAACATTGCGTTAAACGACAGCACCATTTGCTGAAGCTCTTTGGGAACGGGTGCTAAGGGGATGCGCTCTTTGAGTGATTTTGCTGACATTGAGGCAGCGACCCGCGTGACCTGGCGAATGGGCCGCATGCCACTGCTTGCTACCATCCAGCCGAGTGCAGCACTGACCAATGCGCTGATCACCAACCCTATCCAAAACCATCGTTCAAGCGTCTCGAAAAAGGACATATGCTGAGTAACGTCAAAGATCAAAATGACTGTCAACGGCTTGTCTTGCCCCGTCACAACGGCTTGTGCCGTCACTCCACGGAACATCTGCCCTTGCTCCCGCCACTCCCAGACGTTGTTGTTTGTGGTTGTGCGGAACTCCTTCGGAATATCTACCGGACCGGGATCAGCAAACAGCAGCTTGCCGTCACCATCGATTATTAGGGCAGTCAAATCACGGTGAGCCCCCAGCAGCGCCTCCAGCTCAGGCTTAAATTCGCTGAGTTGATCGATGCTGTTCAACCCGGACAAAATTCTCTGGGTCGAGTGGAGCTTTTCGTTCAATGCCTGCTGATCCAGCATCTTAAAGTGATGCCGACTGAGGTTATTGAAACTGAGTCCGGCGACCGTAAGCACGGCCGTTACCGCGAGCATGAACATCAGACTCATACGGGTCGTCAGGGACATTCGGTTCATTCCGACTCCGAATCAGGCGCGTCGAGCATGTAACCCATCCCCCTAGAGGTATGAATCAACTTGACCTCAAAGTCGTCATCTATCTTGGCCCTCAACCTTCTCACTGCAACCTCGATAACGTTGGTATCGCTGTCGAAGTTCATATCCCAAACCTGGGAGGCGATAAGTGACTTTGGCAGCACCTCCCCTCGACGTCGTAGCAACAGCTCAAGCAACGCAAACTCTTTGGCCGTAAGGTCTATGCGTTTACCTCCACGAATGGCCCGACGCTTGAGCAGGTCCACCTCCAGATCAGCCAGTTTCATATAGGTTTGCGAGGGAGCGCCGTTACCCCGACGCAGCAACGTTCTGACGCGAGCCAACAGTTCAGAAAATGCGAAGGGTTTGATCAGGTAATCATCTGCACCGAGTTCAAGTCCTTTCACTCGATCTTCAACGCGATCTCGCGCCGTGAGGAAGAGCACGGGAACATCTTTTCCGGATGCACGAACCTTCTGAAGTACTTCCCAGCCATCCAGCCCAGGCATCATGACGTCTAGAATCAGCAGGTCATAGGCCTCGCTCAAAGCGTGCTGTAGCGCCACCTTGCCATTGGTAAAGCGATCCACATTGAACCCCGCCTCCGTGAGTCCTTGCTGCAAATAGATACCTATTTTGGGTTCGTCTTCAGCAACCAGAAGTCTCATGAGGGTGGCTCTCGGATAATGATGAAGCGCAGTCTGCAACGAAACACGCCAGCCAACCAGCAACTGACAGAAAAGTAATATTGGCTTCAGGTAGATGTCAGCGAGCGCTGTCTAGGGTTCAAGCATGAGTACTTCCTGGTGCTCGACCGACTCTTCAGCATGAAACGTTAGGGAGCCGGAAAACAATTCCATAAGGAGTTGCCCCATGAATCGCCTGAAAATGCTGTTTTTTGTGAGCTCGATACTCGTCTCAGCTTCTGTATGGGCTGAAAGTGGCGGAGACCGGGTGATAGAGCGTATGGAAGGCCTGCGCGACAGGGCTGAAGCCGTACTGATCCAAGCTGAAAAAGCCCCTGAAGGACAGCGTCATGTCCACATGGCCGAGCATATGAAAATGCTCGGCGACATCATGAGCCAACTCCATAAAGATCATCCAGACGCCTCAATGTCACCCCAGCAGCACCTGGCCTGGATGGAAAAGCACGACAAAATTGTCGACGACGTTTTGAGTCAAATGCAACGCGAGCACAAGCTGATGCTGTCAGAGAACCATCAGTAAGCAACTCCCTGAAAAGAGCTTTTTGAACAGTCCTGTTAAATGCGGCGTCATCTGGACGCCGTATTTATTTCGAAAACTGACAGAAATGTAGTGTTCAGGTCAGTTAACTGGCAGCTCCGCATCATTAGCATAGCCAGTGTTTCCCACTTACTCTCGAGGTCACCATGAAAGCTAAGCTCGTTACCCCTGTCATCGCAGCAATCACTCTACTCTTCGGTGCTACGGCTATGGCCAGCGCAGGGCATGGGAAAGAGGACATCGGCCAGCCTGGAGTCGCCTCTGAGGTTACCCGTACGGTGGAGGTCGAGATGGGCGATATTTTCTTCAAACCTGAAAGCATCGACGTAAAGCCTGGTGAAACTATTCGATTTGTCCTTCGCAATGAGGGTTCGCTGCTGCACGAGTTCAACATCGGCAAAGCTGCTGCTCACGCAGCACACCAAAAAGAAATGGCAAGCATGTTCCAGAACGGAACGCTTAACCCCACAGGTACCGGGAAAACGATGAGCGGTATGGGCCACAGCATGGGTGGAATGAAGATGGTCGGAATGGAGCACAACGACCCGAACAGCGTCCTGATTGAGCCTGGCGCAACCAAAGAGCTGATCTGGACCTTCAACAACAGCACTGGGCTTCAGTTTGGCTGCAACGTGCCGGGGCATTATCAGTCAGGGATGGTCGGTCAGTTTGACCTGAAATAAGCCAGAGCTGGCTGCTAACACCGCTTCGACGCAAGAGTTGGCTACGCTCTGTCGCAGAGATCACAGCAATGCTCACACAGTGGGGTTTAGATCATGAATAACCATCAGCATCCGGATGGAAACACCACCGCACCATTTTGGAGGCGCAAAACAGGCGTTGTACTAATCATGCTCATTGCGATTGGTGCCTTTTACGTTTTGCGGGAGCATTTCAGCCACGTTTATCCATTTTGGCCTTATCTGATTCTGTTGATCTGTCCATTGATGCACTTTTTTGGACATGGACATGGCGGACATAGCCATGGCGATCAGGCAGCAACCCACAAGGACGAAAAAGGGGAATAGCCATGCCTACCATATCGAGCCACCACGACCACAGTCACGCCCATGCTGCTCCGCTCAATGACGATGATCTACGTGACCCGGTGTGCGGAATGGCAGTCACTTCATCAAGTAAGTTTGGTGAGTCTTATCAGGGACAGACATATCAATTTTGTAGCCTGAAATGCCAGGAGAAGTTTCGAGCTGATCCTGAACGCTACAGCGGTAATGTTTCGAGCGCCGAATCCCGCGTCACCTCTTCAGAGTCTGCGGTACAAACAGGCACTGAGTTTACCTGTCCGATGCACCCGGAAATACGCCAGCCCGGACCCGGCAACTGCCCTAAATGTGGCATGACATTAGAGCCGGTCATGCCCACGCTCGATGAAGAAGAAAATCCTGAACTCCGGGATTTCGCCCGCCGCTTTTGGTGGTCGCTGCCATTAACCGTGATAGTGACAGTGCTCGCCATGGCGGGACACTCGTTACAACTCCTCCATGGCTCGATCCAAAACTGGATCGAGCTAGCTCTGGCGACACCGGTGACCTTATGGGCAGGTTGGCCCTTTTTTGTAAGGGGCATAGCCTCTATTAGAAATCGCAGTCCAAACATGTGGACTCTGATTGGTTTGGGTACCGCCGCAGCCTACCTTTACAGCGTCATGGCAACGCTCTTACCCCAAAGCTTTCCCGCCACCTTCATGCAAGATGGACGTATCGGCGTCTACTTCGAAGCCGCCGCGGTCATCATCTCGCTCACCTTGCTTGGGCAGATTCTTGAGCTCAAAGCCCGATCGCAAACCTCCGCCGCCATTAAGTCCCTTCTCGGTCTATCGCCCAAGACCGCACGCCGGATCAATGCCGATGGACAGGAAGAAGACATTCCTCACACACATGTCCACCTTGGAGACCATCTGCGGGTCAGGCCTGGTGAAAAGGTGCCAGTTGATGGCTCAGTACTGGAAGGTGAAAGTGCGGTGGATGAGTCCATGCTCACTGGCGAGCCAGTGCCGGTAATGAAGAGAGCTGGAGATAGCCTGATCGGTGCCACGCTGAATACACATGGCAGCTTGGTAATGGAGGCGCAGAAGGTCGGCGCCGAGACCATGCTGTCACAAATCGTACAGATGGTCGCTCGGGCTCAGCGCTCCAAAGCACCAATGCAACGAATGGCCGACTCTATTGCTGGCTACTTTGTGATGGGTGTTATCGCGATTGCGATACTGACATTTGTCGGCTGGGGGCTTTTTGGCCCTGAGCCCAGTTGGGTGTTTGGTCTGATCAACGCTGTCGCCGTGCTGATCATCGCTTGTCCCTGTGCGTTGGGTCTTGCTACGCCCATGTCGATCATGGTTTCGACAGGTAAAGCAGCCAGCATGGGTGTGCTGTTCAGGGATGCCAGTGCCATCGAAAACCTTTGCAAGATCGACACGCTGATTGTCGATAAGACAGGCACCCTGACAGAGGGTCGGCCAGTGTTTCACAGCGTGGAGGCCACACCAAGTTTCAATCCCCACGATGTTCTTCAGCTGGCTGCCAGCCTTGATCAGGGCAGCGAACATCCCTTGGCTCATGCAATCGTCGATCACGCCCGAACCGAGAACATTAAGCTCACCAAGCCAGAATCCTTTGAGTCTGGTTCAGGTATCGGGGTCAGTGGCATCGTCGATGGCAAGAAGATCCAGCTGGGGAACACCGCGTTGATGGAAGCCGCAGGCGTGAACACCAAGCCCCTACAAGTGCGTGCAGAGTTGTTGCGTCTTGACGGCATCAGTATCATCTACCTCGCAATCGACGGGGTATTGGCAGGGTTACTGGCAGTATCAGATCCAATTAAGCCGACCTCCAAAGAAGCAGTCACCAAGCTCAAGGCTGATGACATCAAAATCATCATGGCTACTGGCGACGGGCTCACCACCGCTCGGGCTGTCGCCAGGGAGATGGGGATTGAAGAAGTCCACGGTGAAGTGAAACCTCAGGACAAAGAGCGTCTGGTCGCAGACCTCCAGCAATACGGCCGGAAGGTCGCCATGGCTGGTGACGGTATCAACGATGCACCGGCCCTGGCGCGAGCAGATGTGGGCATTGCCATGGGGACAGGGACTGACGTTGCGATGAATAGTGCGCAACTCACGCTGGTAAAAGGCGACCTGATGGGGATTTTACGAGCAAGGGCACTTTCGGTCGCAACAGTAAAAAACATGCGGCAAAACTTGGGTTTCGCCTTTCTTTACAACTCGATGGGTATTCCCCTTGCCGCAGGCTTGCTCTATCCACTGACGGGACACCTCCTGTCGCCAATGATCGCTGCCATAGCCATGAGCGTCAGTTCTGCATCTGTAGTTTTCAATGCATTGAGACTGAGGAATACCCGAATTGACTGAGCTTCAATTGCGAAATTGCAGCGCAATTGACCATGCGTTTGCATACGACCTGACCAGTCATTTGCATTTGACTGACCACCGATTGCAGAGGATTGGACCACCCAGACATCAAAGCTGAGAGGCTCATAACGACGCAAAGGAGACATTACGATCGTTGGCGGGAAGATCGCTGTTCCAATGGTTAGAGCGTGCACCCTCTACTCTTATGACCGCACAGCGATAGGCGCCGATTACAACCGTCGATAAATACTCGGCAGTGGCCGGCCCCGATGCCTGATTCCAACTTGCGGAAGAAGTGGAGAATCTGCGAGCTAGCTTTCAGCTGATGAATCGCCAGGCTCAGTAGAGCCACCATTTATATCAGCATCGTGTATTGAAACAGGTAATAAGCCATGTTGGATACTTTTCGTTTCCGGATCGTAATAGGCCTGGTAGAACTGAAACTCTTCACGGCCTTCACGTTCACAGTGGGCCTTGATAATCCTAATAGCTTTGAGTTTGTACTCCAACGGCGTCTTGATCCCAAAAATGACGCCCTCCAAGCTTGAAAACCGATACTTCAAAACTCGATGCTTTTTATCTGTGATGTCCATGCCGGAATTAAGAACCAAGCGGTACTCTTTTTCGGACTCCCACTGAGGAAGCGTTGAGGTCAAAGCGAAATCAAGGTTATTCCAGTGCCTCTCTCGCAGATCACTGGAATCAGTTTTGTACCACTCGCTAGTGGTACTCAGATTTCCTTGGCCATCGTTGTACCAGAAGCCACCTAATGCCTCGTTTGGGACGTTGCCTAATGATCTGAAGAAATCTATTTCCGAGTGTTCTCGATCGTAGAAAACTTCCTTGAACTGCATATTCTGGAAGCCATAAATGATGCCGCTATGACCAAGACCTATCGGCTTATTCATTTCAAGAGATAGTGCTTGGTCTTCACCTGAGACCCTATATTTCAGGCAGATGCCTTTGTGATTGTCTCCGTAGCTACCCCAGATGGCGGAGTTATTACACTCCTTCATAAAGCAGGCTACATACCATTTCGGGTGCATTAGCTGGTCGATTTGATCTAGATATCGAGGAGCAAATGCCGTTATTAGGTCATACACACCGTAATGATCATTGATCCATACGTGCGCAGCCTTGATGGAGAACGCCGAGGTTGTGACAGCAATCTGCCTGTATGACTCAAAATCACGATGCTGGCCATCATCTGCTTCGATATTTGATATTATCTTCAGATGAAAGTCACTGTCCCCTAGTGGGTCTCCAGGATTCTCAGGATGATGTGCACCGGTTAACTCGTACTTGTAACTTACTGAAAGTACGATTGTTAAGAAGCGCGTATGCAGAGAACTGAGGTAGAGCAACAACTGTGGCTTGTAGTGTTTTCTCTCGGCTTTAGAGAGTGCCTTGATGTACCCCTGAAATATCTCACTACTTTGGAGCAGGTAATCCATTTCCTGGAAAGCAAAGAGGTACACACCCCGGAGATTAGCAGGATACTGGCCAATTGGGAGCTCATTAGGAAGTGGCACGCCGCTCATTACCGCGTCATCAATCTCCCAGCTTCGAAGCGCTAGTATCAATAGGTAATGCCTAAAGAAATTCGCCCAGACGATTTCATCACCCGCCCAGTAGATTTCCTTGTACCCCTCTAGAGGATCGTTCAATTGCTCAGGCGGTGCGAAGTAAATCTCAAGCTTCTCAAGCTCACCGGGCACAGCCTCCTTGGTCTCGGTGGCGTCTTTTCCGAGCAGACGATCCGCTGTCCTGAACCTGTAGAGATGTCGATCCATGATTACCCCGCATGTGGCTACGAAAAAGGGCCCCACCGGGCCCTCATTTGTACTCAAACCGATCTTACTGAGTGCGCCAGGACTCAACAATGTCCGCGCCGAATTCAGTTTTCCATTCCTTGAGCTGGCGATGGTTCCCGCCCTTGGTCTCGATCAACTCGCCCGAATTTGGGTTTTGGTAGATCTTGACGTCACGTGCTTTGCGGACACTTTTCGGGGCAGCGGTAGTAGAAGCACGGCTTGCTGCCTGGGGATCGAGGAGAGCGATGACGTTGCGGAGGCTATAACCGTACTCGGCAAGCAAAGCCCGCAGCTTAGTTTCGAATTCAACTTCTTTTTTCAGGCCTTCGTCGCCTTTCATGGCTTCAAGGGCAGCGAGTTGTTCGGCCAAGTGTTTTTCGAGTTGACGGAACTCAGCAAGACGGGACATGAGATGACCTTTATAAAATGATTGAGCAGTATACGAATTGACAAATCTAGCGCAACAACTGAGATCTTAGAAATATCAGGATTAATCGCTATCCCCATGTGATCCGCTTAGCGACCAACCTGGCACGTAAATTATGCTCTTTGAGGCTTTTTCGATTGGTGTAGTGTGTTCGTCGAGAATCACGCTGTCCCTCTCGATTTTCCGTGGCCGGAAGGTGCTTTACTAAGCCAAATCCAATTTGTACAAACATTGGCGTCTTAACTTTCGGCTTTCGGACTTTGGGAGCTTTCGGTTTTTTGATCCGGTGTTCAGATCCTACCGACGTCTGAGGGGGAACATAAGGCGCAAATTGTGGGTATAGATCCTCAAAAAGCTGAACCTGCGCGGATACTGGAGTTACCCTAGTTACCCCGACCTCACCGGACTTGCGCCTAAAGTGATCGTCAGACGAATTCATTCTAGCTACAAAGTCCAGAATCGTCCCCCGAAGAGACCGCCCTGTCACAATGCGACGATGAATTCGTTTCCAGCCATCTTTCAGATTTCCCCTGGTCACGTCCCACTGCTCTGGTGACGAGAACCCCAGCTGTTTCGCGAACTCTATGTAATCTGGTGGTAAATCGTTTGCCATGTCCTTAGCCTCCGATTTTACAAGCATCGATGATGGCATAGAAGAATCAAGGGATGCTATACCAGTTCTGTCGAGAGCCTATCCGTTAGGTAATTGCACAGACTTGCCCAGCCATTTGCATTCGATTTGACCAGTAATTTGCTTCGGATTTGACCTGCAGGCTTCGTGGCCATGACCGGCAGAGGACGACCCAAAGCAGTCATTTGTTTGCGGGATATAGGCTAGAACTTTTCGTCATGCAGAAAAACGAGGCCGCAATCGCGGCCTTGTTTTTTTAGAGTGTTACTCGTGCGAATGTCCGTGCTCAGCGCTCTCGGAGGTTGTGCCTTTCTCACCACCGCCGCATGCCGTCATCAAGCCCAGGAAGCAGAACAGCAGCACAGAACGAATCAGAGTGGTTGGGGATTTCATGGGAATACTCTTCAAAAGTGGATGAAATAAATGGTCTGTGGTCAGGCTGAAGTCCGCGTTTTCGGCAGTAGGACAGCCGTCTCTGTGTCGGATTACTGTTTGACGTTCAGGTAATCACCACTCGTCTTCAACGAAATGGTCACGTCGTTATTGCTGCGATTACGCCAAAACCAACCATGGGTGCCGTCAAAAATGGCGGTGAATTCGCCTTTATTACTTTTGACCTGCTTGCCCTTGTTGTAGCTGTGGAAGTAACCCTTTTCACCGTTGTAGGGCTCGCCATGGGTGTCGTAGTTCACAAGCCCACCAGCCGCTGTCCATTCATAACTCACAGTCTTGTTCTTCAGCACTTCCAGTTTGATCTCTGTCCCTTCACCTGGTTTGAGCGTGACGGTCATTTGATTCGTCTTCATGGCTGGGGTCGGTGCCGACGCTGATTGGGCCACAGGTATTGCAGCAGGTTGGATTTGCGCAATCTGCGGAGCTGGAGCTGGAGCTGAACTAGGAGCTAATGCTTGCGGCGGCGCTGTATCCGCCAACGCCTCTTGGGCAAGGATGATCTTCAATTCGCCCATTTGGGTCAGACCCAGTGCGCGGCCCACACCCGTAGGATCAACGGCGTATTCCGAAGGCATGACAACGGTCATCAGCAGGCCAATAGCAGTCAGCAGTGCAATGACAGTCGAACGAACCAGTTTGCGAGTGCTGGGCAATTCATTAACAGTTGGAAGCGGAGTATTGAACATGGTCAGAATTCCTTAGGCGGAGATAAACAGGCCGGTGATCTGGTAACCCATCAGCAGGAAACCGGCACTCATCATGGCGACGTTGGCGGTATAGGCGTGGCGCCAGAAACTGGCGGTGCGCCGCCAATACCCCATCAGAATGAGAATCGCACTAAGGGCCAGCAACTGGCCGATCTCGACGCCGACGTTGAACGCAAGCAAGTTGGGGATCAGCCCGTCGGGCGAGATCTCGTACTCCTGGATTTTGGTGGCCAGGCCGAAACCATGGAGCAGGCCGAAAATCAGCGTGGCCACTTTGGTATTGGGTTGGAAACCGAACCAGCGCTGGAACGCGCCCAAGTTATCGAGTGCCTTGTACACCACCGAAAAACCGATGATGGCGTCGATGATGTACGAGCTGATGCTGATCTCGGTCAGCACGCCCAGCAGCAACGTCACCGAGTGGCCTACCGCGAACAGTGTGACGTAGAGCCCCACATCCTTCAGGCGGTAAAGGAAGAAGATCACCCCGAACAGAAACAGCAGGTGATCGTAGCCCGTCATCATGTGCTTGGCGCCCATGTAGATGAAGGGCAGCAACATGACGCCGGAACTTTCCTGGATAAAGCCCTTGTCACCTTCCGCGACGGCGTGAGCCATCGCCTCGGGCATCCCGAGGAAAAGTGCAGCGACAAGTAAAAACAACAGCAGTAGCGGGCGGTGCGATGGCGCAGTGAATGCGCCCACGCCGCTCATCGAGTGCGAATGCATGGATAAATCCTACGTTGGAGGGATCAAAGGCCGCTGCGCGGCCATGGTCAGGATGCGAACGAAGGACGGGGTGGACGCTTGATCAAGAATATCGGCGGAGGGGGAACTGCATATTGCGGGGCATCAACCCGCACCGATAGCTTGGGTTGTTCGGCCAAAATCAACAGTGAAGTGAGCTGCGGTGTTTCGTGCTGATGGTCAGGGGTCAGCGGGGAGTGATAGTGATCCGAGCAGCTCGCACACGACATCTCAGTCAGCTCTTCATGAGAGTGATGGGCGTCTTGCGCAACCTCCCAAGCAGGCTGTTTCGACGTCACTGACAACGTATAGGTATGCCCGGCCCAGGCCACAAACATGGCGAGGACAAGCGCGAATACCACCGTTGTTGTCAGTGTTCTGCTGAACATCGTGATCGGGCTTCAACTCGTTTTTCAGGGCTTTGATGCGTTTGACCGCATCCCCTAAGGGGGGATAGGATGCCAGCGTAATTCATTAAGGCCCGAGGCTCAAGTCATGAGTGAAAACGAACACAGCCATCCCCACACTCACCAAAGTCACGAGGCGATCATCAAGCGTCTCAAACGGGCGGACGGCCATTTACGCGGCATCATCACCATGATTGAAGAGGGGCGTCAGTGCGTGGACATCGCTCAGCAGCTGCATGCGGTCGAAAAAGCCGTATGTCAAGCGAAGCGCACGCTCATCCAGGATCACATTGATCACTGTCTGGAGGACACAGTCTCAGCCTTGAACAATGGCGAGCGCGCACCGTTGGAAGCCTTCAAACAAATCACCAAGTACCTCTAGGTCTGACATGCCCAACTTTGCTGAACTGCTGCAACAGGGCGGTACACACGCCTGGCTGTATTTCCCGAGCGCTATCTTGCTCGGTGCCTTGCATGGCCTGGAACCGGGCCATTCAAAAACCATGATGGCCGCTTTCATCGTGGCCATTCGTGGTTCGGTTAAACAGGCCGTTTTGTTGGGTCTGGCCGCGACGCTGTCGCACACCGCCGTGGTGTGGTTGGTCGCCATCGGCGGCATGTACCTGGGCAAAGGTCTGGACGCTCAAACCACTGAGCCGTACTTCCAGCTTGCGTCCTCTGCACTGATCATCGTAGTTGCTCTTTGGATGCTGTGGCGTACCTGGCGCGGTGAGCAGATGTTCAAGTTCGAGCAAGGTGATGACCACCACCACGGTGAGCATGACCATGGCCATCATGATGAAACCCATCGAATCGATACCGGCCACGGGCGCATCGAACTGTCGATTTTTGAAGTAGGTATGCCACCGCATTGGCGCCTGAAAACATTGACCGGACACGCTTGGGCTACATCGGATGTTCGCCTAATGACGACTCGTCCGGACGGCAGCACTCAATCGTTCTCTTTCGTCGAGCGCGAAGGCTTTCTGGAGTCGGCAGTCGATATCCCGGAGCCTCATGAGTTCAGTGCGCGCTTGAGTCTTGGGCATGCGGGCCACTCCCATGATTACGATCTGGCGTTCCAGGAGCATGATCACGGGCACGCGCATTCCGAACTGGAAGGTCTGGAGTTGTCAATTGATGGCTATCAGGATGCGCATGAACGCGCACATGCCAACGATATCCGTAAGCGCTTCACGAATCGTGAGGTGACCACGGGCCAGATCGTCATGTTCGGTTTGACGGGTGGTTTGATTCCTTGTCCGGCTGCCATCACCGTTCTGTTGCTGTGTCTTCAGGTTAAAGAAGTCGCGCTGGGAGGCATACTCGTCCTGTGCTTCAGCATCGGCTTGGCGATCACCTTGGTGGCGGTGGGAGCTGCTGCGGCTATTGGTGCTAAACAGGCTTCCAACCGCTGGCCGTGGCTGGGCACCGTGGCTCGTCGTGCACCGTACCTGTCCAGCGTGTTGATAATCGGTGTTGGTCTGTACGTAGGCTTCCATGGTTGGATCGGCTTGAGCGCCCAAGGCGTCGTTTAAGTGTTCGAACTCGCCAGCTATTTTGGTCTATTTCTGGCGGCATTCGGTGCCGCCACGTTATTGCCCATGCAGTCTGAAGCTGTGTTGGTCGGGATGTTGCTCTCCAACCAATACGTTGCTTCTGCGCTATTGGCGGTCGCCACCTTCGGCAACGTTCTTGGCTCTGCGCTGAACTGGATTCTGGGTCGCTCTATCGAGCGATTTCGCTACAAGCGATGGTTCCCGGTGAGCGAGAGCAAGCTCGAAAAGGCCCAGCAGTCTTACCTGCGCTACGGGCGCTGGTCGTTGCTGCTGAGCTGGGTGCCCATCATTGGCGATCCGCTGACGGTCGTCGCCGGAGTCATGCGCGAGCCATTCTGGAGTTTCCTGCTGATCGTCACCATGGCCAAGGGCGTGCGTTATCTCTTGCTGACCGCCGTCACACTGGGGTGGACATGACGACTGCTCATACAACCCAGCATTCCTCACTCAAGAGCCGAAGCAGTAGCCTGGATCTGATCAAGTGGCTGGCGATGCTGACCATGGTCATCGATCACTTGCGGTTGGTGTGGCCGGAGATGAGCAATCTGTTCATTCTGGGGCGGCTTTCCTTTCCGCTGTTCTGTGTCGCCATTGCTGCCAACGTGGCGCGCTCCAAACCGGGCGAATTACTGACTGCCGCGAATGGACGCTACCTCGCCTTGATGCTGGTGTTCGCCGCCATTTCAGAAGTGCCTTATCGCTATATCAGCACCTCGGGATCATTCAACGTGTTGGTTACCCTGGCATTGGGGCTGGTGATTGCCTGGGGATGGCAACATCGCACCTTGTTGAGCAGCGCTATGGCCTTGATGGCTGCCGCGATTGCCTACGTGCTGGATGACCCGTTGATGTACGGGCTATACGGCGCGCTCGTTCCTGCGGCTGTCTTGTTAGCGATCAAGAGGCCCGGTGCTCTTTGGTTGCTGCCAGCAGTTCTATGCCTGTTGAGCAACACCCGCAGTAGCATCGTGACCAGGGCTATGGATCTTGAAATTCACTCATTGCTGGCCTTGAGCACTGCATTTGCCGCTCCGCTGATCGGACTCTGGCTGCTGCATCAGAAGTTCACCTTCAACGTCTGGCCGGTGCGGCAATGGGGCTACTGGTTTTATCCGGGACACCTTGCCGCTCTGCAAGCTCTACGGTTCTTAATCTGAATGGCAGAGAAAGGACTCTCCCCAAAAACGGTAAACGAGATGCACAGACGTTCATTACTCAATCTATTTTTGGCCGGTTTTGCCTTTGCTTTACCTTTGGGCTTACAAGCCGCACAAGTCCTAAATGTTCGGCTATGGAACACCGACGACAAGCTTCGGCTGGTGCTAGACCTAAGTGGTCCAGCACAGTACAAGACCTTCTCCCTGACGGCGCCGGATCGGTTGATTCTCGATCTGATGGGAACCAGCCTTGCCTTTGATTTGAGCAAACTGCAACTGGGTAACATGCCAATCCGCGCTATACGTTCAGGGCCTCAAGGTACAGGAACGCGGATTGTCCTGGACCTGATAGGTCCCGTGCAGTTGAATACCTTCATGCTGGCACCTGAACAGGCACAGGGGCATCGCTTAGTGCTGGATATTTCCAACTCGGCATCCCCGGCAATACAGCCGGCTGCACCGCAGGTTGTGCTTAATGATTCGGCTCATCCAAAGCGCGACATCATCGTCGTGGTAGACCCAGGGCATGGCGGTAAAGACCCTGGAGCAGTCGGGGCCAATGGCGAGCGGGAAAAAGATGTGGTGCTGTCAATTGCTCGGCAGTTGGCCAAACGGATCGAGCGGGAAAAGGGGTTTACCGTGCGACTCGTACGCGACAGCGATGTTTACGTACCGTTACGCAAGCGGGTGGAGATTGCTCGCCAACACAATGCCGATATCTTCATTTCCATACACGCGGACGCCGCGCCTCGGCGCACGGCCTCCGGAGCGTCGATCTATGCGCTATCGGAAGGTGGAGCCACGTCCACTACTGCGCGCTGGCTCGCGCAGAAGGAGAACGGCGCCGAGTTACTCGGTACGACCAAAAGCCTCGCACTCAAAGATAAGGACCCCATGCTGGCAGGAGTGATTCTCGACATGTCGATGAGCGCTACAGTCGCAACGAGCCTGGAACTGGGCCACTCCGTACTGAGAAGTTTGGCGGGCATCACCACTTTGCACCAGAAGCGTGTGGAGCAGGCGGGCTTTGCCGTACTTAAGTCGCCAGACGTACCGTCAATCCTGGTTGAAACTGGATTCATCTCTAAGGATGGTCTGAAGTAGTTGTGTATTTCTGGCTGACTTCAGCCCCTGCCGATTTTAAAAGCGGCAAATCGATCAAAAACGCTCAGATCACCCGCTTATTTCTGTGTTTTTAGCCGCCGCGAGCACCTCGCGGCAGCCATTTTCCACATTACAGGCGCACCTCTCCTGCATTCGCCAGTAAATGTCGGCGCGCCATCCACAGGTTCGACAGCGCGAACAGCGTCATCAGTTGCGCCGTGTTCTTCGCCAGACCACGGAAGCGCACCTTCACATAACCGAACTGGCGCTTGATCACCCGGAACGGATGCTCGACCTTGGCTCGTACCTGAGCCTTGGCCTTCTCAATCTTGCGCTTGGCTTTGTACAAAGCACTGCGCTTATCAAGCTTCTTGTAAGTACTACGGCGGGCGGCGATCTGCCAGATGACCCCCCGGCCTTCATGTTCAGGGCGTTTCTCGACGCCGGTGTAACCCGCGTCGGCACCGACCATGTTCTCATCGCCGTGCAGCAGCTTATCGACCTGGGTGACATCGGCCACGTTGGCCGCCGTGCCCACCACGCTGTGCACCAAGCCCGACTCATCATCGACACCGATGTGCGCCTTCATGCCGAAGTGGTGAGTCGGCCGCGGGAACTGCCCCCGCAGCCGCTCGCAGAACCGTACGTGACACTCTCGCGTCATACGGCTCCCGTTATCCAACCTTGCTGCCCGGTCACTCGCCAGTGATGAAACAGCCGGGGTACCACAGTCCGCATCTTGTCCAGCCATTGGCTAATGCGCCGCTTGCGCCTATGAAGAGCCTTGTATTTTCGTCGGGCCCAGCGTTCAAGCGCGCGGTCAATGTGCTGGAAGATGCCAAGCATGGCTGTCCGATAGAACGAGCCATAGTATTGCGACCACCCCTGTATCACTGGATTGTAGAGCCGAGCCACGTCGACCAGCGTCACGTGGGTTTGGCGATTGAGTCGCCACCTGCGTACCGCTTGCCGCATCCGCTTTAAGGCATCCGCACTCGCTCCCGGAAGGAAGCTCGTGAAGAGCTGGTCTTGTTTGCTGAGCGCCTTCCTCGGCCTAAAGGTGAAGCCGAGGAAGGTAAAGCTCACATGCGGATAACCTGCGCGACGGTTACTGTCCTTGCAGTACACGACCTTCGATTTCTCGGGGTGCATCGTCAAGCCACAGGCAGCCAGCCGTGAAGCAATGGAGCGCATCACGTACTCCGCTTGCTTTCGACTGCGGCAGTGCACCACCGCATCATCGGCGTAGCGGGCAAACGGGCAGTTGGGGCTGGTACGTTGCATCCAGGTGTCGAAGGCATAGTGCATGAACAGATTCATCAGGAGGGGACTGATCACTCCACCTTGCGGGGTGCCGCGTTCGCGTCGGACGCGCATACCGTGATCCGTTTCGAACGGCGCAACCAGCCACCGCTCGATGTACAGAAGTATCCAGTCCTCCTTGATGTGCAGGCGCACCGCCTTCATCAGCAACCCATGATTGATCTGATCGAAGGCTGCCTTGATATCAAACTCCACCACCCAGTCGTATCGCCAGCAGCGCTCACGCGTGATCGCCACCGCCTGCTTCGCTGATCGTCCCGGCCGGTACCCATAGGAGTCCGAGTGGAAGATCGAGTCCAGCTCCGGCTCGATGAGAAGCTTGACCACGGTTTGCGCGACACGATCACCAACCGTGGGCACTCCCAGCTTGCGCGTGCCTCCCGATGCCTTGGGAATTTCTACTTGCTTGACCGGAGGCGGGAAGTACGACCCCGACGACATCCGATTCCACAGCTTGTAGAGATTCTTAGACAGATCCCGCTCGAAATCGGCGATGGTTTCATCGTCGATGCCGGCAGCACCGCGGTTGGCCCTGACCTGCTGGTAGGCGTCCCATACCGTGCGTTTCGCTATGTCATAAGGTTTCGCCGAGCTCACGCCACTCATCCCCGGAGGTTGGCAACGCTCGTCGGCCGGATAACGCCGCCCCTTCGCTCCACCTCCATTACAGAGGCTTCATCGCTACTACGGGAGGCTCCGCCCCTCGTTCCAGCATCGGTATTCTTCCTCATGGTGTTGGCCATTTGTCATTTTCCTTCGCATCTGGAACAAGGTTCTCACGTTCCGTACCAAAGCCTGTATGAAGATCATGCCGCCTATACACCGGCTGCCATCGGGTCCGTAAGCAGGTAACGCCCCGACTTGTCCTGAAGCCAGTACTCCACCTCAGTTTCGGCAGCACCTTGGGCATAACGATGCGTCATCGGACGGTTTGCTTTCGCTCATCTTCTCCATACTCACCTGCCATCCTCAGGGATGACTTTTCCTCGGTCGCTCACCACCACACCTTTTGGATGCAGCAGCACCGGGTGGTTTGAAGTCCGCTCCTGCAAGCCGACTTCGGAAGGCCTACTTCCATCTTCGGCACAGCAGCACAGGTCATCTGACCTGTGTTCGTGACACACAGTACTGGTTACCCTTCTTGGTCTGATGCATTTCCGGGTCGCGCTTACCGTCCTTGTTCTTGGTCGAACTCGGCGCATTGATCAGCGTGGCATCGACGATCGTGCCTTGGCGCAGCGACAGCCCTCGGTCGCCCAGATAGCCATTGATGACAGCCAAGATGCCGGCGGCTAGTTCGTGCTTCTCCAGCAAACGACGGAAGTTGAGGATGGTGGTTTCATCGGGGATACGCTCCAAGCTCAGCCCCGCGAACTGGCGCAGGATGGTGGTCTCGTACAGCGCCTCTTCCATCGCTGGATCGCTGTAACCGAACCAGTTTTGCATCAGGTGCACGCGCAGCATCGCCATCAGCGGATAGGCCGGACGACCGCCTTCACCCTTGGGATAATGCGGCTCGATCAAGGCAATCAAACCCTTCCACGGCACCACCCGATCCATCTCGATCAGGAACAACTCTTTGCGGGTTTGTTTGCGCTTACCGGCGTACTCGGCGTCGGCGAAGGTCATCTGCTTCATCGGGAAACTCGGTGGGTGGAATCCGGGTATTTTGCCAAAATCTGGAAGTCTTCTTCAGAGTTTCCCTAGCATTAAGCTGGGCGCGACAACAGACGTCTAGTTGGGCGGCACCTGAAGGTTTCGACCAGCCACATAACGGCCTAGGTCAATCGACGGGCAAGAATAGAATGTCTCCTATAGTCCGCTAGTGTGCGCTCTCTTGCTTGGATGGCATTACGTTCTGGCCCAACGTTACTGTAGCGAATCCGCAGCAGTATCAATCAAAGCCTCCTGTATCCCGCGTGAAGAAAGACGCTACGTTGCGCCCGTTCTTCCACGGCTTCGCTTGCCGCCCCGCTACGGCAGATTCGAAGTATTCATCGAAATGTCATCCTTTAGAAGCAGTGCGGTAACAAGGAATTTCTACCCTTTGCATCGCGAACCGCAATTGTGCGGCCAGCAATATTGCGAAAGGTGATCAAATGACGCCCCATCCGATACAGGACGCCGTGCTGCGGGTCGACCGGTTGAGCGTCGTCTATCCAGGCGGCGTGACAGCCCTACGCGATACCTCGATTGCATTTCGGCGTGGTGAGTTCACCGTGCTGCTTGGTCTCTCGGGCGCAGGCAAGTCGACCTTGCTCCGTAGTCTCAATCGACTCGTCACGCCCACTGGCGGCAGTGTCACCAGCGAACTCGGTGAACTCGGCAGCGGCTCGGCCTTGCGTCAGCATCGTCGGCGTACCGCCATGATCTTTCAGCACCACCAGCTAATCGAACGTCAAAGCGCACTGGCTAATGTGCTTACCGGTCGGCTGGCCTTTCACAACACGCTCCGCTCGCTGTTTCCTCTGCCGCGTGCCGATCAGGAGATTGCGCTCAGTTGCCTCGCTCGGGTCGGTCTGGCAGACAAGGCGCTAAGCCGGGTGGACAAACTGTCCGGTGGCCAGCAGCAGCGGGTAGGCATCGCGCGTGCGCTAGCGCAACAGCCGGCGATCATTCTGGCCGATGAGCCGGTAGCCAGTCTCGACCCGGCCACTTCGGTCCGTGTTCTCGGATTGCTGCGCGACATCTGCAAGGAAGACGGCATCACCGCCATCGTTTCGCTGCATCAACTCGAATATGCCCGCCGCTTCGCCGATCGCGTCGTCGGGCTGGCCGATTCTCAGATCGTTTTCGATGCCGCGCCCTCGGAACTCACCGATGCGCAGCTTGAGCGCATCTATGCAGGCCGCTCTACGACTCAGCCAGCGAATGCTCCGGCTGAACCACCTGTCATGCTCGAACCTTCACTGGAGATGTCCCGATGAAACGCTTATCCGCGCTCTTATTGACTTGCTTGCTGTCCGCTGTTTCAAGTTTGTCCGCCCTAGCGGCCGATGCCGATCCGGATGTGCTAAAGGTTGCCCTGCTGCCGGACGAAAACGCCTCCGAGCTGATCAAGCGTAACCAGCCGCTGAAGGATTATCTGGAAGAGCATCTGGACAAGAAGGTGCAGCTGATCGTAACCACCGACTATTCCTCGATGATTGAGGCGATGCGCTTTGGCCGTATCGACCTGGCGTATTTCGGTCCGCTGTCCTACGTCATGGCCAAAAGCAAAAGCGACATCGAGCCCTTCGCTGCCATGGTCATCGACGGCAAGCCGACCTATCGCTCGGTGATTATCGCCAATGTGGCGTCAGGCGTGAATGAGTATGCCGACCTTAAGGGCAAGAAGATGGCCTATGGTGACCGGGCATCGACGTCCAGCCATTTGATTCCCAAAACCGTGCTTCTTGAGACGGCCGATTTGACGGGTGGGCAGGACTACGAACAACATTTTGTGGGCACGCATGACGCCGTTGCCGTCAACGTGGCGAACGGCAACGCCGATGCGGGTGGGCTGTCGGAGGTAATTTTCAATCACGTAGCCGAACGTGGCCTAATCGATCCGAGCAAGGTGAAAGTACTTGGTTACAGCGGCGAATACCCCCAGTACCCCTGGGCGATGCGCTCGAACCTGAGCCCCGAGCTGAAAACCAAGGTGCGGGATGTATTCGTCGGTATCGACGATCCCGAAGTGCTGCGCAACTTCAAGGCCGAGGCCTTCGCGCCAATCACCGACGCCGACTACGATGTGATCCGCAACATGGGATCGCTGCTCGGCCTCGACTTCGCCACGATGTGAGCACCGATATGTCTACTCATTACGACGTGCAGGCGCTGCCTGCAGAGCAACGCGAGCACATCCTTCGAGGCTTCGGCCTCGGTTGGTGGCGCCAGCTGGGGCAGGTGGCGATTGTATTCGGAGTGGTGCTGTTGGCCTGCTGGTACGTGGGGCTGCTCGATGCCACCACGCTGCTGAACGGGCTGCCCTCCATCGCGACCCTGGCAGGCGAGGCCATGCCGCCAGACTTTTCGGGCTATCGAAGCTGGATTCGCCCCTTGATCGACACCTTGGCGATGAGCATCGCCGGTACGGCCATCGCAGTGGTGTTCTCGCTGGTGGTGGCCTTCGTTGCAGCGCGCAATACGGCGCCGCACCCCCTTGTGTTCGGTGTTGCCCGGGTGCTGCTCAATGCCCTGCGGTCGGTGCCGGAGCTGATCATGGGCATCATCTTCGTTGCAGCCGTAGGGTTCGGCGCCTTGCCGGGCGTGCTTGCCCTGGGTCTGCATTCGGTCGGCATGGTCGGCAAGTTCTTCGCCGAGGCCATCGAGCACGTCGACGAAGCGCCGGTGGAAGCCGCTCGGGCGGCGGGGGCTACGCCGATGCAAGTGCTGCTGCACGCGGTTTTGCCACAGGTGACGCCGCAGTTCGCCGACGTGGCGATCTACCGCTGGGAATACAACTTTCGCGCCTCCACCGTGATGGGCATGGTTGGCGCCGGCGGTATCGGCTTCGAACTCATGGGCTCGCTGCGCATCATGCAGTACCAGGAGGTTGCAGCAATCCTGCTGGTCATCCTGGCCATGGTCACGCTAGTAGACGCCTTCAGTGGCGTGCTGCGCAAACGTTTCAAATAGGACAAACCATGCTGCCGAAACTCGTTATAACTCACCGAGTACACGATGAGATCCTGCAACTGCTGGCGCCACATTGCGAGCTGATGACCAACCAGACCGACAGCACGCTGACGCGCGAGGAAATTCTGCGCCGCTGCCGCGATGCTCAGGCGATGATGGCGTTCATGCCCGATCGGGTCGATGCAGACTTTCTTCAAGCCTGCCCTGAGCTGCGTGTAGTCGGCTGCGCGCTCAAGGGCTTCGACAATTTCGATGTGGACGCCTGTACTGCCCGCGGGGTCTGGCTGACCTTCGTGCCTGATCTGTTGACGGTCCCGACTGCCGAGCTGGCGATCGGACTGGCGGTGGGGCTGGGGCGGCATCTGCGGGCAGCAGATGCGTTCGTCCGCTCTGGCGAGTTCCAGGGCTGGCAACCACAGTTCTACGGCACGGGGCTGGATAACGCTACGGTCGGCATCCTTGGCATGGGCGCCATCGGACTGGCCATGGCTGATCGCTTGCAGGGATGGGGCGCGACCCTGCAGTACCACGAGGCGAAGGCTCTGGATACACAAACCGAGCAACGGCTCGGCCTGCGCCAGGTGGCGTGCAGCGAACTCTTCGCCAGCTCGGACTTCATCCTGCTGGCGCTTCCCTTGAATGCCGATACCCAGCATCTGGTCAACGCCGAGCTGCTTGCCCTCGTACGGCCGGGCGCTCTGCTTGTAAACCCCTGTCGTGGTTCGGTAGTGGATGAAGCCGCCGTGCTCGCGGCGCTTGAGCGAGGCCAGCTCGGCGGGTATGCGGCGGATGTATTCGAAATGGAAGACTGGGCTCGCGCGGACCGGCCGCGGCTGATCGATCCTGCGCTGCTCGCGCATCCGAATACGCTGTTCACTCCGCACATAGGGTCGGCAGTGCGCGCGGTGCGCCTGGAGATTGAACGTTGTGCAGCGCAGAACATCATCCAGGTATTGGCAGGTGCGCGCCCAATCAACGCTGCGAACCGTCTGCCCAAGGCCGAGCCTGCCGCATGTTGAATCCGGTCTGGCTGAAGAGCCTGGTAGCGATCGTTCAAACAGGCAGTTTTCAGAGCGCGGCGAGGGCGTTGGGGCTGGCCCAGCCGACGGTGTCGCAGCACTTGCAGAAGCTTGAAGAGCAGGTCGGCGTAACGCTGGTGCAGCGCAGTCGTAGCGGCTGCCAGCCTACCACACGGGCGCTGGCCTTCATGCCGCATGCGACCGCCTTGCTCGACATGCACGCCCGGGCGCTAGAAGCCCTGCATGGCAATCGTGAGCGCGTCGGGGCCAGCTCCAACATCGGCACCTACCTTCTCCAGCCATTCGTGCGCAACTATCTGACGACCGCAAATGAGAGGGGCGAGGTGGATCTGCGCATCGCCGCCAACCCGGATGTGGCCGACCAGCTACTGGCGGGCCAGCTCGACGCCGCGATCATGGAATGGTGGCTACCTCACCCCGACTTCGAACACCGCCTCTGGCGGGTCGAGCCGCTGGTGCTTATCGTCAGCCCCGACCATGCGCTGGCTGAAGCAGGGTGCATAGAACGTGATCGTCTGGTGGACCTGCCGATGCTGGGAGGTGAACCGGGTAGCGGTACCGGACGGCTTCTGACCGAATACTTTGGCGAACTGGGCGTGCCTCGCAGCGGTATGCAGCTAGGCAGCACCGAGGCAGTCAAACAAGCAGTGAGGGCGGGACTCGGCGTGTCGTTGGTGATGGCTTCCGCAGTACAAGACGAAGTTCGCAGTGGCGCGCTGGTAGCTCTTCCCATCCCGGGGCTTGAAAAGCGTCTCCAACTGATCTGGCGCAAACCTCCCGGAAATCTGCACCCGCCGGGATTTGTGCGGCACTTATTGGAGGAGGCAGATCTAGCTGGATAAGGTGATGGATGGTTGCGATCCAGCGCTTGGCTTGTCAGCCTAGGGAAACTCTGAAAAAAACTTTCTGATTTGGCAAAATACCGCGACCCCACCCACCGAGTTTCCCGATGAAGCA
>NZ_JBXAFK010000080.1:0-24107 GCF_058793055.1 Pseudomonas sp. MPR-R2A5
CTGAGCCCTGTAGCGTACAGGACCCGGTCCGCTGTAGCCTAACCAACAGCTGTCCAGCTTTTGGGGCGCACTTCACTCCGCTATCGGGGGCAAGCCCCCTCCCACATTTTGATCGGTGTTGAGCTTGAATCAGCGGCTCTGGCGTTGTTGTAACAACAGGTTGCTAAAGCCCGCGCCCGCCAATTGTTTCTGCGCCACGGTCAGCTGTTCGCGGTTGCTGAACGGCCCCACCAGTACGCGATACCAGGTCGCATCTTTCACAGTGCCGGATTCTACCGTCACCGACTGTCCCAGCAGGATGATCTGCGCACGCACACGATCCGCATCCGCCTGTTTCGGGAAGGAGCCCGCTTGCAGGAAGAACTTGGTCACCGGCGCTGCCTTGGTCTCCGCAACCGGTGGTGCTGGCGGCGGGGTGATCCCGGCTAGCGCGGCCTGGGCCCGGGCGGTGTCGATTTTCGCCGCTTCCGCCGGGGTTACCGGGGTGGTCGGCACTTGTGGCGTCGGCAGGGTTTTCTCCGGCACGGCGTCAGGCGGCACGATCACTTCCGATTCCGGCAGCAACGTATAGAAGTCGTATTTCGGCTTCACCGGTGCGGTCGGACTTGGCGTGGTCTTGTTGGCCTCGGCGATTTTCGTGGCTTTTTGCTGCTCCTGCTTGACGCGTTTGACGTCATCGCCCTGGCCTGGGTCCAGCTTCATCAGGAACACGATAAACGCGCCGACCGTGAGGCCGATGGCCATCCACAGCCAGCCCGGAATGGGCTTCTTTGCCGGTGCCTGGTAGCGGCTGGCGCCGCGCTTGGGGGCAGGTTTTTTCTTGGCGGCCAACTTACATACGCTCCAGGGTTTCCAGGCCTAACAGTTCCAGGCCTTGCTTGAGGGTCCGTCCAGCCAGTGCGGCGAGGCGCAGGCGACTTTGCTTGTGGGCTTCGTCGTCGGCGCTGAGGATCGGGCAGTTCTCGTAGAAGCTGGAGAACAACCCGGCTACTTCGTACAAATAGGTGCACAGGATATGCGGCGTGCCTTTCTCGCCGACGCTGTTCAGCACTTCGCCGAATTGCGCCAGCTTGGCGCCCAGCTCCTGTTCCTGGGGGGCTTCCAGCACGATCCGTCCTTGCACTTCGCTGAAATCCTTGCCCAGCTTGCGGAACACCCCGGCCACGCGGGTGTAGGCGTACAGCAGGTACGGCGCGGTGTTGCCTTCGAAGTTGAGCATCAGTTCAAAGTTGAAGCTGTAGTCGCTGGTGCGATGCTTGGACAGGTCGGCATATTTCACCGCGTCTATGCCTACCACACGGGCGATGTTGCGCAGATCGGCCTCGGCCAGCTCTGGGTTCTTTTCCTTCACCAGGGTGTAGGCGCGTTCCTGGGCTTCGGTCAGCAGGTCGATCAGCTTCACGGTGCCGCCGTCGCGTGTCTTGAACGGGCGGCCATCGGCGCCGTTCATGGTGCCGAAGCCCATGTGTTCCATGTGCATCGGGTGGGTGACGAAACCGGCGCGGCGCGCCACTTCGAACACCTGCTGGAAGTGCAGGGCCTGGCGCTGGTCGACGAAATACAGCGCACGATCCGCCTTGAGCACGCCGCTGCGGTAGCGCACGGCGGCCAGGTCAGTGGTGGCGTAGAGATAGCCGCCATCGGCCTTGACGATGATCACCGGCAGCGGCTCGCCATCGGCGGTCTTGAATTCTTCGAGGAACACGCACTGCGCGCCATTGCTCTCGACCAGCATGCCCTTGGCCTTGAGGTCGTTGACCACGTTGATCAGGTCGTCGTTGTAGGCGCTTTCGCCCATCACGTCGGCCATGGTCAGCTTGACGTTGAGCAGTTCGTAGAGGTGTTGGCAGTGGGCCAGCGAGATATCGCGGAAGCGGCTCCACAGTTCCAGGCATTCCTTGTCGCCGGCTTGCAGCTTGACCACCAGGCCACGGGCACGGTCGGCGAACTCTTCGGATTCGTCGAAGCGCTTCTTCGCGGCGCGGTAGAAGTTCTCCAGGTCCGACAGCTCGTTGCTGGTGATCGGGTTTTCCTGCAGGTAGGCCATCAACATGCCGAACTGGGTGCCCCAGTCGCCCACATGGTTCTGGCGGATCACGGTGTCACCGAGGAACTCCAGTACCCGCGCCACGCCGTCGCCGATGATGGTCGAACGCAGGTGACCCACGTGCATCTCCTTGGCCAGGTTCGGCGCCGACAGGTCAATGACCACACGCTGGGTATCACCCGCTTTGCGCGTGCCGATCCTGGCATCGGCCAGCGCGGCGTCGAGGCGCGACGCCAGGGCCTGGGTGTTCTGGAAGATATTGATAAAGCCTGGGCCAGCGATTTCGGCCTTGCTCACCTGTGGGTCGGCGGGCAGCGCGGCGATGATTTTCTCTGCCAGGTCGCGCGGCTTCATGCCGGCGGGCTTGGACAGCATCATGGCAATGTTGCTGGCGAAGTCACCGTGGGTCTTGTCGCGGGTGTTTTCCACCTGGATCGCCGGCGTCAGGCCTTCAGGCAACACACCTTCGTTGACGAGTTGGGTGAGGGCTTGTTGGATCAGCTGGCGAATGGTGTCTTTCATGGTGTTCTCTTTCGACCGCAAGCGGCGGTGCGCGATGCGCAGGTGGAAAAACTGGGCATTATCCGTGGCGAGGGCGGGCTTGCCAACCTTCGCAGGACCTATGGCCAGGCTTAATACAAATCTACCGGGTCTACATCCAGTGACCATCGCACCTGGCGGCCGCTGGGCATTTGCTCCAGCGCAAGTAACCAGCTACTTAATAGCCGGTGCAGGGGCGCGCGGGAGATGGCTTGCAGGAGTAGTTGAGCGCGATAACGTCCGGCGCGGCGCTCCATGGGGGCGGGCACGGGGCCGAGCAATTCGATGCCGCCCAGGCCCAGTTCGCCGAGCAAGCGTTCGGCAGCGCTGCACGCTTCATCCAGAAAACCTTCGGCCTGCCCCGGCTTGTGGGCTTCGGCGCGCAGCAACGCCAGGTGCGCAAAGGGCGGCAGGCCAGCGGAGCGGCGTTCACTCAGCGCCTGCTCGGCGAAGGCGAAGTAGCCTTGTTCTGTCAGTTGAATCAGCAGTGGATGGTCGGCCAGGTGTGTCTGGATGATCACCTTGCCCGGCTCCTCAGCCCGCCCGGCGCGCCCGGCGACCTGCACGATCAGTTGTGCCATGCGCTCGCTGGCGCGGAAATCGCCGGAAAACAGGCCGCCATCGGCATCCAGGATCGATACCAGGGTCACCCGGGGAAAGTGATGGCCTTTGGCAAGCATTTGCGTGCCCACCAGGATGCACGGCTGGCCTTTCTGGATCGTGGCGAACAGTTGGTTCATCGCGTCTTTGCGCGAGGTGCTGTCGCGATCGACCCGCAGTACCGGGTAGTCCGGGAACAGAATGCCCAGGCGCTCTTCGGCGCGCTCAGTGCCGGCACCCACCGGGCGCAGGTCGACCTTGCCGCACTGCGGGCAGTGGCGTGGCACGCGCTCCACATGGCCGCAGTGGTGGCAGCGTAGTTCGCCATGGCGCTGGTGGACGGTCATGCGCGCATCGCAGCGCTCGCACTCGGACATCCAGCCGCAGTCATGGCACAGCAGCGTCGGCGCAAAGCCACGGCGGTTGAGAAACACCAGGACTTGCTGGCCGGCAGCGAGGGTCTGGCCGATGGCCTGCTGCATCGGGCCGGAAATCCCGCTGTCCAGCGGTCGGCTTTTCACGTCCAGGCGCAGGAAGCGGGGCTGTTTGGCGCCGCCGGCCCGTTCATTCAAGCGCAGCAGTCCATAACGACCGGTGTAGGCGTTGTGCAGGCTTTCCAGGGACGGCGTGGCTGAACCCAGCACGATCGGGATGTCTTCCTGGCGGGCGCGCACCAGCGCCAGGTCGCGGGCGTGGTAGCGCAGGCCTTCCTGTTGTTTATAGGAGCCGTCGTGCTCCTCGTCGATGATGATCAGCCCGGGATTTTTCATCGGCGTGAACAGCGCCGAACGGGTGCCGATAATGATGTCTGCTTCGCCGTCCCGCGCCGCCAGCCAGGACTCCAGGCGCTCCCGGTCGTTGACCGCCGAATGCACCAGGGCGATACGCGCGTTGAAGCGTTGCTCGAAACGCGCCAGGGTCTGCGGGCCCAGGTTGATTTCGGGGATCAGCACCAGCGCCTGCTTGCCGGCTTGCAGGGTTTCGCGGATCAGCTGCAAATAGACTTCGGTCTTGCCGCTGCCGGTGACACCGGCCAGCAGGAATGCGTGGAAACAGTCGAAACCGGCGCGAATGGCTTCGTACGCGGCGCGTTGTTCGGGGTTGAGCGGCAATTCCGGCTGGGCCAGCCAGTGTTCGTGGCGTGGGTCGGGGGCGTGCTTGCGGATTTCCACTTGCACCAGGCCCTTGGCCAGCAGCAGGTCGAGGCTGTCTTTGCTCAGCATCAGTTTGCTTAATAGCTGATGCGCGACGCCATGGGGGTGCTGGGCCAGGGTGGCGAGGGCTTCACGCTGGCGCGGGGCACGGGCGATGCGTGGGTCGTCAAGGCGCGCGCCGGGCACCATCGACCAGAAGCGCTCCTGGCGCGCCTCGGCCGGCTCGCCCTGGCGCAGCAGTACGGGCAGCGCCCAGCTCAATGTGTCGCCCAGGCTGTGCTGGTAATACTGGGCGGTCCACAGGCACAGCTTGAACAGCGCGGGCGGCAGAGGCGCCGTGGCATCAAGGATGGCCACGGCGGGCTTGAGTTTTTCGGCGGGCACTTCGCTGTGGTCGGCGACTTCCACCAGGATGCCGATCATCTCCCTGCGGCCAAACGGCACGCGCACGCGCATGCCCGGCTGCAACTGCGCGCGCAGCACACCGGCCGGGGCCCGGTAGTCGAACAGGCGGCGCAGGGGCGAGGGCAGGGCGAGGCGCAGGATGGCGTCGGGCACGCGGGGGGTCTCATCTATAAGGGCAGGCGGTGGCGCAGTGGCGGGAGACTAGCAGACCGGCGGTGAGCATGCAGCACTGCGGTGCCTGCATCGCGAGCCAGAGCGCTCCCGCAAGGGCCAGGCTATGCCGTTGTTTTCTGATGAAAGGCGCTTTTATCTTTACCGGCGACGAGCGTCGACGCTTGCGCGTTTAAAAAGGTCTGGTAGAATCCGCGGCCTAATTACGTGCGGTATTCGACAATAGTGTCGAGTGGCGGCACGCTAGCCCGAGGAAGTCACCATGAAAGCCGATATCCATCCAGCGTACGAAACCATCGAAGTAACCTGCAGCTGCGGCAACAAGTTCGAAACTCGCTCGAACCTGTGCAAGCCACTGGGTACTGACGTATGCAACGAGTGCCACCCGTTCTACACCGGTAAGCAGAAAACTCTGGACACCGGCGGCCGTGTACAGCGCTTCGCAGATCGCTTTGGTGCTTTCGGCAAGAAGCCTGCTGCTACTCCAGCAGAGTAAGGCTCAAGGGCCTTATGGGCTTTTGCCAGCTGTTGAAAAAGGCGTCCCTTGTGGGCGCCTTTTTTGTGCCTGGGATTTGGCTGTCGGCTGCCCAGGCCCAGGTGTTCTGCCCCGCACCGGCGGCCCTGGCGCGCGTAGACGTGCAGCGCGTGGTGGATGGCGACACGGTGCGCCTCAAGGATGGCCGCAGCGTGCGTATGATCGGCCTCAACGCGCCGGAAATCGGTAAGAAGGGCCGCCCCGACGAACCTTTTGCCGTTGCCGCCCGCCTGCGCCTGCAGACACTGGTGGACGCCAGTGAGGGGCGCGTGGGCCTGGTGCCGGGGCGTGAGCGCAAGGATCATTATGGTCGCACGCTGGCCCACCTCTACGGTGCCAACGGCGAGAACCTGGAGGCGCAACTGCTGGCCGACGGCCTGGGTTTCCAGGTGGGCGTGGCGCCGAATGTCGACCTTGTCACCTGTCAGCAGGCGGCGGAAGACAGCGCTCGCCAGGCACGCCTGGGGGTGTGGCGCCAATCGCCGGTGCAAAGCGCGGAGCAGCTCAAGCGTTCCGGGTTTGCCGTGGTCGGCGGCCGGGTCAGCAGGATAGAGCGCAATCGCGGCGGAATCTGGATTGAATTGCAAGGGGCGCTGGTATTACGCATTGCGCCCGATTTGATCAGTCAATTCGACACGGTGCTGCTCGATGGTCTGCAAGGCCGCTCGATCGAGGCGCGTGGCTGGGTACAGGATCGTGCGCGACGTGGCGGCCTGAAAAGTGGACAGCCCCGTTGGCTCCTGCCACTGACCGCCCCCGGCATGTTGAAAACCACGCCTTGAGAAAAAATTGTAGACATTTTTTGTGTCGATTGTGAACAGTTAAGCCCTTGTATCCCGTGGCTCTTGGCCGAAAGTCTTAGTGCAGGGCCCTTGACACCGGTGACTGCCCAGTCTTGTAGGGACTTTGCGACACGAGTATCCTCGGCGGTCCGTCGACCAACAGTAAAAGCGGAATGCCGATATGTCTGATTTGAAAACTGCCGCTCTCGAATATCATGCCCATCCTCGTCCAGGAAAGCTGAGTGTAGAGCTCACCAAGGCCACTGCCACTGCCCGCGACCTGTCGCTGGCCTACAGCCCTGGCGTTGCCGAGCCCGTACGTGAAATCGCCCGCGACCCTGAGCTGGCCTACAAGTACACCGGCAAAGGCAACCTGGTTGCAGTGATTTCCGATGGCACCGCGATCCTTGGCCTGGGTAACCTCGGCCCATTGGCCTCCAAGCCAGTCATGGAAGGTAAAGGCGTGCTGTTCAAGCGCTTTGCCGGCATCGACGTTTTCGACATCGAAGTCGATTCCGAAAGCCCGCAGGCTTTCATCGACACCGTTAAGCGCATTTCCATCACCTTCGGTGGCATCAACCTGGAAGATATCAAGGCACCTGAGTGCTTCGAGATCGAAAAGGCCCTGATCGAGCAGTGCGACATTCCGGTATTCCACGATGACCAGCACGGCACCGCGATCGTTACCGCGGCCGGCATGATCAACGCCCTGGAAATCGCTGGCAAAACCCTGGCTGACGCCAAGATCGTCTGCCTGGGTGCTGGCGCTGCGGCCATCTCCTGCATGAAGCTGATCGTCAGCATGGGCGCCAAGCTGGAAAACATCTACATGGTCGACAGCAAGGGCGTGATCCAGTCCGAGCGTACCGACCTGAACCAGTACAAGGCGATGTTTGCCCACCCGTCCTCCAAGCGCACCTTGGCTGAGGCCCTTGACGGTGCCGACGTGTTCGTCGGCCTGTCCGGCCCGAACCTGCTGAGCGCTGAAGGCCTGAAGGCTATGGCGGCCAACCCGATCGTGTTCGCCTGCTCCAACCCGGACCCGGAAATCGCCCCGGAGCTGGCTCACGCCACCCGCGACGACGTGATCATGGCCACCGGCCGTTCCGATTACCCGAACCAGGTCAACAACGTACTGGGCTTCCCGTTCATCTTCCGTGGTGCCTTGGACGTTCGCGCCAAGCGTATCAACGAAGAAATGAAAGTGGCTGCTGCAAACGCCCTGCGTGAACTGGCCAAGCTGCCAGTCCCTCAGGATGTGTGCGATGCCTACGGTGGCGCCAAGCTGGAATTCGGCCGTGAGTACATCATCCCGAAACCAATGGATAAGCGCTTGATCACCGTGATCTCCGATGCCGTGGCTAAAGCCGCCATCGAGACCGGTGTGGCGACCCTGCCGTATCCGAAGAACTACCCGCTGCAAAGCGTGGATGATGTGTTCAACGGCTAAGCCGTTGTAGCGCACCAACAAAAAGCCCCGGCTCTCACGAGTCGGGGCTTTTTGTTGGGTGACCGTTATCTGAAGATTTTTGAAGGCCCCAATGTGGAAGGGGGCTTGCCCGATGGCGGTGTGTCAGTCACTCGATGAGCTGGCTGGTCCACGGCTATCGGGGGCAAGCCCCCTCCCACATTGGGTTCTGCGTAGGTTTGAGGCCCAGGTCAGAACAAATCGATCGGCGCTGCCTCATCCGCCGGCAGCGGGCTGCCCGGCCACCCACCGGGTCGATCCGCAGGCTCAGGATGCCTTTCGGGGCATTTTGTTGGGTGACCGTTATCTGAAGATTTTAGAAGTCCCAAATGTGGGAGGGGGCTTGCCCCCGATAGCGGTGTGTCAGTCACTCGATGAGCTGGCTGGTCCACTGCTATCGGGGGCAAGCCCCCTCCCACATTGGGTTCTGCGTAGGCTGAGGCCCAGGTCAGAACAAATCGATCGGCGCCGCCTCATCCGCTGGCAGCGGGCTGCCCGGTGCAACGCCATTGCCCAGCTCGTTGACCGAGGGCGGGGTGTCTTCGCTCTTGAACAGCTCGAAGTACGCATTCGGGGTGCTCGGCGATGCCGCACGGCCACTCACCGGGTCGATCCGCAGGCTCAGGATGCCTTCAGGTTCCGGTTGGGTATGCAGCGGTTTGTCCTTCAATGCCGCGCCCATGTAGCTCATCCAGATCGGCAATGCGACGGTGCCACCGAACTCGCGGCGGCCAAGGCTTTCCGGTTGGTCGAAGCCCGTCCAGACGGTGGTCACGTAGTCGCCGTTGTAGCCGGAGAACCAGGCATCCTTGGATTCGTTGGTCGTACCGGTCTTGCCTGCGATATCCGCGCGGCCCAGGGCCAGGGCGCGGCGGCCGGTACCCTTCTTGATCACGTCTTCGAGGATGCTGTTGAGGATATAAGTGGTGCGACCGTCGACCACGCGCTCTGCCACGGCGGGTACCTGTGGGTCGGTGGCGGCGGCGCCCGGTGCTACGGGGGCGGTGCCTGGGGTCGGCTCGATGGTGATACCACCGTGGCTAGGCGCCGCAATGCCATCGCTGGCTGCCACGCCGTTGACCACGTCACCCGGCACGCGTGGCGGGTTGGCGGTGAACAGGGTATCGCCATTGCGGCTTTCGATCTTGTCGATCAGGTAGGGCGTGATCTTGTAGCCGCCGTTGGCGAAGGTGCTCCAGCCGGTGGCGATTTCCATCGGCGTGAGGGTCGCCGTACCCAGGGCCAGGGACAAGTTGGGTGGCAGGTCCGACTTGGCGAAACCAAAGCGGGTGATGTAGTCGATGGTCTTGCCTACGCCCATCGCCTGCAGCAGGCGGATCGACACCAGGTTGCGCGACTTATACAGCGCCTCGCGGATACGAATCGGGCCGAGGAACGTGTTGGTGTCGTTCTTGGGGCGCCAGACCTTGTCCAGGTACTCATCGACAAACACGATCGGCGCGTCGTTGACCAGGCTGGCGGCGGTGTAGCCGTTATCCAGTGCGGCGCTGTAGATGAACGGCTTGAAGCTCGAACCCGGTTGGCGCTTGGCCTGGGTCGCGCGGTTGTAGTTGCTCTGCTCGAAGGCAAAGCCGCCGACCAGGGAGCGGATTGCGCCGTTCTGTGGGTCGAGGGACACCAAGGCGCCCTGGGCCACGGGGAGTTGGCTGAATTTGAGGCTGTCGTCTTTCTGGCGTTGCACGCGGATCAGGTCACCCACCTGCGCCACGTCTGACGGCTGCTTGGGCATTGGGCCCATGCTGTTGGTATTCAGGAATGGGCGTGCCCATTTCATGCTGTCCCATGCGACATGGGCTTCGCCGGTACGGGTCAGTACCTGCAGGCCATCCTTTTGCACCTGGATGACGATGGCCGGCTCCAGGCCGCTGATCGCGCGCTGCTTGCCCAGCTCGGCGGTCCAGGCGCTCAGGGTCTTGCCCGGCAGGCGCGACTCAGGGCCGCGATAGCCGTGGCGCTGATCGTAGGTGATCAGGCCGGAATGCAACGAGGTATTCGCGATTTCCTGCAAGTCGCTCGACACTGTGGTCGTGACGCGGAAACCTTCGGTATAGGCATCGCTGCCATAGCGGCCGACCATCTCGGCCCGCGCCATCTCGGCGATATACGGGGCGTTCACTTCCGGCGTCGGCACGTGGTAGCTGGCGTTCAGCGGCTCGGCCACCGCACTTTCATAGGCGGCCTGGTCGATCTTGCCCAGCTTGTACATGCGGCCCAGGATCCAGTCGCGGCGTTCTTTACTGCGCGCCGGGTTGGCCAGGGGGTTGAAGCGCGACGGCGCCTTGGGCAGGCCGGCAATCATCGCCATCTGCGCCAGGCTGGCGTCACGAATCGACTTGCCGTAGTACACCTGGGATGCGGCTTCGATGCCGTAGGCGCGGTTGCCCAGGTAGATCTTGTTGACGTACAGCTCGAGGATTTCGTCCTTGGTCAGCTGACGTTCGATCTGTAAGGCCAGGAGAATCTCGGTGGCTTTACGCGAAAAACTGCGTTCGCTGGTGAGGAAGAAGTTCTTCGCCACCTGCATGGTGATGGTGCTGCCGCCGGATTGAATGTGTCCGCTTTTGACCAACTGCGTGGCGGCCCGTACCAGGCTGCTGGGGTCGACACCGTAGTGGTTGGCGAAATTATCGTCTTCAGCCGACAGCAATGCGCTGATGAAATTGGGCGGGATGTCGGCGAAACGGATCGGGGTACGGCGCATTTCGCCGAACTCCGCGATCAGTTTTTCATCGCTGCTGTAGACCCGCAAAGGAATCTGCAACTGGATGCTTCTCAGGGCCTCTACAGAGGGCAAACCCGGACTAAGGTAGAGGTAGGCCCCGCTGAGTACGAGCAGTAGCCCGCAGACGATCGCGATGATGGAGTACCCGAAAAACTTCAGCAGACGAATCAAGGCTTTTGGATTTCCAGAGAAAAGAATGAGTTAGGCGCCGGGGTATGCATGGGAAACGATGGATCGACCCGACCTGCAGATAAAAAGCGGGAAAAAACGCTGGGCATTAAAGCATTTTTCGCCTTGGGGCGTCATTCGCGCCTCTTAAACAAGCCGACCGAATGCAGGGTGCCCGGCCGCAATCAGGCGGTATGACAGGGAAAGCAATGAGGAGTTTTATGGTAAAGGGATTTTTCAGGCGAAAAGTCGACACCGTCCTGGGGGTCGATATCAATGAAGCGGGGATCAAACTGGTCGAGCTGGGGCGTTCAGCCAGCGGCTACACCGTTCAAGGCTATGCCACGCAGGCCCTGCCGGCCCGCGCGGTGGTCGATGGCACGTTGCTCGACCTTGAGGGCATCGGGCTGGCGCTGCAGCAGGCGTTGTCCCGGCTGCATACGTCGGCCCGGCAGGCGGCGATTGCCGTGTCTGGGTCCTCGGTGATCACGCGGGTGATCGAAATGGAGGCAGGGCTCAGTGACGATGAAATGGCCAGCATGATCCTGGTGGAGGCAGACCAATACATTCCCTACCCATTGGAGGAGATGGCCCTGGACTTTCAGGTGCGCGGTCCATCGGCCGCGGACCCGAAGCGGGTCGAGGTGTTGCTGGCGGCATGCCTCAAGGAGCAGGTCGAGGCGCGTGAGGCGGTTCTGGCCTTGGCCGGGTTGGTGCCGCGAGTGGTCGATGTGGAAGGGTTTGCATTGGCGCGCGCAAGCAGTCAGGATTTCGCCAGCTTCACGCCGGGCCGTCGAGTCGATGGCGCACAGTGGGCCTTGGATGCCCAAGGGATGGGAGTAGCCTGCGGGTTGGCCCTGAGGAGTTTCGCTGGATGACACGAATCAATCTTTTGCCCTGGCGCCAGGCACTGGCGGAGCGGCGGCGCAAGTATCTCCTGATGCTGTTGCTGGCGTTTGCCTGCGTGGCTCTGGCGGCGGTATGGCTGGCGGACCAGGTTATCGACCAGGCGATCGACCGGCAGGTGACGCGTAACAATCACCTGGGCAAGGAAATCACTGTCCAGGACGCGCGCATCAAGACCATCGACGACCTGCAGGTGCAAAGCCAGCAACTGGCGGAGCGCATGAAAGTCGTGCAGGACCTGCATGACGCCCGCTCCGGCAGCGCGCGGTTGTTGGATCAACTGGCCCGTGCGGTGCCTGATGGCGTACATCTGCATGAGGTCGTGGCAAAGGGCAATACGGTGAGCATCAGCGGCAGCGCTGATTCGAGCCAGGATATCGCCCAGTTGATGCGCCGCCTGGACGCCTCCGAAGGCGCCCACGCGACGCGTCTGCAACAGGTGCGGGCGGAAGGCGAGCGGGGCAGCAACGGGTTTCAATTGATGGTACGCCAGGGAGCGTCCACCGAGGCCCAGCCATGAGCCTGCCCAGGCTCGACTTTTTTGCACTCTCTCACCACGCTGCGAAATGGCCCTTGCCTGGCAAGGTCCTGCTCGGCTGCGCGCTCGCCGGCCTGGTGCTGGTAGTGGGCGAGGCTGCATGCCTGAGTCCGTCGCGGGACCGGTTGAAGGTACTCGAGGTGCAGGAAGGAGGCTTGCGGCAGCAGCTCGCCGAGAAAGTTGGGCTGGTCGCCGCGCTTGAACAGCAAACCCAACAGTTCCAGGCGATGCAACAGCGCTTCGCCGGGCTTTTGCAGGCGTTGTCCCAAGAGGCTGAAGTGCCAAGGCTGCTTGAAGACATAGCGCGGTTGGGCGTCGCCAATGGCTTGGCAGTCGAGGGCATCGTCCTGTTGGATGAGCAGGCGCACGCCTTGTATATCGAGCAGCCCGTGCAAATGGCTGTCACCGGGGGGTATCACGACCTGGCGACATTCCTGAGCGCTCTGGCCGGGTTGTCGCGAATCGTCACGGTACACGATCTGGCGCTGCGATCTGATGGGCCACTGCTGCGCCTCGACCTGCAGGCCAGGACCTATCGGCGTACGTCGCCAGGTGTCCGGTCGGTAGAGCTCGGCCAGGGCGTCGAGCCGCGGCCGCACTTTGTCTACGACGCTTCGTCCTTGCGCGATCCCTTCCAGCCGCCCGCGTTGCAGGTACATCACACGCCAGGCCGGCCAACCCAGGCCCCCGACTTCGCGCGGCCACGAGGCGCGCTCGAAGCTATCGCTATCGACCAGTTCGAAATGGTCGGCACGCTGTCCCGTGGTGTGCAGCGCTTTGCCCTGCTGCGGGCGGCCTCCGCGGTGCATCGGCTCGCAGTGGGTGACTACCTGGGGCCCGACCATGGTCGGGTGACCGCCATTCATGATGGTCATGTCGAACTGGTCGAGCTTTTCCCGAATGAACAGGGTGCCTGGCTGGAGCGCCCACGAACCCTCGTACTCAACGTCAACTCATAACGGAATCAAACAATGAAAAGGACTTTCTCGTCCTTCGGTGTGGCGCTATGGATAGCGTTCACGGCACCGATGGTTTTCGCTGTGCCCAATCGTGTGGACCTGATCCAGCTGCCGCCACCCGAAAGCGCGTCGCCGAGCTACTCCGGCGACAAGCTGAGCCTCAATTTCCAGAACATCGAGCTACGCGCGGTGCTGCAACATATCGCCGATGTGGCGGGCCTCAATCTGGTGGCCAGCGACGAAGTGCAGGGCGCGATCACCCTGCGGCTCAGGGACGTGCCCTGGGATCAAGCCCTGGACCTGGTGTTGCAAAGCAAGGGCTTGGACAAGCGCATCAAGGCCGGTGTCTTGCTGGTGGCGCCTGCCGACGAGCTGGCCGCCCGCGAACTGCTGACCCTGGAGTCGCGGCGGCAGATGGCCGAACTCGCGCCACTGCGCCGCGAACTGTTACAGGTCAACTACGCCAAGGCAGCGGACCTAGCCAAGCTGTTCCAGTCGGTGACGGGGCACGAGGGCGCGACCGATGAGCGCGGTTCGGTGGCGGTGGATGATCGCACCAATAACATCATCGCCTACCAGACCGGCGAGCGCTTGGAGGAGCTGCGGCGGATCGTGGCGCAGTTGGACATCCCGGTGCGCCAGGTGATGATCGAGGCGCGGATTGTCGAGGCCAACGTTGACTATGACAAAAGCCTGGGCGCGCGTTGGGGCGGTCGATTGAGTCACGGCAAGTGGGGCGCAGGTGGTATCAGCAAACCCTTGGCGAGCGGCGAGGAACTGCCGGATAACCCGCCCAGTTCGCCCTTTGTCGACCTGGGCGCGGTTACGGGCACCTCAGGGCTGGGCGTCGCGTTTATCACCGATAACCTGCTGCTGGACTTGGAACTGACGGCCATGGAGAAGACCGGCAATGGCGAAATCGTCTCGCAACCCAAGGTAGTGACGTCCGACAAGGAAACCGCGCGCATCCTCAAGGGCACCGAGATCCCCTACCAGGAATCCAGCTCCAGTGGCGCCACCTCGGTGTCCTTCAAGGAGGCCTCGCTGTCACTGGAGGTCACCCCGCAAATCACGCCTGACGACCGCGTGATCATGGAGGTCAAGGTCACCAAGGACGAGCCCGACTACCTGAACAAGCTCAACGACGTACCGCCGATCAAGAAAAACGAGGTGAACGCGAAGGTGCTGGTCAAGGATGGCGAGACCATCGTCATCGGCGGGGTTTTCTCGAATACCCAAAGCAAAGTGGTAGATAAAGTGCCATTTTTCGGCGATGTGCCGTATCTTGGCCGCCTTTTCCGGCGCGATGTGCTGGCGGAGAAAAAATCCGAGCTGCTGGTATTCCTGACTCCGCGTATTATGAATAACCAGGCGATTGCTGTGAGTCGTTGATTCTGTGCGAAATTTGATTCTTGTAGGACCGATGGGCGCTGGCAAAAGCACCATCGGCCGTTTGCTGGCCAAAGAGCTGCGCCTGCCATTCAAAGATTCCGACAAGGAAATTGAATTGCGCACGGGCGCCAATATCCCATGGATCTTCGATAAGGAAGGCGAGCTGGGCTTTCGCGACCGCGAGCAGGCGATGATTGCCGAGCTGTGCGGCTGCGATGGCGTGGTATTGGCGACCGGCGGTGGCGCGGTGATGCGCGAGGAAAATCGCCGGGCCCTGCATGCCGGTGGTCGGGTGGTCTATCTGCATGCGTCGGTCGAGCAGCAGGTGGGCCGCACTGCTCGCGATCGCAATCGCCCATTGCTGCGCACCGCCGACCCGGCGAAAACCTTGCGGGATCTGCTGGCGCTGCGCGATCCGTTGTATCGGGAAATCGCCGATCTGGTGGTGGAAACCGATGAGCGGCCGCCTCGTATGGTGGTACTCGACATTCTTGAGCGCCTGCAACGGTTGCCACCCCGTTAAAGCCAGGCCCGAAATGCGTTATTCTCGGCGGCGCGTTATCACCCTGCGGGGTGTGGCGTAGAGCCATCAGGTGGCGTCGGATTTCGACGTTACCGGTCGTCAAAACATCTTCAACGCGGGGACACATGCAGACACTTAAGGTCGATCTAGGCGAGCGCAGCTACCCGATCCATATTGGCGAAGGTCTGCTGGACCAGCCCGAGTTGCTCGCACCGCACATTGCCGGGCGGCAAGTGGCGATCATCTCCAACGAAACGGTCGCGCCGCTGTATCTTGAGCGTCTGAGCCGCAGCCTGGCGGCTTATTCGGTGATCTCCGTGGTATTGCCCGACGGCGAAGCCCACAAGAACTGGGAAACCCTGCAACTGATCTTCGATGGTCTGCTCACCGCACGCCATGACCGCCGCACCACCGTGGTCGCCCTCGGCGGCGGCGTGATCGGTGACATGGCCGGCTTTGCGGCCGCCTGTTACCAGCGTGGCGTGGACTTTATCCAGGTGCCCACCACCCTGTTGTCCCAGGTTGATTCGTCGGTGGGCGGCAAGACTGGCATCAACCACCCGCTGGGCAAGAACATGGTGGGTGCGTTTTATCAGCCTCAAGCCGTGCTGATCGACACCGCGACCCTCAACACATTGCCACCGCGCGAGCTGTCGGCGGGGCTGGCCGAAGTCATCAAGTACGGGCTGATCTGCGACGAACCGTTCCTGACCTGGCTGGAAGAACACGTCGACGCCCTGCGCGCCCTCGACCAGGTGGCGCTGACCGAAGCGATTTCCCGCTCCTGCGCCGCCAAGGCGTTGGTGGTGAACGCCGATGAACGGGAGTCCGGCGTACGGGCCACCTTGAACCTCGGGCACACCTTCGGCCATGCGATCGAAACCCACATGGGCTATGGTGTGTGGTTGCATGGAGAGGCCGTAGCGGCTGGCACAGTGATGGCATTGGAGATGTCCCAACGCCTGGGCTGGATCAGCGCCCAGGAGCGTGATCGCGGTATCCGCCTGTTCCAGCGCGCCGGCTTGCCGGTCATCCCGCCTACCGAGATGACCGAGGCAGACTTCCTCGAACATATGGCGATAGACAAGAAAGTGATCGACGGTCGACTGCGACTGGTGCTGCTGCGCCACATGGGTGAAGCGGTAGTGACCGACGATTATCCGAAAGAGATTTTACAGGCCACGCTGGGAGCGGATTACCGCGCCCTGGCCCAGCTTAAAGGTTAATAAGATCCCGATGACTAGTTTGCATGCCGACGAGGCGTTCCTCGGCCATTACCAGTTAAGCCACGACCCTTTTGCTCCACGGGTGCCTGGTTTCAAATTTTTCCCGGCCCAGCGCAAGCCGGTGCTCGGCCAGTTGCACCATCTAGCGCGCTACAGCCAGTTGCTGCTGGTGGTCACCGGCCCACTGGGCAGTGGCAAGACCCTGTTGCGCCAGGCGCTGGTCGCCAGTACCAACAAGCAATCGGTACAGAGCGTCGTAGTATCGGCTCGCGGTGCCGGTGATGCGGCGGGTGTACTGCGCCAGGTGGCCCAGGCTCTTGATGTGCCCACTGCCGAGCCGAACGCGATTCTCAAGCAGGTGGTGCAACTGGGCCTGACCGGCCAGGAGGTCTACCTGCTGGTGGATGACGCCGAGCAGCTTGACGAATCCGCCCTGGAAGCGCTGTTGGCGCTGGCCGCCGGTACGCCGGAAGGTCGCCCGCATGTGTTCCTGTTCGGTGAGTCGTCGCTGATCGCCGATCTGGAGCAGATCAGTGGCGAACAGGAGCTGTTCCACGTCATTGAGTTGCAGCCTTACGAAGAGGAAGAAACCCGTGAATATCTGGCCCAACGCCTCGAAGGCGCCGGGCAGGGCATCGAACTTTTCTCCGCTCAACAGATCTCTGATATTCACGAAAGCTCCGACGGCTGGCCTGGCACCATCAATCAGGTCGCCCGCGATGCAATGATCGAAGCCATGATTGCCAGCCGCTCTGCGGTCAAGCGTCCAAAGATGGGGTTCACTATGCCTAAGAAGCACGTATTGGCCATTTCCGCCGTGGTCGTGGTCGCCGTTGCCGCCGCCTGGTTGATCCCGGGCCGCAGCAAGGCGCCGACGACCGCTGGCGCGCCAACCGAACAGGCGCAGTTGCCACTGGGCAAGCCCACGCCAAACGTAGAATTCGCCAACTCCGGTCAACCGACCAGCCTGCCGATGGTGGGCCAGCCGGTCATGCGCGGCCCGCTTGCCGAAGAAGCCGGTGGCATCTCCGAAGGCGACGACGGCGTGCCGGTAGAAGGCTCCAGCGCCACGCCGCCGACCGTGACCACCACCGCGCCACCTGCGGGCGTGCCAGCCGGTCAGCCGGCGGCAAAACCGACACCAGCGCCGACGGTCGCGACCGCCAAGCCTGCGCCTGTCACCAAGCCCGTCGCAGCTGCACCGGTCGCCAAGCCAGCCCCGGCGCCGGCCGCCAAGCCTGCTGAAAAACCCGTGACCGTTGCCAAGGCCGGTGCCGCCGGCAGCAGCTGGTACAGCAGCCAGCCTACCGGTAACTTCGTGGTGCAGATTCTCGGCACCAGTTCCGAAGCCAACGCCCAGGCGTTCGTGAAAGAGCAGGGCGGCGAGTACCGTTATTTCAAGAAAGTGCTCAACGGCAAGCCTCTCTACGTGATCACTTACGGCAACTTCTCCAGCCGCGCAGCAGCTGAATCCGCTATCAAGGCCTTGCCAGCGAAGGTTCAGGCTGGTAAACCTTGGCCTCGCACTGTCGCCAGCGTTCAACAAGAACTGGCAACAACTCGCTGAAGATCCGGCGGCCTTACCCAGGCCGCCCTCTCGGCACCTCAAAAAAACAACAAAGCGTGCAGCCCTGAAGGCCGCGCGCTTTGTGGTGTCTGCGTCACAGTAGCTTTTGAGTCGTAGCGGTCAGAATTAAAAAAGTTTTGACTAGCACAGCATATCGCTTTAAACCTTTCATAAATGCGACATAGATTTGCGACATTTCGTCGCTAAATTTGTGGGCGTCTGTGTCGGTGTGTACAATGACCTCCCTTTTGCCCCCGCAAAGCCGGCGTACGTTCGGCGTGGAAGGTAACCGGTTGAATTGAAAAGAAATTTGCCTCGATATAAGAGGCAGCCTGGTGAGAAAGTGTCTATGAAAGCAGGTCTGTACCAACCCGATGAATTCAAGGATAACTGCGGTTTCGGCCTGATTGCCCATATGCAGGGCGAGCCCAGTCATACCCTTTTGCAAACGGCCATCGAGGCCCTGACCTGCATGACCCACCGCGGTGGGATCAACGCCGACGGCAAGACCGGTGACGGTTGTGGCTTGCTGATTCAAAAGCCCGACCTGTTCCTGCGCGCCGTCGCCAAACAGCATTTCGCTGTCGACCTGCCCAAGCAGTACGCCGTGGGCATGGTGTTTTTCAACCAGGACCCGGTCAAAGCCGAAGCCGCTCGCGAGAACATGAACCGCGAAATCCTGGCTGCCGGCCTGCAACTCGTCGGCTGGCGCAAAGTGCCGATCGACACCAGCGTGCTCGGCCGCCTGGCCTTGGAGCGCCTGCCGCAGATCGAACAAGTGTTTATCGCGGGCGATGGCCTGAGCGACCAGGACATGGCGATCAAGCTGTTCACGTCCCGTCGTCGTTCGTCCGTGGCCAACGCTGCCGACACCGATCACTACATCTGCAGCTTTTCCCACAAGACCATCATTTATAAAGGCCTGATGATGCCGGCGGACCTCACCGCCTTCTATCCAGACCTGAGCGATGAGCGCCTGCAAACCGCAATCTGCGTGTTCCACCAGCGCTTCTCCACCAACACCCTGCCGAAATGGCCGCTGGCCCAGCCATTCCGCTTCCTCGCCCACAACGGCGAGATCAACACCATCACTGGCAACCGTAACTGGGCCGTGGCCCGTCGCACCAAGTTCGCCAACGATTTGATGGACCTCGAAGAGCTCGGCCCGCTGGTCAACCGCGTCGGTTCCGACTCCTCCAGCATGGACAACATGCTCGAGCTGATGGTCACCGGCGGCATCGACCTGTTCCGTGGCGTGCGCATGATCATTCCGCCTGCGTGGCAGAACGTCGAGACCATGGACCCCGACCTGCGGGCGTTCTATGAATACAACTCGATGCACATGGAACCCTGGGACGGCCCGGCCGGCGTGGTGATGACCGACGGCCGCTACGCGGTGTGCCTGCTCGACCGTAACGGCCTGCGCCCGGCGCGTTGGGTGACCACCACCAACGGTTTCATCACCCTGGCGTCGGAAATCGGCGTGTGGAACTACCAGCCGCAAGACGTGATCGCCAAAGGCCGCGTCGGCCCTGGCCAGATCCTGGCCGTGGACACCGAAACCGGGCAGATCCTCGACACCGATGCGATCGACAACCGCCTGAAGTCCCGTCACCCCTACAAGCAATGGCTGCGCAAGAATGCCCTGCGCATCCAGGCGACCATGGAAGACAACGACCACGGTTCGGCGTTCTACGACATCGACCAGCTCAAGCAGTACATGAAGATGTACCAGGTCACGTTCGAAGAGCGCGACCAGGTGCTGCGCCCGCTTGGCGAGCAAGGCTACGAAGCCGTCGGCTCCATGGGTGACGACACGCCGATGGCCGTGCTGTCCCAGCGTGTGCGCACGCCGTACGACTATTTCCGCCAGCAGTTCGCCCAGGTGACCAACCCACCGATCGACCCGCTGCGCGAAGCCATCGTGATGTCCCTGGAAGTCTGCCTCGGTGCCGAGCGCAACATCTTCCAGGAGTCGCCTGAGCACGCCTCCCGCGTGATCCTCAGCTCGCCGGTCATTTCCCCGGCCAAGTGGCGTTCGTTGATGACCCTGGAGCGTCCGGGCTTCGACCGCCAGATCATCGACCTGAACTACGACGAGAGCCTCGGCCTTGAAGCCGCTGTGCGCAACGTCGCCGACCAGGCCGAAGAGGCTGTGCGCGCCGGGCGTACCCAGATCGTGCTGACCGACCGCCATATCGCGCCGGGCAAGTTGCCGATCCACGCCTCCCTGGCCACTGGTGCAGTACACCATCGCCTGACCGAAAAAGGCCTGCGCTGCGACTCCAACATCCTCGTGGAAACCGCCACCGCCCGTGACCCGCACCACTTTGCGGTGTTGATCGGCTTCGGCGCCTCGGCGGTGTACCCGTTCCTTGCTTATGAAGTGTTGGGTGACCTGATCCGTACCGGTGAAGTACTGGGCGACCTCTATGAGGTGTTCAAGAACTACCGCAAGGGCATCACCAAGGGCCTGTTGAAGATCCTGTCGAAGATGGGCATCTCCACCGTCACCTCGTACCGCGGTGCTCAATTGTTCGAAGCGATCGGCCTGTCCGAAGAAGTCTGCGAGCTGAGCTTCCGTGGCGTGCCGAGCCGCATCAAGGGTGCGCGTTTCGTCGATATCGAAGCCGAACAGAAAGCCCTGGCCGCCGAAGCCTGGAGCGCGCGCAAGCCGATCCAGCAAGGTGGCCTGCTCAAGTTCGTCCACGGTGGCGAATACCACGCCTACAACCCGGACGTGGTCAGCACCCTGCAAGCCGCCGTGCAGCAGGGCGACTACGCCAAGTTCAAGGAATACACCGCGCTGGTGGATAACCGCCCGGTGTCGATGATCCGCGACCTGTTCAAGGTCAAGACCCTGGACACGCCGCTGGCCATCAGCGACATCGAACCGCTGGAATCGATCCTCAAGCGCTTCGACTCCGCCGGTATCTCCCTGGGCGCCTTGTCGCCTGAGGCCCATGAAGCCCTGGCCGAAGCCATGAACCGCCTGGGTGCGCGTTCCAACTCCGGTGAAGGCGGTGAAGACCCGGCGCGCTACGGCACCATCAAGAGCTCGAAAATCAAGCAAGTGGCGACGGGCCGTTTCGGGGTGACCCCGGAGTACCTGGTCAACGCCGAAGTGCTGCAGATCAAGGTTGCCCAAGGCGCCAAGCCCGGCGAAGGCGGCCAGCTGCCAGGCGGCAAGGTCAACGGTTTGATCGCCAAGCTGCGTTACGCAGTGCCGGGCGTGACCCTGATTTCGCCGCCGCCGCACCACGACATCTACTCGATTGAAGACTTGTCGCAGCTGATTTTCGACCTGAAACAAGTCAACCCGCAGGCGCTGGTCTCGGTGAAACTGGTAGCAGAAGCGGGCGTCGGTACCATCGCCGCTGGCGTGGCCAAGGCCTATGCCGACCTGATCACCATCTCCGGCTACGACGGCGGCACCGGTGCTTCACCGCTGACCTCCATCAAGTACGCCGGTGCGCCGTGGGAACTGGGCCTGGCTGAAACCCACCAGACCCTGCGCGGCAACGACCTGCGTGGCAAAGTGCGCGTGCAGACCGACGGCGGCCTGAAAACCGGCCTCGACGTGATCAAGGCCGCGATCCTCGGCGCCGAAAGCTTCGGCTTCGGCACCGCGCCAATGATCGCCCTGGGCTGCAAATACCTGCGCATCTGCCACCTGAACAACTGCGCCACCGGCGTCGCCACTCAGAACGAGAAGCTGCGCAAGGATCACTACATCGGCACCGTCGACATGGTGGTGAATTTCTTCACCTACGTCGCCGAAGAAACCCGTGAGTGGCTGGCCAAGCTGGGCGTGCGCTCCCTCGAAGAGCTGATCGGTCGTACCGATCTGCTGGACGTCCTCGAAGGCCAGACCGCCAAGCAACAGCACCTGGACCTGACGCCACTGTTGGGCAGCGATCACATCCCGGCAGACAAGCCTCAATTCTGCCAGGTGGACCGCAACCCACCGTTCGACAAGGGCCTGCTGGCCGAGAAGATGGTCGAGATGGCTGCTTCCTCGATCAACGATGCCAGCGGTGGCGAATTCGCTTTGGATATCTGCAACTGCGACCGTTCCATCGGCGCCCGCATCTCCGGCGAAATCGCGCGCAAGCACGGCAACCAAGGCATGGCGAAAGCGCCGATCACCTTCCGCTTCAAGGGCACTGCGGGCCAGAGCTTTGGCGTGTGGAACGCCGGTGGCCTGCACATGTACCTGGAAGGTGACGCCAACGACTACGTGGGCAAGGGCATGACCGGCGGCAAGCTGGTCATCGTTCCGCCCAAAGGCAGCGTCTACAAGACCCAGGACAGTGCCATCATCGGCAACACCTGCTTGTATGGCGCCACGGGCGGCAAGCTGTTCGCCGCCGGTACGGCCGGTGAGCGTTTCGCCGTGCGTAACTCCGGTGCCCACACCGTGGTGGAAGGCACTGGCGATCACTGCTGCGAGTACATGACCGGGGGCTTTGTCGCGGTACTGGGCAAGACCGGCTACAACTTCGGTTCGGGCATGACCGGCGGTTTCGCCTACGTGCTGGACCAGGACAACACCTTCGTCGACCGGGTCAACCACGAGTTGGTCGAGATCCAGCGGATCAGCGGCGAAGCGATGGAATCCTACCGTAACCACTTGCAGCACGTGCTGGACGAGTACGTCGAGGAAACCGGCAGCGAATGGGGTCGTAACCTCGCCGAGAACCTCGATGATTACCTGCGTCGTTTCTGGCTGGTCAAGCCCAAGGCTGCCAACCTGAAATCGTTGCTTTCCAGCATCCGTGCCAACCCGCAGTGATATGCGCCTGAAGAGTTTGATGAGGTTTTAACATGGCTGAACGTCTGAATAACGACTTCCAGTTCATCGATGTCGGGCGCAAAGATCCGAAGAAGAAACTGTTGCGTCAACGCAAGAAAGAGTTCGTGGAAATCTACGAACCCTTCAAACCCCAGCAGTCGGCCGACCAGGCCCACCGCTGCCTGGGTTGCGGTAACCCGTATTGCGAATGGAAGTGCCCGGTGCACAACTTCATTCCCAACTGGCTCAAGCTGGTGGCCGAGGGCAACATCCTCGCCGCCGCCGAGCTGTCGCACCAGACCAACACCTTGCCGGAAGTCTGCGGCCGGGTGTGCCCGCAAGACCGTCTGTGCGAGGGTGCCTGCACCCTTAACGACGGCTTCGGCGCGGTGACCATCGGTTCGGTGGAGAAGTACATCACCGACACCGCGTTCGCCATGGGCTGGCGTCCGGACATGTCCAAGGTCAAACCGACGGGCAAGCGCGTGGCGATCATCGGTGCGGGCCCGGCGGGCCTGGGCTGTGCCGACGTGCTGGTGCGTGGCGGCGTGACCCCGGTGGTGTTCGACAAGAACCCGGAAATCGGCGGCCTGCTGACCTTCGGTATCCCCGAGTTCAAGCTGGAAAAAACCGTACTGAGCAACCGTCGTGAAGTGTTCACCGGCATGGGCATCGAGTTCCGCCTGAACACCGAAATCGGTAAAGACGTGACCATGGAGCAACTGCTCGCCGAATACGATGCCGTGTTCATGGGCATGGGCACCTACACCTACATGAAGGGCGGCTTTGCCGGTGAGGATCTGCCGGGCGTGTATGACGCCTTGGATTTCCTGATCGCCAACGTCAACCGCAACCTGGGCTTTGAAAAGTCGCCGGAAGATTTCGTCGACATGAAGGGCAAGAAGGTCGTGGTGCTGGGTGGTGGTGACACCGCGATGGACTGCAACCGCACCTCGATTCGCCAGGGCGCCAAGTCGGTGACCTGTGCCTACCGTCGTGACGAAGCCAACATGCCTGGCTCGCGCAAAGAGGTGAAGAACGCCAAGGAAGAAGGCGTGAAGTTCCTCTACAACCGCCAGCCGATCGCCATCGTGGGTGAAGACCGTGTCGAAGGCGTGAAGGTGGTCGAGACCCGTCTCGGCGAACCGGACGCCCGTGGCCGTCGCAGCCCCGAGCCGATCCCGGGCTCCGAAGAGATCATCCCGGCCGACGCCGTGGTCATTGCGTTCGGCTTCCGCCCAAGCCCGGCCCCCTGGTTCGAGCAGTTCGAAATCCAGACCGACAGCCAGGGCCGCGTCGTCGCCCCGGAACAAGGCCAGTACAAGCACCAGACCAGCAACCCGAAAATCTTCGCCGGTGGCGATATGGTGCGCGGCTCTGACCTGGTGGTAACCGCGATCTTCGAAGGCCGTAACGCCGCCGAAGGGATCCTGGACTACCTGAACGTCTAACCCATTTCAGGCTGAAATGCGGTCAAAAATGTGGGAGGGGGCTTGCCCCCGATAGCGGTGGTGAAGTGCGCCCCAAAAGCTGGACAGCTGTTGGTTAGGCTACAGCGGACCGGGTCCTGTACGCTACAGGGCTCAGT